>NZ_JBEPLI010000006.1:0-76398 GCF_040545155.1 Bartonella silvatica
AAGCAGATCAAACCTAAACTCATATCTTCTAAGGTGACAATCACTTGCTTTTCTGGGATCTTCATCGACTTTGTTCCCCCCTTTGATCATATCCCTGTTGGTATTGACCTTGTGGTTTGCCCCCTTCAAAAAACGGCAACAGACGCATGGAATAACGGATCCGCTGTGA
Source organism: Bartonella silvatica (assembly GCF_040545155.1). Taxonomy (NCBI): domain Bacteria; kingdom Pseudomonadati; phylum Pseudomonadota; class Alphaproteobacteria; order Hyphomicrobiales; family Bartonellaceae; genus Bartonella; species Bartonella silvatica. The sequence goes on from NZ_JBEPLI010000006.1 coordinate 170, forward strand.
TTGACCAGAACGGCTTATATAGTCGTGGTCTTTAGTGATATTTGTGATCATCACTTCTCCATGCATGAGAGCACTATAGCTGTCATTATTCAGCCAACGGATCATCTGAACCGGCTTGGCTCTTTTGATAGTGGTGGTGATGGCATCAGTATCATTGTGATGCTTATCATTCGCTTCATGGTAACAACCAAATAGCGAGAGAGAAAAACACTTTGCTTCAAGGCATCAATCACTAGGGGGATAAACCCCAAACTTATCAGCCAAATTAGAAAGGCAGTCAGTATTGCAATGAACAGGGTAAATGAACCCGTTCTATAGTGCATTAACCGTTCAGAGAGAAATTCTGGAATACGCCATACATTCATCTCATAGCGTAATACCCCCATGGCGAACAATAATCAAAAGACATCGGTAAAACGCACAAACACAGTACTAACATCAGGAAATTGCCAATGCCATATCAGCACTAAAGTAAAACCAACAGTATGACCACACCACTGCGCGCATTACCCTTAAATCATCAGTATGGCATCGTTAAAAGTAAATAACCAATAACAATCAATCCACGCAATGGAACAAGAAACCAAGTTCTTATTGAGATAAATATAAGAAAAACAAATAGTATCAGTATCGCTATTATAGCGAATACAGAGGATATGCGTATCAAGTAACTTTTTATATCATCAATGTACATTCATTGTTGAATCTAGTGACGACTAAGAAATTGCTCATACATGTCAATAACACAATGCCCCGCATCCTGTCAGTGCACGTGAGTTCACGAGTGGCATCAGCAAAATATATGTATAAAATTAGGCTCCTCTACTGGATTACCCAACACCCATCATTTATTTTGTACTTGTCCTTTAATATCTATAGGATGCTGCTGATAATCAATACCACTAGGATAAGATCCCTAGTTGATGAATGACCTGATAATACCCTTGAGCAATCCAATTTTGGATAAAAAGAGATTCATCACGCAATGAAGAAAAACTATCAATCTTGACCTTAATCAGCATATCTCCATCAACTGAACTTGTTTTCATCTTCGAAAACAGGCTGAATTTCGAAACGGCTGGTAATGACATTGAGAAAAATTGGGGATTAGACCCACCAGCTAAAGTCACGATACCAGCCTACATTACTGCCTTCAACTCTTAGTTTCACTGCATCGGTGAACCAGCAGAAATACGGTTAAAGTTTGGATTGAAATATTCAATAAAGTACTTACGAGATGAAGATGTTAACCCGCAAAAACCGATTGCTGCATGTAAAATATCACGGACATCTCGTATCACATCTGCAGCTTTCACCAGGTCATCAACATGACCTGTAGCGGCAGAATGAAGATCTTCCCTCACATACTCAATGAGAGAAATGAATGTTTTATTTCGATGAGGATATAGCAACACTTGAATGCTCTGCTCATCTTTAGAAGTAACAACATAGGATTCAGGGTCTAGCCAGTACCCTAATTGCGTACTCGATAGACATAGCACATTTCTTTAAGTAACAGAGATAAAAACGGCATTTCAAAAACCAACTATGAAGAACTGGTAGAAATGCTGGACTGCCTATGCGGATGGTTTATTGCCTCAAGAGTAATAAGTGATAGTATATATTATTCTTTTGATTGATCTCATGACTATTACAAGGCAATGTTTGACAGCAAAATAAAGCTATTGTAGATTCTTTGCCACTTGGTATATAGTGCAATTGTCCAGCCTTCTCAGTAAAAGTCCCACCACAACCATAAGTCAGTTGTGATAAACATCATATGGTTAATCCAATTCCTTGTACCAGCACATGAGACAAAGCTTGGATAGAGCCTAACTGTTCGATTAGATAAGGAAGCGAATAATAGTTCAAAAATGCGTTTTTGATTTGGTGAGCATCTAAAAACTGTTGCAGAATTTTATTATGCGATCAGTATATACTCTTATCGTGACCAGTTGTAATATAAACGAAATCTATACTGTAACGACAGCCTTCTTCCAAGAGAACATCCGTCTTATTATCTTGGTGAATATGGAAACTGATAGCTTTCCGTCAGACCTTCTTAATACAAATACCGGACGGTAAGTCTTGTGTGAGCTTTCGGTAAACCTAAGATAGTATTCATCTCACAAACAAAGTGATAAATAATCATTTTCTTTGATTGCTCTCCCATTATGCTCTGTCCGAGAAAAAATACCGTTCATATTACGATAACCTTGTTGAGTAACTTATTGATAAAAATTCGGTCCCTCACGAATAAGACTTACACTCTTAACTGTAGCATCACCAAATAAAGTAATCCGGCAAACTACACTATTACCCAATAAATGATCTGACTGATACACACTATGGGTACCAATCCTCCTCTCATTAGAATCACTCAATAAAATAATCAATGTTACCAGAAAATGGATAAACGCCATAAAGCGTGAACAAATTATTCGAGAACACTTATCCCACGAAGATCAATACTCAAAAGAACAACTGTAGAGTGAATCATGCTGTAAATCCGCCTATTAGAATAATTTGACTTTCATGAAATATTTTAGAAAGAACTTTATCAACTTTCTTGGCTTTTGATTGAAGACTGCAAAGTTTATGAAACGCTAACGATCTTTTTACAAAGGCAATATTGACAGATCCCAGCAGCTACAAAAAGTGCTAAAGCACTACAAATAACGGAAAGTGCAATAGTGTATAAATCAAACTTTAGAAAACTCGTCGATAGAAATCCTAATATTTGGCCAAAACCGTAAGTTAAGGTAGCTAACCCGAGCAGATTTATGCCATACGGTGCATACAAACGCTTAGTTAACGGCATAACTAAAGAAGTCGTCCCCATAAAGGTAAATCCAAACCCTATGCAACTAAGGACTATCAGTAGAGGAGATTGGCTAAATAATTGTCAATAATACATATCCTCCTTGAATAAGTAAACTGAGCGTTCGACAACGTAATACTCCATATCGATTTTCTCCCCATAACCAAATGAAACGGCTGAGAACAATAGCTATTCCAACAAACAACCATAAGTGGTTAGTGAATAGTTGAAAATTAAATGTTTTCGCCATCAAAGGAAGATATGTTGCGACAATGATATAACCGAACCCAGCAAGCACATAAAGCAGAACGAATTCCCACCAAACGATATTTTCGTGTGTCAATGACTTAATTAATAACAAATTGAGACGCATCAACACAACGTGGAAATAAAATAAACAATAAGAACAACAATACAATAGATATTGAGGCAGCTCAAAACCAAATATTTTTCGTATCTAATGAGCTACTCAAACCGATTATAACATACTCATCACCCAATAGAATACCAACTCTTACACTTTCACAGAGCGAAGCAATAACCCGTATATTGTGACTATGCTGTATAACCATAATAGAACAAAAAATCATCATTGCTGCACTTGCAATACCAGCAGAAAAGTGGATTAAGAAAACCAAATAAAACTTTATTGTTAACGCCACGGCAAAAATTAAGCGCACTCGTTACTATGGCTGTACCAGATAACATGTAGGAAGTACGAGATATATTCCCAAATCTGCAAAGCGAAAAAAACAGACACCCAACTAAATAACCACCACAATTAGCGCTCGCTATATAAGAAAGTTGATTAAAGCTAAACAATCCTTCATCCAATATAACTAGAAATACTAGTGTATAGAAAAACTGCCCAATCCCCAAACTTATAATAACCATACCGAATACAGCTATTTTTAAATAATGCAAATCCTGACGATCACTTTTTCCCCTCATGATTCTTTCTCTTAACTGAGCATTTTCTCATCCGTATTCTATTTCATCGTATTCGTAATTAACTTCATAGAATAAAAGAAAATCTGGTTATTTGTTTAGAAATCAGAGAAACAATTGAGCGATTATTGTCCATGTTACTGAAACAATTATATGTATTTTTTCATTTTGTACCCTGCACCATATATGCTCTTTATTCCACAATAAGTACTACACTATACATAAAAACCAGTAAATTTATCATGGTATGTGTATTCATTTCATAGGAATCTCTTTAAAAAATCACATTTTTATACATAATTTAGTTGATCATTTTTTATAAAAAATTACCGTCTGTAAACAGAACACAAAAAAGAAATCATGGTATAAAATATAATGTTCATATATCTCAGAGCCGTTATTATCATAATGACTCACAATATATTCTGATAAAACATCAAAAGCACAGTACATATCTTCAGTTTCTTAAAGCTATTATCTATCAAAATTGAGAAGCGTAAAATAAAAAACTATAATAAAAGCAGCATAACAGTGGGCGCTTTAAAGACTGCATAAAAAGATTTAAAACACTCTCTAAAAATTTAGAAAACGGCGAGCAAAGAATTCTGGATACAGCTCATTAAAAAAGTATGAAAATTATCGTATTATGTCTTATAAAATTGAAAGCGCTTTTAATGATCGGTACAAACTATCAAAAGTTTTTTTGATAATTACAATTTAGAAATACGACTCCAAATTTGGAATACATGATTTTAATTTTTTCAAATTTGAGAGCAGATATTTTAAGATAAGCAGGTAAATTTCAAAAGGATTGTAATCATACTACAATAACTCTCCATTTTATGTCTCTCAATTTTAATCTTATAAATTATGAAACGAATGATTTAATTATTAAAATAAAATGTAATCTACACGCATACAATTTATGAACTGTTATGAATGATAATTGTTTTGCATTTCATTTAAATGTTTACACGCGTCATAACATTTGCGTCATGATCTGCTTTTTTTTATGCTCTATTGATAAATAATAACTTCTATAAAAACTGATCACTTAAGTCATGCATAAAAGCGTGAAACCTTCAGAAGATTCATATAAAACAAATACATAACATATTAACTTTATTGTACTTTTATTTATAATGTAACTCCTAAGAATAGCTCTTGTAATTTGGCACATATCCAACCTCATAGGTATTATCACCAAATTCTTATACATTATTTACGGTATTTCTTACGCATCGTTAGGCTTGTTTTATTATACCCCCCCTTATTGCAAATTTCTCTCATTTTTTTCTATCTTGTGCTTCTTCCTTTTTCTTCTAATACTCAAACCCCTGTCATAATCTTTTAATCTGTCTCATTTCAAATTCCCTTGTCTCTAGATCACAGCATCACCGATAGAATAGTATAGAGTTTTAGAGTTTGTTAACCCCGCATAAAGTTTTTTAAGATTATATACACAAAAGCGGATGGCTTGATCACTGCACCCCTTCTGTTTCAGGTCTATCACATTTTGATTGAATTGTTCTCTTTATTTATCTCTTTTGTGAAACAACCCAATACCGCTTGCAAAAATATACCATCCTGATTCATTATGTAGCCATCGCACTACACCAGCAAGACATCTTAAAGATTTTTATAAAAAACTGATTGTATAAATCTCTCACGCCCAATCCGAGGATCTACTAGAAAAATTTTTGCATGCACTATCGAGGTTTTTCTTGCTCTAATCTTAAGTTTTTGTAGAAAAACCTCCTGTACAAGATCACAACAACCCAAAAGGTAAACACTGCAACGGTAATAACCATATGTGCAATTTTATATTTTATAAGCACACCGAAAAACATCATAAAATAGAAAATAAAAGTGATAATTTCCCAACAAAAATATAAATTAGATAATATATTTCAAGTTTTCCTCTTATAAAGAGGCATATATTTCATTGCCTATCATCTGATATATATAAGAAAATATATAGATATAATAATATCATCTGTTTAAAAAGTATAAATATATCTATATATAATAATGTTTACACTTTATAATTATAGGTAATACATATTATATACACATAATTTTTTCTGTTAAAAAAAATAAAAATTAGCACAAAATGTTTTATTATAACTAAAGTAAAATATATTTTGTTATTTTTAATAATATTTTTTTAATGTATATTTTCAATATAATAATATTCTATTGAATATGAATGAAAAGCACTGTAGATAAACTGAAATAGTTTATTCTAAAGAAGATCAAAGAAATTCAAAATAAGTATCTATTATCTATTTTTCTCATGAAATCAGTGGGGAGAATATTGGGGGCTTATTTCAAGGAAAATATCAATGTATAAGAGATCACTTTTATCCTACACAGCTGTAGCAACAATCATAATTTTTAATATCCAATGTAGTACACATGCTTTCGGAGGCACTCTAGTTTCAACCTATAAAATACTCAGTGACCGAAGTATCGATACGATTGAAATAATTAGAGGCGGCACCCTAAAAGCAAAAAGACTAACTCTAGGTGGGAATGATATACCTCTAACTCTAGACATACATAACTCTCTTATAGATGGAGAAAATCCAGATCAGAAAGCTGAAGGTGAACTCAATAACACCACTATTAAAGAAGCCACTAATGGCATTCGACTAAAGGGCTATAGCAGTATAACGGTGAATGATAGTTCTATAAACGTTACTGGAACTGGCGTAAAGTTAGAAAACGTTACAACATTTGACAACAGGCTAACTGATGTAAAGATATCAGGTTATAATGGAAGTCAAATCAATATGGGAGTATCTGTAAATTCAGGCATATTATCTTTGACTTATGTAACAGTTACTCAAGCAAAAAACGGTGTATTTTCAACAGGTGTTGGTCAACTGTACATAACAAAAGGAGAATATACAGTAAGCGATACAGCAGTGAAAGCTCAAGGCAACTCCACTATTTCATTACAAGATAGCGTTAAAATATCAGGTGCAACTGGACTACTTGCAGATGGTGGAAAAATTGCAATGGAAGGAGGTCGTATAAGGGGAGAAAATGAGTCAGTTATCTCCCAGAATGGTGGACATATTGATCTGACAGATGTTGCCGTCACATTAGTTCCAGATGAATTAAAAGTTTTGAGCAAATCGGAAACTCCTGAAAATGAAATGCCAGCAAACGAAATGAACGCTGCAATTCATGCAAATCGTGGAACAGTCACAATGACTGGAGGCTCTATTACAGCTCCTAAAGTTGCTGTTTTTCTCGAAAACAGTGAAAGTAGTAAAGACAATAAAAACAAGCTAGAAAATGTAAAGATATCGAGCGGTAAAGGTCAAGCCTTTATGGACGAGGGAATAAGAGCTAGGACAAACAGCACGCTCACTTTGAACAATGTAACTCTGTCGGAAACAAACAACGGAGTATGGGCCGATGATCACTCTGAAATAACAATAGCTGGGGGATCATTTTATGCAAAAAATAGAGGACTCTATGCGACCAACGGTAGCACGATTAAATTAGAAAACAGTGCTACAGTTACGTCGTCTGATGGTATTACCCTACTTGCAGACGGTTCAAAATCCAGTGTCATCATGACAGGAGGAGTAGTAAATGCAAAAGAAAGTGCCCTGCTTGCAAAAGACGGTGGATATATTGATCTCGAAAACGTTCTTGCAACCGCAGAAGTTTCTGGTTTACAGCTTCTTTCTCTCTCTGAAACTCATCAAAATAATTCAGGCAGTCTCAGCGATTCAATTGATCCACAGTCAAATGAGATCCATTTGACTGGTGCAACTCTTCAAGTTCAACATGGAACAGCGATTTGCATTGGTGCCTTTTCTAAAGAAAATCCTGAAAAAAGAAAAAACGATGAAAATAATACAGATCCTCTCATTGGTACCATCAATCTCAATAATTCGCACATCCGTGGTGATGTTTTGTTGGGAGATGATCTTGAAAAAGACAATGAATCTTTGAAAAATAAAGGATTATTGACAGAGAAAGAAGCTCAAGAAGTTCAAGCAATATCCAATGGCACCTTCATATTAACCGCCGATGGCTCTACTTTAGAAGGTAGAAGCAAAATTTCAGAAGATAAAACTGTCCATTTTGATCTGAGAAATGGTACAATATGGACCTTAAAAAACAGCACACAAGATAAAGATAATGACGGAAAACTCCTTGATATCGCTCAAAGGTCTCGTTCTGATATTTCTATGCTTGATCTGAGTGATAGCGCTATTGTTTTTAGTAAACCAACAGAAAATCATTACCACACACTGCATATAGGGTTTAAAAAATCAGAACAAATAGAGCCTGAACCGTCAGAAACTACAGAGGACAATAAAGAGAAGAGTATCTATAATGCCTCTGGCAATGCACAAATTCACTTCAATGCTGAATGGAGTGATGGTGCTGCGGTTGAACAACAAAAAACTGACCGACTTCTCATTCATGGAGATGTTTCAGGAACCACAGCAGTTTATGTTACAGGAAATTTTGACGGAAACAATATTAAGAAAAACACTTCTATTCCTAATAATATACGCGGTCTTTCTCTTATTCAAGTGTCTGGAAAAGCCGGAGAGGATTCTTTTAAATTGGTTAATGGCTATACCACGAAAAATGGATCACCAAATATGTATACGCTCTATGCCTATGGACCAGAATCAAGCCATGGCAAAGCCAATACTGAACAAAGCCTGTTTGAGGAAAAAGACTATAGTTTCTGGGACTTCCGTTTGCAACCTGAATTTCTTTTTCCAAAGCCTGGTTCAAAGCCGAATGTGCACGCTGTTGTTCCACAAATGGCAAGCTATTTGATCATGCCAAGTGCTCTCTTCTATACTGGATTAACTGATATGACTAAGCAAAATGCGCTGTTAGCTGATATGAGAGCATCAAGCTTAGGAAAAACAGAGCAAAGAAAGAATGCATTCTTCTTGTACACTTATGGAAGTACTGGTACATTATATTCTAAAAGTGGTCCTCGTAAATATGGTTACAGGGGTGCAAATATTCACTCTGCCGCTCTACAAGGGGGTGTTACATTAGCATTGCTAGAAGGACAAAGCACTACAACAAGTTTTGGTCTTGTGGGAACTTATAATAAACTGTCTTTTACCCCCAAAGATATGAAAGATGCCAGCAAGAGCACCGTCAATAAATGGTCCCTCACAGCCTATGGCAGTCTCCAACATAACAATGGTTTCTATGTCGATGCACTTTTATCTTATGGAATCCTAAAAGGAGATATCACCAATGCTATCATTGGGAAAACCGCAAAAGTAAAACATGCAAAGATGTGGAGCATCTCCACCACCATTGGAAAACAATTTGCAACCCATGTTGCAGGATTAACCTTTGAACCGCAAGTGCAGTTTGCTTATCAATACTTAGCGTTTAAAACCATTGAAGATGCTGATAAGTTCACAGTTGATATGAACAACCCTCATCAATGGTTAATCCGCATTGGTGGGCGTTTGACCAAAACCGTTCTGACCACTGAAAAAGGTCGTTCTCTTTCCTTCTACGGAAAATTAAATGCAATCAAAACCTTTGGTGATGATAAAGCAATCCACATTGATAAAGACTATCAGCTTGAATCTATGGGATCTTTCCTTGAAGGTGGAGTTGGCGTCCGTGCACAATTGTCTCAAAACATCTCACTTCATGGTGATGTTAATTATCAACAGAAGCTTCAAAAAGCTGGTATATCTGGAGCAAGTTTTTCTGGTGGAATACGCTATCAATTTTAAAGCAAAGCTTTAACAACAAGTGTAGTGTTATTCTGTACTTTAACACAAAGAACAACACCATAATATAAAGGGTAGCATATTAAGCTGCCCTTTTATATATTGAAGCCCTGCTCTCTTCTACTCAAAAGACCTGTTCTCTATTGTGTATAGGCAATGCATTGATTAACAATCATAATTAATCATTTTGTATGTTGAATAAAAACTCCGAACCCAAATCAGTAAAAGTACCTCTTATGAAAGAGACGCAATGCAAGGATTATAGCACCACCAAAAAGCTGGTAGATATAATGATGATGCGGACTTATAGCTGTACAATGGTAGTACTCAATGGCTTTTTGTCATCATAAAATTCACGAATACCATTGTGAAATGGGTTGAGAAACATTGATAACTGTCTCTTTAAAGAGACATATCATATTTATTATTTACTAATAAGAGGGTATTTTTACTTTATAAGTAAACTACATAGTGAATAACTTTGCTTAATAAAAATGTGTAAAAAGTTGAGGACAGATATATAGACACAAAACAGCTCCCTCCGTATGAATGCTGTAAATATTTTTTGACAAACTGCTTTTCTCTCCACCCTTTCCCAAGAGAGATCTTTCTTAACTACCATATTTTATTAGTTTTTTTCATAAATGCGCCAAATTGAACTCTCTGAAATTTATTTGTTTATTGCTTTGTATAACTATTTTAAAGGGTTTTCTTAAATTAATTTTTCGATTTATAGAAGACTTCTATATAATTCGTTTTGTTATTTACAATAAAAATATAATGATATAAAACTACCTTGGTACTTGCGCCATAGGGGGAGTGAAGTAAGCATCAAAGGCATACCAATAATAAAGGCATATCTATGTGTAAGAAATCTATTTATAAGAAAAACTTTTTGTTATGTACAATTGCTGGAACTTTGATTTTTTCTTATTCCCATCCAACTTATGCAAATATATCACCTCCTCAAATTTCTGAATCTATTACATTAAAAGAAGGAGAAGAATCCTTTGATAATGTTTTTGTACGTGATAAAGGTCCGGGAGTATCTGCCGTTGATAAAGCAGTTGTCACGATTACAAACGCAACAATACACACAGAATCAGGTGTCCTTTCTGCATCAAAAGGTGGACGCATTAATGCTAAAAAAATTGTAGCAAATACAATATACAAAGGTTTAGATACAACAAATGGTATTATTAATGTCAAAGATTCAATCATAACCGTCCAAAGGGGAGGAGGAGCAGGTATTGTTGTTTATGAAACCAAAGATTATCATATAAAAGAGGGGGAGACAGTCCTCAATAAAGTCGTTCTTAATAATACAAAACTTTTTGTAGAAGATGGTACTGGTATTCTGGGGCCATACTGTTCCAAGGCTGTCGCTGAGATTCAGCTTAAAAATTCAGAAATTCATGCGGACGTATTACTGAGAAATAAAACAAAACGTAGATATTATGATGACGACACCCTTCCTGTCACACTTTCCTTAACTGCAGACAATTCGATTATAGAAGGAAGGACGAGAACCTTAAAAATAAATACGACCGTTTTGAATTTGAACAACCACAGCAAATGGTATTTAAATGTAGCTAAAGAAGATGCCGATATTGATTTTAGTGTCTATAACTATGATCTCACTGACATTAAACAACGGGCGCTTTCCACCGTTTCAATATTAAACCTTAATAATAGCTCCATCATATTTAATGCGCCACATAAACTAGCAAAGGGCTATTATCAAACCCTCAGCGTAGGACGAACAGCTGAAGTCTCTAGACCGTCCGACAGCACACTTCCTAATATAGAGCCCCTTTATAAAGCAGTTTACAATGCAACCGGCAATGCAGAAATTCATTTTAATACCGAATGGAGTGATGGCCTACCAAAAGAACAACAAAAAACTGATCGTCTTCTTGTTCATGGTTCTGTATCAGGCACCACAGTTGTGCATATCAATGGCATTTTGAAAGATGAAACGTCCAATAAAGATAATTCTGTTCCCGCAAATATGCGTGGACTTTCACTTATTCAAGTGTCCGGAAAAGTGGATGAGAACGCTTTTAAACTCGCAAATGGCTATATCATCATGGGGGAATTACCTTACAAATATGTGCTCAATGCCTATGGACCAACATCAAGCCACGGAAAGGCAGATGAAAACCAAAGTCACTTGAAAGATGTATCTCAGGAATCAGAAGAAAACACCCTCAAAGACTACACAAAGTATACTATATCTGATAAAGTCGTTGTGGGTGTTCCAGAAGATGAAAACGCTGAGCAAAATCCATTGAGAGAAGATCAGAACTTTTGGGATTTCCGTTTACAAAGTGCCACTGTTGATGATGAAGGAAGAGTCAAGGCTCTTGTTCCTCAAGTAGCAAGCTATTTGGCCATGCCGAATGCTCTATTCTCTGTTGGTTTTGCGGATATAAGCAATCAAAATACATTATTAGACAGTATGTGGATACACAATGAGGAGAAGGATAATAAAAAGAAAGGGATTCTTTTGTCATCCTATGGCAATAAGATCACACTATATTCTAGCCGTACTCCATTGCAATATGGCTATAATGCTGATGTTCGCTATGCTGCCTTACAAGCAGGTATTATATTAGCAGCATTAGAAGAACAAAATGTAACGACAAGTTTTGGTCTTTTAGGAACATACGGAAAACTCGCTTTCACTCCAAAAGATATAGAAGATGTGAAAGAGAATAAGCTGGATAAATGGTCAATCGCTGCATATGGTAGCCTCCGCCATAACAGTGGCATTTCCGTCGATGCACTCTTTTCCTATGGAGCTCTCAAAGGAAATATTTCTACAGCACTCAGAGGAAATACTGCAGAATTAAATAACGCAAATACGTTGAGTGCTTCAGCAACGATCAAACAAAAGCTAGAAACCAATGCGAAAGGGTTGACCTTTGAACCACAAGCACAATTTGTTTATCAGCGTCTTGTTCTTGGTACCCTTTCAGATGTTGATGGCTTAAATGTCCATATAGGACATCCACACCAATGGTTCATTCGTCTTGGTGGATGTTTAATACAGAATATATCGACATCGAAAGAAAGCAAAGCCGTTTCCCTCTACGGAAAACTCAACGTAGTAAAAACTTTCAGTGATCATGGTAAAATACGCATTGGCGATACTTTCCACTTTGAATCTATGGGATCTTTCCTTGAAGGTGGAGTTGGCGTCCGTGCACAATTGTCTCAAAACATCTCACTTCATGGTGATGTTAATTATCAACAGAAGCTTCAAAAAGCTGGTATATCTGGAGCAAGTTTTTCTGGTGGAATACGCTATCAATTTTAAAGCAAAGCTTTAACAACAAGTGTAGTGTTATTCTGTACTTTAACACAAAGAACAACACCATAATATAAAGGGTAGCATATTAAGCTGCCCTTTTATATATTGAAGCCCTGCTCTCTTCTACTCAAAAGACCTGTTCTCTATTGTGTATAGGCAATGCATTGATTAACAATCATAATTAATCATTTTGTATGTTGAATAAAAACTCCGAACCCAAATCAGTAAAAGTACCTCTTATGAAAGAGACGCAATGCAAGGATTATAGCACCACCAAAAAGCTGGTAGATATAATGATGATGCGGACTTATAGCTGTACAATGGTAGTACTCAATGGCTTTTTGTCATCATAAAATTCACGAATACCATTGTGAAATGGGTTGAGAAACATTGATAACTGTCTCTTTAAAGAGACATATCATATTTATTATTTACTAATAAGAGGGTATTTTTACTTTATAAGTAAACTACATAGTGAATAACTTTGCTTAATAAAAATGTGTAAAAAGTTGAGGACAGATATATAGACACAAAACAGCTCCCTCCGTATGAATGCTGTAAATATTTTTTGACAAACTGCTTTTCTCTCCACCCTTTCCCAAGAGAGATCTTTCTTAACTACCATATTTTATTAGTTTTTTTCATAAATGCGCCAAATTGAACTCTCTGAAATTTATTTGTTTATTGCTTTGTATAACTATTTTAAAGGGTTTTCTTAAATTAATTTTTCGATTTATAGAAGACTTCTATATAATTCGTTTTGTTATTTACAATAAAAATATAATGATATAAAACTACCTTGGTACTTGCGCCATAGGGGGAGTGAAGTAAGCATCAAAGGCATACCAATAATAAAGGCATATCTATGTGTAAGAAATCTATTTATAAGAAAAACTTTTTGTTATGTACAATTGCTGGAACTTTGATTTTTTCTTATTCCCATCCAACTTATGCAAATACATCACCTCCTCAAATTTCTATGTTTCGGGCGTCTAAAGGAGAAGAAAAATCCTCTAATAACGTTTTTGTGCGTAATGTATTTACAACAGCGGTAGCTTATGAGGGCGGCGTTGGTATCATCACAAATTCAATATTGCGTTCTGATTCAGCTGTATTTTCTGCAACCACTCATGGGCGCATTCACGCTAAAAATATTATTGGAAAATCAAACTCTAAAGGTTTATTGATTGCAAATGGCAGAATCAATGTTGAAGATTCAATTATAACTGTCTCTGGACATCATAAAAGCTCTGGTATCGTTTTTGATCACATTATAGCTTCCAACCCCAAAGAGGGGGAAAAGGTTGTTAATCAAGTAACTTTTAACAATACAAAACTTCATGTAAAAAATGGTATTGGTATTTTAGGACCACACTACTCAGGTGTTGTTGCTGAGATTCACCTGAAAGATTCAGAAATTCGTGCTGACTTATTATTAAAAAATAAAACCGAAGAACGAGGCGCACAACCTGGTAAGCTTTCCTTAACGGCAGATCATTCAATTTTGGAAGGAAAAGTGAAAGCTTATCCCCAAAATACCACGATTTTTACTCTCAATAATAACAGCACATGGTACTTAAAGCTTAATCAATTTGACATGGACAAAGAAAGAGAAAATAAACTCTATCAAGTTGAAAAATTTTCTCATGTGGATCAACAAACATATTCTGTTGTTTCAATATTAAACCTTAATGATAGTTCTGTTATATTTAAAGAACCGCATACACAGAAAAAAGGCACCTACCAAATCCTCAGTATAGGACAAGTTTCTGAGACTTCCCAACCGCAAAAAAATGAAACTCCTAATGTTTCAGCCGTTTACAATGCAACCGGCAATGCAGAAATTCATTTTAATACTGAGTGGAGTGATGGTCTATCAAAAGAACAACAAAAAACTGACCGTCTTCTTGTTCGTGGTAATGTGTCAGGGACCACAACAGTTCGTTTTAACAATCTTCTCAAAGGTGATGAAGCCCCTGTAGAAGGTTCTGTTCCGTCAAATATGCGTGGGCTTTCACTCGTTCAAGTGTTTGGAGAAGTCAATGAGAATGCGTTCAGACTTGCAAATGGCTATACCACCATGGGTGGGTTGCCTTACAAATATGTGCTCAATGCCTATGGGCCCAGAGCGAGCCGTGGAGAAGCAAATACTGAACAAAGCCTTTTAGAAGATAATGAAAACTTTTGGGATTTTCGTTTACAAAGCGCTACTCTTGACCGTGAGTCAAAAGTTAAAGCTCTTGTACCACAAGTAGCGAGTTATTTGGTTATGCCGAATGCTTTATTCTCTGCTGGTTTTATTGATATCAACAATCAAAATACATTGTTAGATAATATACAAACAACGGAAATTGGGACAAAGAACAGAGTAAAAAGAGGCTTTTTCTTTTCCTCATATGGTAGTAAAATAGCATTATCTTCTGGTCGTAATCCTTTACAATATGGTTATGGTGCTAATATTCGCTATGCTGCCTTGCGAGCAGGTATTACATTAGCAACGCTAGAAGATCAAAATAGTGTCACAAGTTTTGGTTTTTTGGGCACATATGGAAAACTTGCTTTTACCCCAAAAGATATAGAAGGTGCTGCCAAAAGTATACTTGATAAATGGTCGTTTACAACCTTTGCAAGTATGAAGCATAATAGTGGAATGTATTTCAATGCACTCTTTTCTTACGGATCCATCAAGGGAAACATCGCCTCATCTTTCATTGGAAACACTGCAAAATTGGATAACACTGGTACATTCAAAGCATCGGCAGCCGTCGGACAAAAGCTAGAGACTGGTACGAAAGGTTTAATTTTTGAACCACAAGCACAACTTATTTATCAACGTCTCATGCTTAGCACTTTTTCTGATATTGATGGATTTAACGTCAACATGGGAACACCTCATCAATGGTTAGTGCGTATTGGTGGACGCTTAACACAAACGGCTCTTCCCATTAAAAATGGTGATCACATTTCTTTCTACGGGAAATTCAACATCATCAGAGTGTTTGATAAAAATAGTACGATAGAAATTGGTGATACTTTCCATCTTGATTCTATGGGAGCATCCGCTGAAGGTGGGCTTGGTGTAAATGCGCAGCTATCACAATGTCTCGCGCTTCATGCCGATGTTAATTATCAGCATAAGCTTCAAAAAGCTGGTGTATCTGGAGTGCAACTCTCTGCTGGTATGCGTTACCATTTTTAAACATCTTTGATTTTTATTTTTGAAGTGGAAGCAGCGTTGAAATGTTAACAGCGCTGCTTATTTTATGCTATCAAAAGTACTATGCACTAAATAATGAAATTGTATCAAAAAGTGAAATAATGTCTCTATGCGTAAAAAATGTAAATGATTAAACTTTTATCACTTTTCTGATTTTAATGAAGACTACTTACTCATACTCATCACGCATAAAATGAATACACATGCATAACCTTGACAGCCTATAAGCATTATGAAAACTGATACAAATCATATAATATATTGATTCATAATGATAATTTATTGTTTTTCGTAAAATTCTCTCATTTCAAATCTGTTTATCTTGAACCAATCAAAACCATTTCCTTGCACGTCGTAAGCAGGGCTGGCGTGTGAGTAGAAACTATAGAAAAAGGAATAAAGATGGCTCTTATGAACTTATCTTAGCAAGGATTGTCGCAACCCACGAGCTGGCAAATCAGTGTGATGGTGCCAGATTTCTTCTCTATAAGCGTAAAGATGGGGGCTCAATGGCTTTATCATTATACCATTCATACTCCACAGCATCTTTTAAAAGAAAATATGAGTTACCTAAAAACAATCAAATTCCATTAAAAGCAGTCATGAATACTTTATGAAATATGAAAAAATATTTCAAATATTGTACCAAAAATAACTCTTGATACGAATAAACAACTCCCCCGCTTAACCATTTTTTTGCATCTAGCTTTATGGTTTTCAAAAATATCTAAAGCAATATTTAAAAAAATGAAAACAATACATCAGACATATTCTCTTATCTATTATACTCTTTCTACGAGCAGTATCTCTCTCTTATAATATCATCCACGAAAGATATCATGAAAATCCATTAAAGAGTTTTATCTTTTCATATATAAAAAACCTACCCTCCTTCGATTTCCAGCTCTTAATATACCTACAAATTCATCGTGTTGACAAAAGATCCGGCACAAAACATTCACAAAAACTTTTTTGTTTTTCTAAAATGGTTTTTATCTGCGTATCAACTCCAATGATCGCACACAAGCTAATAGGTATATTTTTACATAGGTTTGAAATGAAAAACTTTTCAATATTTAAAACTATCATGAGACATGCAAAATGCATAAACTGTCTTTTTAATCAATATACTCCCAATAAAAATACCTCTCAAGTACAATCCGTAGATGAAGGGCTATCATGAAAATTGAAACACATTTTCAATTTTCAAAACACTGTACTCATAGCTTGAAATGGAACATACCTTCAATATATTCCACGATAATTGAATAAAAAATATAATGAATGAAATGTTTTTATTTGATAAAGAGGAGAAATGAAAAGTTCGGAATATATTCATATGAGAAAAAACTTTGCTACACAAAGTTTCGAGCAGTTTACTTTGCTTTTATCAGCTCCTATATCATACTTCTTACACAATGACAATGTCTCTATCGCCAAGTATAAGCGCTTTATCTGTACAATCGGTATGCAGTGAAAAAATAGCAAAAATTCTAAAGAATATGTACTTGTAATTATAACAGTTTCAATTTTTTTACATGTGAGACAAAACGAAAAAAACAGTCTATTTAACGAGAAATACCTAAAAACTGCCTTCTCAAAACCTCATATGTCTAAGGAAAATAAACGGTTTTCATCCGAAAATCTCGCTTAAATAGAGAACAATGCATACAATCTACCAGCGTAAATATGGTTGCTCAATCTAGAAAACATCAAGATATCTCCTTCTCTTCATCAGTTCCCATCACAAGTGCAATGCAATCACTTTCCCTGTCTATATTGCTAGAACCTAAAAAATAAAACACTGAATAACCGAAAGTATAACAGACAATAGATGCACAACCACCTCAATATAGATCAGATAAAGTTAATGTTCAAAATACTGAGACCATAACTACACAAAATGTTAAAACTCAAGGGAAAGATTTTTCTGTCTATACACAGGAGAGAAATTCAACTGCTAAAGCTATAAGAAACAATATCTGATATTGTTGCGTTCAATGCGTCAGATGATGGAACGATTGATGTGACAGAAATGACAGTCACAGTTGTTTTAACAGATTTACTCAACATAGATAGCATAATTAATCTTAAAGATTCCGCAGTAGACATTATAGGTGACTATGAAATGATTGGTCTTATTTTCAGGGATACCCCCGTAATTTACGCCTGAAAAACAGCTATCTTTTCCCATTATTGAAGAATAATAACAGGCATTAAAAACATTACCAATAAAATAACCCTAGAGAACACAAAGCTTTTCGTCAAAGACGGCTTTGGTGTTTTTTGAAAAACATGTAAATAGTGAAGTTATACTCGATAATTCAGAAGTTTAATATCCACGTTTTATTAAAAAACACACCTGCCAATACTCTTGTATTAACTGCAAATCATTCTACTTTAGAAAAGTAGGTAAGAACATTCAAAGACAATATAATAACTTTCAATCTTAAAAGCGATACAAAATGGCTTTTAAGAGGGCATAAACGCCAATAACAGTGATAAAAGATCTCTCTGACCATGTGCAATTTAGCAATGATGAATAATCATTCTCTAGCCTTTCATCACAAGTGATCAAAGATAACTCCATCATGTTTAAGAAACGAACAGCAAAACATTCCCAAACTTTATTTATAGGACATCCTCAATAGTAAGAAAATACTTCTTCCAAACGGAACAGCGATTTACCTTGCAAAAAGTACTGTTATTTAAACTCTCAATGGACTCCTTCAGTGATAGGATCAAGAACTGGACACATTCTCATTCATAGCGATGTATTAGAAACGACTGTAGTCTGCATCAGCTTCATAGAATAATAATAGTAACACAACAAATGGAGGCTCTATATAGGACGAAAAGATAAGCATAGGTCTAAAGAAACACATGAAATTTTCAGTCATTCAAATCTGTGAACTAATAAATGACAACGCCTTAAAATGAGTAGGCAATTATGTGATAATAAGCAATGTACCTTATAAATATATACTAATTGCCTATAGACTAAGACCTCCCCATCCTCATCAAAATCTCTTGGAAGAATGATTTCTGAGATTGTCAATCGTAACATACCTCTCTTAATAAGGAAAAAAATTAAGACGCTTTGACTATAAATGTCGAGCTATTTGGTTATACCTAACGCTTTATTTTCTGCTGAATTTTCCGATATAAACAATCAAAATCCGTTGTTAGACAATGTGCACACAACGGTATTAGAGTTAGGAATTTATAAAACACAAGGATTCTTCTTATCTTCCTAAAATAAAAGATTAATATTATTTTCCAACAATAACCTAGGACACTATGACTACAATGCTAATATAAGCTATATTGCCTTATAATGAAGCATCACTCAATCTATACTGAAGGGTAAAGATATTACAGACATACTTGGTATTTTAGAAACATATAGAAATCTTAATTTTTGCTCCCAAGAGTATGGGAAATGCTGAAAAAATAACACTTAATAAACAGTTCCTCACAGCTTATAGCTACCTCCAGCATAAAATGGTATATCTATAAACACACTATTTTTCTACAGTACTTTAAAGGAAAATATAACTACGGCTCTCACTAGAAATAATACAATTCTAGATGGCACAAAAATATGTAGTGCATCTGCTATGATTTGGGGAAAACGAGCAACCTATTATATTGGCTTCATCTTTGAGCTAAATGTGCAGTTCATTTATCAGCATCTCTTGCTCGATGTTATCTTAAATGCCCATAACTGAAAGATTGATATGAACAATCTATATCAGCGGTTGATACGGACTAGTGGTTACTTGACGTAACCCCCTACAACAGAACAGAAATATAATGTTCTTTCTTTGATAAAGTAAACTAAGTTACCAAGACCTTTTGTGATGGTAAAACAATAAAAGCTACTGATATATTTTCCCTTTCTCCTAACGGATCTTCCATTGAGTGTGGGTGGGTGGGATTAATGTCTATCTTCCTCGAAAGATCGCACTTCAAGGTGATGTTAGCTCGACAAAAGCTTCAAAAACCAATGTCACTGAAACCAGTTTTTTCTTAGTATACGCTATTATAATGAGAATAAAAACTTTTTATGTTTTTTTAAGACAAAAAGACAGCTTTTTATGCTGTCCTTTATTCATCTCGTTTCTACTTTTCAAAAAATTTATCAAAAACTCTCAATAAAACTACTCAGTGTTTAGAAAACACCCATCCAATCAAAAAATAGAAATCACGCCCTCCCCTTGTCCAAAATTCCTCTTTTTAAAGAAACGATCTTTTACTCTATAAATAAAAATTGCATAACTTATAAAGTTAAATATCTCAGTACAAAAAGAGGTTTAAAGATACACACCCACTAAGTACTCTTCTATCTTACTTAAATTATTTTCATCACTTAGAACGCTCAATATTGAAAAAACTCGCTTGCCAATCAGATCTCTGTTTCCTTGATACGAGAAGCTATTTTCATAGCTTGCGAAAGATCATTGATTGCTCCTAGATGTTCTTGCAACAGTTCACTATTATGGTGTAATTTTTTCTGTAGATCTGATAACAAGCTTTCAATTTCATTCTCAATATCTTCATTCATATAACGTTTTATATCACTTATAGATTTATTGAGATCACGTAAGCCCCGTATTTTGCATAAATTTATTTCTTCGTAATCTGGAATACCGCTGCTTTCCAACATAGAGCTTTCATACTCGACAACTTGCGCTAACCCTTTCACAGCAGCGACAAACTTTGTCATCGCCCAATCACGATCAATAAGATTATTATTAAGATTTTTTGCTTTTGAAGCAAAACTATCATCACCACATTGTATGACAGGCATTTTTATTTCCCCTTCAACAGTATTGTTCAATCTTTCTCTCTAATACAAGAAGATTAAACAGCTCCTCTTCAATGCTGATACACTAAGCTGGGTTTATTGCACCAAGATTGCTCTAATAACAGTACAAAAGCCCTTAAAAGTGTATATCTGTTCAACTTTCAACGTATCATATGAAATATTTCTGCTTCTCAACAACCCATTGACGTCGTATCAATTTACTAAAATACAATAAATGACCCAATCAATATGTAGTGGAGACAAAAAAACTCCTTACACGTCTTACTCTGGAAAGAAATGATAACGTGGTGGCACCAATAATATATAGCAAGCAACATACAGGACACAGCACGCAAAGCCTACAGGATATAAAAGCTTAAGTGCTTAAAGGCTCCAATACTTCATCCTCCATAACCTTTGGTTTTCTGTGCACCCCAAAGCCGCATATTCTGTATAAAAACACCGAAAATCTCTGACGTCTTAGAGAACTTACTCTCCCATCCGGAAAAGTTTCCTTTTCTCTCACGCTCCATTTCTCACAAACAGAACACAATAAAAAAGAGCATTCTCATGCACATATCAACCACATAGCAATATCAAAAAGACACACCCTTCCTTGCTAAACTGCTATAAATTTTCCTTTTTCAATTATCATTCGCTTTTCTTTGCAACGGGTGATTATATAGGATTTTTTAAATCCTTTCAAGAGGTTCTAAACAATCTAAAATTCTGTTATCTTTCCATCTCATAAATTCTTGTACCCTCCCGCCAATGTTTTCAGAATTTTATAGATAAAATCATCTTCTCGCATATGACTTCATTCAATAATGTATAAAAAATCATGCATCATTTCTTCATTTATATCGCTTCTTGATGATCACAAAAACCCAATAAAAAATAAAGAAATAATCTCTTTACGGAAAAATTAAGCTCCCTCTCCCCCCCTGTTTTACTCCTCATATTGTTTCAGCGTACCGCTTTCATATTCAAAACAGAAAAAACCTCTCTATTAAAGAAAAATAAATCGTTTTTGTTTATAACTTCACCGCTATCCTAATATTTTTCAGATTCACTGAGCTTTAAATCCCTATTTATTGAATCCGTTTTACCCTTTTAACATAAATTGACGAATGACTATTCATACGTTCTGGTAATTATGATATCATTTTACAGCCATCTCCATGTTCACATTTTTACCCTATTTCCCTGCTATTTCTAATTTTTCTGAATATCTTCTACGCTATATGTTTCTCTTAAAAACCAATCACAAAAGCCCCATGTAAAGAAGTAAAATAAAGACTGCTTCTTTTCTTTTTCAATATTCAAATTGCATAAATTTTAGAAACTTAAGCTAATCTTCTGATACATGAGCACAAATACAACTCTTGTTAAAAAAATGTAACTTGCCAGCAGGTTTTGTACTAATTCATTTTTTTTCGAAAGATTTTAAAGGGGGTCTCAAAGGATCTTCAAAGGCGGTTTTCTGGGCTTTCAAAGACTTTTTTAAAATATTCAAAGAATTTTAAAAGCCTGCTCTCACTTTTACTGTCAAGCTTCGATTTTGACAGTTTTTGACTCTTTTTGGCAATTTTAGGTGTCAAAACCCATTTTAACAAAACACGCATTTCATGCTAAATTTTATACATAAAAACAAAAAATTATTACGTATTCCTACCTAATCCCACCTCTTCCCACTTGATACAAAACCTCATGTTAAACTACACAAAACTTTTTCTACATGAATGCTGCTTATACAAAAAACAACGAAATACACCTTAATTTTTTTCATACCCTAAAATGCAAAACTCCCACAAAAAAAGAAAAGTTTTAGACTTGCCGAGCGTGTTATATCAGCATATATTACATTATGTAACATAATGTTATTCGTAATAATCGATACCACAAAGAACAGGGAGAAGTTCTTATGGCTGATATTATAAAAACCGCCACGCTTTATTCAACATTGATTGTTACCATGAATGCTTTTGTGGTTCTAACTTTCGTGTTGTTGTTATAGTCATATTATGAAGAAGCGAGGAATGTCATTGCTTGTTATCTTTTCGCGCCTATTTTCAATGATAGCCCTTTATCGTACAAGTAAAATACGAAAATATTTCGTTTTAAAGATTTGAAAAAATATCCCACCATTTAGATATAACGATCAATAACCTAGGCGCTCTATAAAGCAGTGACAAATATAAACAATGAGTATAACGTGTTGCAATTTATGAAAAAGAATTCGGACCATGAGCGGATATTCAATTTGTTAAGATATCATCCGAGAAATACACGAGACGTATCTCTTTGCTTTTTATAACAACCTAATAAACAGCCCATATTCTTATGAAACTGGTGAGCGAGATTTAAAACGGAAAATAAATAATCTACTAACCTCTCATATTTTCATAACTCTTTTTGCATGAATCTTTTATCCTGTATGTATTTTAATCCGCACATTCTACTTTGCAGCGTAATTATTCTTTTAGATTGTTTTTTTGCCTTAAAAAATGAAGATTCTTACACCCACTTGCCTATACAGAAATTGATTTCTCTAGGGTGAAAGAGAGCTTTCATAACGTACATACTTCAGCTTCTAAACTCACCAAGAAAGACCTATTTTAATACCCCCCTTAATTTATACTCTTGTTCCATGTAAGAAATAAACGCCACCATCAGTAACATTAATTTTAAGGTATACACGGGTTCTGTTACCACCACCCTAGAGAGCAATACGATGACAGACTATTTGTTTATATCTCTTCCTATAGAAAGGAAAACAACCACAAAACCTATTTTAACTCTCAATAAGGTTTATGACACTTTCTTATGCTTTACATACAATTTTCTATATACTTATACCCTAAGACAGAGAAAACCTCCACAACAGATGGGAGATTTCTCGCTTTTTGAATTCTATCTCTTTTATATTCAAGCCAGAATGATTTCTCTATTACAGAAAAAACATAGCTGGCTTTTATTTATCCATTTTACGACTGTTTTACTGTTCCTCAGACTCAACAGGTTTTGAATCGGATTCATTGAATCCTTCATCTCTTTCTTGCAACATAAGTTCACTCGCAGCTGTTTGTGCATTCTGACAATTCTGAGATGATTTTACAGATGCTTCTGCAGTTTCACATTTTTTAACCCATTTATCGAGTAATGTCTGATCTTTTTTAAAATCTTCTACGCTATGTTCTTTTTTTTTACAACCAACAACAAAAAGAGCTGTGCAAAGAAGCAACGCTGTTATAATAAATTTCTTCATAAATAAATCCCCTTCTACTTTTCGAATTTAAAAAATTTTAATACTATCTCTAATACCCCAAAAGGAGCTCACTAAATGCTTCTCCAGCATTTTTACAATTTTGAGATAACTTCACAGATTCCTTTGACTGTTCACATTTTCTGATTCATTCACTCAATAGCTTTTTATCCTTCTTAAATTCTTCCACACTATAGTTTTTTTTATAACAACCAGAACCAATGAATCCAATACAAAGAAAGAGCATTACTATAATAATTCTGTTCATAAATAAACACCCCTTTTGCCTTTTATATTGATAAAGTTTGAGTATAGTTTTTCAACGCCTATACAAAACTCCATATAGGTTTGTTGAGTATTTTTACAATTTTATATTTCTTTGCAGAAAATGATCTTATCTTCTCTTATTTTTATCTATTCACTGATTAACTTTTTATTTTTATTAAACTTCTTTGACAGGGGCATTTTTTATGAAAACCAGTAACAAAAAATCCACAGCAGAGCGGTGACGATAATGGCTCTGTTTATAGCCTTATCCCTTTTTTGTTTTAAAAACTTCATAACGATATCGTTGTATTTTATAGTATTTTTAAATCTCTATATCGCATTTTTACAATACTTCTTTTTAACGAATATTTTTAACTTCAATATGCGCGTATTCCATTATGATAACCTTTTGCATATGTACTGTTTTTATCTTGGCAAATTTTCAAACAACAAAACAACATATCTTTAATGCATTGATATAATAAAGAAGGCACTAATATTTCTTGCCTAAGATCCCTTCTTTAAATACACCATCATTATAATGATCCATTGCTAAAAATTAAAAATGTTATTGGCTTCATCAATAAAGATGTCCATCTTATAAAATCCTATAATATTGATCCGTATATTTTGTTGTTTGATCACCATACACTCAAACCATCGTATAACATATTAATTTATATACATTTCTCTATTTTGTATTTTGAATGAGAGGACTTAATACTGCAGAATTTTCTCATTCCAAACCTATTCTTAAATCAATTAAGCTACCCCTTGTACATCACAAATGAGGTTGTATGGATAAAACTTAAGAAAAAAATCAAAATGCTTTTAATGAAGCATCTCAATGCAAGAGGGATGCAATATATGAACTGACGAATAGAATGATGGTGCTGGCTCTTACCTTTATAACTATAAAGATGGAGCTCAATGGTTGTATCTCTATATCATTGACGGACGCTGTCGTAAAATGCACATGAGAACATTAATGAATATCTCTAAAACAGGTGAATGTGCAACACAATGGTACTTGTTTTTATGAGAGAAATGCCCTATTAAAAAACATAAAAAATATAAGCGTGAGGCGATGCGTTTCTCTCCATTATTTATAAGATATTCTTATAGAGATTTTTGAAAGTTATCACGTTTCAAGAATGACGATAAAGACGGAAGCTCATTGGTACCTTAACGTCTTTATATTCTTCAAAAATGAAATTGTCTTCCTGTTTCAGAAATTACCCAAACAAATATACGTCATACATCTCCCCCATCTGATCTTCACGAATATGATGCAAAGGATTGCGGCATGCCCCTGTTAAGATAAGGAGACGCAAAGCTCAATATTTTATAGTTGTTGTTTTGCAGAAAAATTGGTAAAAATTTAGCACCTCTCTCCAATTCATAGCTGGTAAGATTTTTTATAACGTCGTTTTCCTAAGAGAGAGCGCTTTTTCCTTTGCTCGTAAATCAACATCCAAACCTCGTGTAGCTGCATATTTAAGACAAAGATTAAAACGCATCAATGCTGTTCGAACAGTTCCAGTTTTTGTATGCCATATAGGAGCAAGAACATTGCGTATTTCTGTTTGTGTAATCTCTGAAACGGGTAGACAACCTAATTTGGGGAGAATATGAAGGCGTAAAGGTGTAAACCAGTTCCCATCTTTTCCATCATTTTTTAATTCAGCTTTACGACTTTCAAAAGCATCTACGGCAATATCTTTTAAATAATGAAGATTGCTTATTGCCTCACGCTTTTGTTTATTGCGTTCTTTAATAGGGTCACGCCCCTCACGTAAAACAGCCCGCCACCTAGTTGCCAATTCACGGGCTTGTTTTAAAGAAACATCTCGCAAGGCACCCAAGCCCATTTCGCGGCGCCGACCGTGAATGGTATAACGATAAAGCCATTGAGCACCACCATCTTTACGTTTGTGAAGAAGCAAGCCGGCACCATCATTATATTTACCAGCTCCCAATGTTGCGACAGCCCTTGCATTAAGACGATTCATAAGAACCATTTTTACTCCTTTCTTGTACAATTTTTACCCACACATCAACCCCGCTTGTGATGTGCAAGTAAGTGGTTTTGATTGATTCAAGATAAACAGATTTGAAATGAGAGAATCCTACGTTATTCGGGGGTCTAATTCAATATGCAAAACAGTGAATTATCATTATAAATCAATATCTTGTATCGGCCATACAAAAGCTATCACAACAGAGAAAAGCTTGAATTACATTAGGACTTGTTTCAGACATACAGCTGTATTGAAATTATAAATTTATAGGCAACAGCAAAAATACACTCTCTCTTAGGCAAACAACGCTATAAAACCATATATACACCAGCGATAAAGCAAAAAGATTATAACGACTTCTTATGCAAAATGGAGTAAAATAATCATCATGACACATCCAGTATTGTATTTAGTTTTTCCTAATGTAATATTTTATAAAAAAACAATAATATCAATCTGCTGATAGAGAAATTTTATATGATCCCACTTTAAAATCTACATTTTTATGTATGATTCAATTGTCCATTTTTTATAAAAATGCCCCCTCCATAAACAGAGCATAAGAAGCAAATTATAATGCCAATGTTACAAAGCATGTAAACATTCAAATGAAATACAAAGCCGCTCTTTATTCATAATAATTCATAGGCTTTATGCTATGTTTGTATCACTCAAAAAATTATATTGTAAAAGATTTAGCTGTTTGCGATTGTGGATAACATCCATTGTACAGGTTTAAAAATCATATCTTGTTTTCATGATTGGTTTTTTAATATGATAATAAAAAATGAAATTACAGTTCTTAAAGTTGAGAAGTGGAAAATACAGAGCTGATAGTATCATCATAACACTGAACGTGTTCAAGATTGCACAAAAGCATTTAAAAGCAAAACCACTTTTAAAGCACTTTCTAAAAATTTAGAAAACAGTAAGCAGATATTATAGAGACAGATCATTACAACGGGAAAAAAGTTGTCACGTTATCTCTTATGAAATTGAAAACCTTTTCATCATATCATTAAAACTATCATAAGTTGTTTTGATAATTACAATTTAAAATACTGCCTCTCAATTTGGAGTGAGTCATCTTAATCCCCTCAAATATCAAGGCAACTCTTTAAAGAAGAGATAAGTAGATCACTTTCAAAAAGGCTGCAATAGTATCATAAATGTATGAGCTTTTTCTTAATTTTTAGACACTGAAGAGGCAATAATAACCACTAGCACTGTTTCCGAGATACCATCAAGCAGCTATGCTGCAGAAGCGGCAATTAAAGCGACAACAGCAGTTACCATGAAAGATTTTATGACAGACTTTATGTTTATACGTTTTGCCCCTCGTTTATTTTGCACAACAATTTTATACAACTGTAAAAAACTGTCTGTAATAAAAGTCATATAGCGGTATAAAACCGAGGGTTAAAAATAAAAGCCCCGTTAAAAACGGGGCTTTTAGAAACTTTACTTTTTACTCATCATGGGATTTTACACCCAAAGAGAATGTGCTTCACACAAAATTAGAATTTGTAAGCAACACCAACGCGGAAATCATTGGTTTTGTAGCTGGTTTTGTCTGCGCCTTTTTCGAAAGCTTTTTTACCGAAGTCTGAGTAACGGTATTCTGCACGTAACAGAACATTGTCCGTCATAGCGAAATCAACACCACCACCAATGGTAAAGCCAACAAATGTTTTTGACTTATTAAATGTTTTAGCATGAGCGATTTCTGCCTCATCACTTCCCGTTACCTTAGTTGTATCGGTACGCTGTAACTGCGCATAGGCAACACCACCAGCAACATAAGGCATAATACGATCAAGAGCTGTAAAACCAACACGTACACGAGTCGCACCAGACCATTTTTCTTTCAGCGCCACACTGTCATTACGTTTGACGCCATCTATAATATTATCTATAGCGTGCCCACCGACATAAGTAGCTTTATTTTCGTTAAGAAATTTCTTGAGCTTATCAACACCGCCGTTTTCGTCTTCAATTTGTGTTGCAGAGATTACTTTTGAATCATCTCTATCCGCCCAAACAGCATCAGTTTCAACACCGAGGATAAGACCACTTCCAAGATCGATATTAGAACCGGCATAAATACCGCCCATGAAACCTGAAAGCTTAGGGGTCAGATTTTTATCTCGTTTATTTTTTCCATCTGCATCAAACATCTCAGCTTTACTTGAGAGGTTTCCAATTTGACCACCGATGTAGAAACCTGTCCAAGAGAATGAAGGGGCCGTGATTACCGCTGGTGCTGTTTCGCGAGGAATGATGACATCAGCAGCCTGTGCTGCAGAAGCGGAAATTAAAGCGACAACAGAAGTTGTTATTAAAGATTTTATTTTCATAGATTTTGCTCCTAATTTGTTTGTACGGCAATAGAACACACTCATGAAAAAAAGTCTGTAGCAAAAATAACACAGTTATACAAAATAGAGGTCCCATTTAACAATGAGACCTCTTAACAGTTTCGTTTTATACAAAACTATTTTCGTTATACAAATCCATAACCTATTGTTATTAAAGATAAATGACTCAATTATCGCTTGCAAATTTCTTTTACAAAACGCAAAATGTGACAGTACCCTTGATGCATAATATTATGAATGTGTGATAATATAGCAACAGATAATCACCAAAAGCGCTGTCGCAAATGAAATTTTTCGTCATTTCGCTGATCATAGATTAAAATTTGTATGCAACCCCCACACGGAAATCATTGGTTTTGTAAGATGTTTCATACTTATCATTCGAGAATTTCTTTTTACCAAAATCTGAATAACGATATTCCGCACGAACAATAAGATGGTTTGTCATGGCTAAATCAACACCTGCTCCAAGCGTATAACCAACCAATGTCTTTGTTTCATCAGACAAATTACCAGAAGCGATAATTTTACCCGAATCTTTTCCTGTTATTGATATCGATGCAATATCTTGAAGCTGTGTATAGGCAATACCACCAGCAACATAAGGCATAAGGCGTTCAGCTGCAAAACCAATGCGTACGCGTGTAGCACCAGCCCATTTTTCTTTAAAAGTGAAACTGTGTGTACGTCTATCACCTTCCTCTATTTTATTATCGCCGATCTTAATACCAGCTTTTTCCAGCATACTATTAATATATCCCACGTGATTTTTAGCAATGAGATACGATTTCCCCGTTTTTATATCATCTTTATCAGCCCAAACAATATCTGTATCAACCCCTAGAATAAGCCCATTACCGAGATCAACATTGGAACCTGCATAAAGACCGCCCGTAAAACCTGATAGTTTCGGCAATAAATCATTAGGTGCAGGAATCGTTTTTCCTTGACTCAAGATATCCATCTTTGTTTTACCAGAAAAACCACCGATCTGACCACCAATGTAAAGGCCTGTCCAAGAAAATGAAGGAGGGGTAACAACAACTGGTGTTACAGGTGCAGGACTAGGGGGAACAATAACATCTGCTGCATGCGCTGCTGATGCTGAAACAAAAGCGAAAGCAGAAGCTGTTACTAACCATTTCATATTCATATTTTCTCTCCATAGCTGAATATTGAACACGCAATTTCATATAGAGCCCGCTCTACAGATATCTGTAGCAAAAATGATACACTCATAAAAAAAACACAAAAGCCCCCTCCTTATACCCTGACATAAAACTGCACGCCCTTTAAGAAATGCAAATTTATAGGCTACATTCATGTACCTCCATCTTATGAAGGCTGCGTTCTTTACGAAAACTCCCAAAGCTCGAACAATACCGTTCTCACCCCCTAAGAAAATTGTGTTTAGACTACCCACCCATGCTTCCTCAAATAGGCACAAATAACACCTCTATCTCTCACCACTCCCTTCCTTATACACAGCATCCTTCCCTCTTAAATCTTCCTTTCACCACCAGTTTCCCTCCTCAATAAAAAATAAATCGTACTTTTCCTCTCAAATTCTCCCCCCTCCTTTAGGCTTTATCCACTCCCGATCATAAAATAATAGACTCTCATATGAGATACCCACTTATTAAAAACTGAGCGGATTTCTTGTAAACAGACTTGGGCGCCCTCGCCCCCGCCCCCAAGGTCCCGGCCCTCTTTTTTTTACAGCGACTAACTTAATAGCCGCTTCTCCCTCAACATCATCAAGACAAGAAAACTTTTTCTGAAAAACATCAGACAAAGCATTACTCACCTCTTCACTCAAAAAAGTCACTTTAGAAGAAACAGCAGAAGATATTTCCTCTACAAGCTGCTTTTGATGTGTTATAAGACTAGCTCCTTGTGCGACAGGAATTGAAGCAAAAGTTGTAAAAGCTGTCACCAAATATGTTATTTTCATAAACTTATCTCCATACAAATATCCATAATGAATTTTATCTAGAGCCTTCTCTTCTAATTTCCATATGAGATGGTATGTTTAATGAATAAAAAGTGCCCCCAAAAAATAAAATCTTCATGGTCTTTGGACTTTTCAAAAAATGAAAATTTTAAAGTTAAGGGAGAAATCGCTTGTACTCAGATAAGAGTAAAATGTACCTCTCAAACCAAGCTCGCATATTGATTTATAATCATCATTTATCTTTTGTATAATGGTGCCATATAATGCAAATGTTGTATTTTTTTCATTTTAAACTTGTTTCTATTTCAATTAAGCTCTCCTCGCTTGTGCATCATAAGCAAGGCTAAAATTTTGATAAAAACTATTTTAACAGAAGCAACTGTCTCTCATAAATCGCCTCAACATAAAAGTTATTGCAATATCGCAAGCAGATAAATCTCATAACACAGCTGATATAAAAATGATGTTGTATAATGGGGAAATCTATTAAGCACCACCGTCTTTACACTTGTGAAAAAAAACATCACCATTCTCTTTGCCACCCTGTGATATTGCGATTGTTTCTATATTGAAGCGATTCATGCAAAGCGTTTGTAGGCTTTCTTTGATCGTTATATATCTATAGATTAATCCCGCTTATTATATACCAGAGAATGTTTTTGATGAATTCAACATAAACAGTTTTAAAATGAGAGATACATTATTTGAATCTTGCATTCGATATACAAAGTCTATGAATTAACACGCATAAATCAATACACTATCTCATTCACTTTATATTACTTGATAGACTCCCCATGAAATGGGCTTTTAAAAGAATTTTTTAAACAATTACATCAATTTTTAATATAATGATATCTTCTGCTTTATGAGGAGTACGCCCCCCCTAAAGAATACGATATATAAATGTAAAATCGTATACTATCTTCATGCTTCAAAATGATATTGAAAGCCTTAAAAGTACTGCGCCTCACGTGCCTAATGCAATACAAACCGTTGAGAGCAACTTGTAAGGTAAAGCTTCTAAGCAATATTACAACCTATTTTTCTACGCATACTTTCTAAATCATATGTCTCTCTTTTTATACAACTTAAAATAAAGGTGGCAACCAATACACAAAAAACTGTATCCACCAACATACTTTGATTATGCAATCTGTAACTTCAATCATACGCATTATACAAAAGCATTTTATAAAAGAAACTCAACCAAGAAAGAAATAAAAAATGCCCACATATCATGGGCATCCTGTTCTATTATATCAATAATTTTTCTTCATCTGCTCTAAAACAGTCCTTTAAAGCTCAGCTATGTGCGAAAATATCAACATCTGACCATCCCAAAAGATCCAGTCTCGCTCTCATAGGCAGAAACTGGAAACATGCTTTTGCAACATCTTCCCGTTCTTCTCGTCTTAAGCGTTCTTCAAATATATCTTTTAAACGGTGCAAATATAAAACATCTGACGCAGCATATTCAATTTGTGCACGTGATAAAGTATCAGCAGCCCAATCAGAAGATTGCTGTTGCTTAGAAATATTCACATTGAGCAACTCACTACAAATTTCCTTTAATCCATGACGATCTGTGTAAGTACGTGTGAGTTTTGAAGCAATTTTTGTACAAAAAACCACATCTGGCATCACACCAAAGGTATGTGCTAAAATAGCAAGATCAAAACGCCCAAAATGGAATATTTTAGTAATTGCTTTATCTTCAAGAAGTTTAACCAAATTTGGAGCACTTTTTTGTCCTTTAGCAATCTGTACAATGTCAGAGGAACCATCCCCAGAGGAAAGCTGAACGACACATAAACGATCACGGTGCGGTTGCAGCCCTAAAGTTTCAGTATCAATCGCAACCGCATCAACTTGATAATTGTCTAAGTTTGGTAAATCACCTTGATGAACACGAATCTCAGTCATTTACTCTCCTATTTGCTAGAACTTCTAAAACACGCGCCCAAGAACGCTGCCCCTTATGAAATGATTTCAAATTATATTTTTCATTAGGTGAATGAATGCGGTCATCAGCCAATGCAAAACCAACCAAAACAGTTTCCATATCAAGAATTGACTGAAAATCTCCAACAATTGGAATCGACCCCCCCATGGCTGTTAATACAGCAGGATTGCTCCACTCTTGCGATAAAGCATCCTGCGCCGACTTTATGAAAGGTGAATCGTAGGAAAGCTGTATCGCCGGAGAAGCACCATGCTCCTTAAATGCAACACTACAGTCATCAGGAACCAAGCTGCGCACATAATCACGAAAAGCTTGGCGTATTTTCTCTGGATCTTGCTTATGCACTAAACGGAAAGATACTTTTGCGCTCGCCTGAGAAGCAATCACCGTTTTAATTCCTTCTCCCTCATAGCCACCACTAATACCATTAATTTCCGCTGTAGGACGCGCCCATGTACATTCTAAAATGCTCCGCCCTTTTTCGCCAGAAGGAATAGAAAGACCTATAGGACCAAGAAAATTTTCAGCCGTACAATTAAGCTCTTTCCACGACTGTAGAATATGAGGAGGTGTTTCTTCTACGCCATCATAAAAACCAGGAAGTGTTATCCTATTATTTTCATCATGAAGCCCTGCTAAAATCTTAGCTAAAATATGAATGGGATTGGCTGCAGCTCCCCCAAAATAACCAGAATGCAAATCACAATTAGCCGCTGTAATAATGACCTCTTCCCCCAGAATTCCTCGAAGAGAAACTGCAACAGATGGTGTATCCGTATCCCACATTGATGTATCACAAACCAATGCGCAATCAGCCTTAAGCTCATCCTTATTTGCTTTCAAAAAAGGAACAAGAGAAGAAGAACCACTTTCTTCTTCACCCTCAAATAGAACAGTTACTTTAACAGGAAGCTGCCCTGTCTTTTCCTTAAAGGCACGGCATGCTTCAACAAATGTCATAAGCTGACCTTTGTCATCTGAAGCTCCACGAGCACAAATAACTTTCTCGCCTTCTCTTTCTTTTAGAGAAGGGGAAAATGGATCATCCTCCCATAAACTTAAAGGATCAACCGGTTGAACATCATAATGTCCATAAAATAACACATGCAAACAATCATCTGAAGGCCCCGGATGATGCCCAACGACCATTGGATGACCTGGCGTATCACGGCGGGAAGCCTCAAAGCCTATAGTTTTTAAATCCTCTACTAGCCAATCAGCTGCTTTACGGCACTCACCTTTATAAGCTGAGTCAGTCGAAATCGATTGAAAACGTAAAAGAGAAAAAAGACGTTCAAGGCTCTTTTCTATATTCTCATCAAGATGTGTTAATACTTTATTTAGCATAAAAAAACCTCCCAATCCTTCTCTCATTATAAACTTTATGTAATGATAGAGACGACTTTAAGCCTCTTGTAAGATTTTGCAAGACACCTTATTTATTTTTGACATTGTGGACAGTAAAAACTCGACCGCCCAGACTGCAAAATGCGTACAATAAGCGTTCTACATTGCAAACATTCCTTGCCTTCTCGCCCATAAACAGAAAAAACATGTTGAAAATAACCAAGCGAACCATCTACATGCATATAATCCCGTAAAGAAGCCCCACCAGACAAAATCGCTTCAGAAATAACATCGCGTATATTCTGCGCTAAAGAATCTGCAGACTCACGCGCATGCGCGGTTTTCAATGCTAATGTAAATGCCCCACGTTGTGGGGATAAGCGGCTGCGCCAAAGCGCTTCACATACATAAATATTTCCAAGCCCAGCAACAACAGACTGATTAAGCAAAGCGCCTTTAAGTGATGTCTTCTTATTAGCAAAAGTCTCTTGTAAATAACGACCAGAAAACCTATTACTCATAGGCTCTGGTCCTAATTTCTTCAAAAGAGAATGCTCATAAAGCGCATTTGTATCGATTAAAAGTATAAATCCAAAACGACGCGTATCATTATAAGTAAGACGATAAACCTTCCCATCCTTTGCTTGAACATTCATAACAAAATGATCATGCTTAGAAAATTTCTCTGTAAAAGAAGAGTTTTTTCTTAAAAGACCATCCTCTATACGCCATGATCCTGACATTCCCAAATGACTTAAAATCGTCTCATTCTGCGAAAGATGAAATAATAAATATTTCGCACGCCGACCAAGTTCAGTAATTGAACTTCCCGTAAGCCGTTCACGCAACTCCTTAGGAAAAGGAAAACGTAAATCTTTACGGTTAAGCGTAACAGATAGTATCTTTGCGCCTGTTACAAGCGGCTCCAATCCACGACGAACCGTTTCTACTTCAGGAAGCTCAGGCATCTATCTTCTTATCATCATGAATGCACTTTACCAATAAACTACCAACAAAAAATATTAAGCCCACTCACCTTTACGAAATACAGGAACCTTTGTGCCGTCTTGCATAATGCCATCTATATTAATATCACTGGATCCAATCATCCAATCAATATGAATCACGCTTTTATTACCACCACGTGCAGAAATTTCATCTGCCGTTAACGACGCTCCATCTAAAAAACATTTGGAATAACACTGCCCTAAAGCAATATGACACGCAGCATTTTCATCAAATAATGTATTATAAAAGAGAAGATCACTCTTAGAAATTGGTGAAGAATGCGGAACAAGAGCAACTTCACCCAATCGACTTGCCCCCTCATCACTTTGCAAAACTTGTTGCAGCACTTCCTGACCTGCCGAAGCACGCGCATCAACAATACGTCCCGCTTCAAATCTCACCTCAATATTATCAATCAGCGTTCCTTGATAAGAAAGTGGCTTCGTTGAACGGACAAAACCTTCAACCTTATGAGCATGCGGAGTCGTGAATACTTCTTCTGTCGGAATATTAGGATTGCAAACAACACCATTTTGAGCAACTGATGCACCACCATGCCATTCATGCTCATCTGCCAAGCCAACCATTAGATCTGTTCCAGGACCTTTAAAATGCAGAGCAGAAAAACGCTGATCATTAAGCCAAGATGACCGTTTCTTCAAAGTCGCATTATGCGTAGCCCATGCTTGTACTGCATCTTCTTCTGTAACACGTGAAGCAGAAAAAATGGCATTAGCCAACTTCTTAATTGCCTCATCAAGCGGCAAGGAAGGGAACACAGCTTCAGCCCACCCCGCTGTTGGATAAGCAACAATTGACCAGTTTATAGCAAAGTTTGATATTTTCTTGAGAGCAGGCTGATAAGCCATTGAAGTAGCTTTATTTAAACGCGCAACCTTATCAAGATCTTGATTAGAAAGCAGTAAAGGATTATCACCAACAATAGCTAAACGCGCAGCTCCATTTTCAAATGCCTTTGCCATTCCCTCATACAACCAAGAAGGCGCGCGATCAAAACTAGCAGTATGTGCATTTTCAAACCGTGCCAGCGATAACATATCATCACTAAAAAGTGGCGTAATCATACCAGCACCAACTTTATAAGCATGATATGCAATACGGCGAACAAAAGGAAGAGCTGAAGCTGGAGCAGTTAAAATCAGATCCTGCCCCTCTTGTAAATTCAACCCAACTTTTACTGTAATCTCCGCAAGACGATTAAGCATTTCGGGAGAAACGGCATCTTGAATATCAAAGTACATGGCCAATATCCTTCTTTATCTTTAACTTTTAAAAATTACCGGCTTCTGTACCGCTTCTCTAATATTGCAACAACTGCGTTCAACTGATCTGATGAAGGTATGGCATAAGCCATAATTGTTTTGTTTTCCTCTGTCTGCTCTATACGATGCGGCGAAGATGTCGGAATAGGAACTTTATTAAGTTTTACTGTAAAAAAAGATGAGGAAGGCATCTGCTTCATCTGCGCTACTTGTATCGATGAAGATGTACTTTGCCTTTCTTCTGTTTTTATTCCTTTATTGTCCACACCTGTATCCATGAAACTTGGAACATTGCCAGAGCGTTCTTGCGCATAAGCATAAGCAACGTCATAAGGGCGATCATTTGTTGGAACCTGAAGAGATCCATCGCGTGAGCGCTTTTCATAAAAGGCATTCCCTCCTGCAACACGAACATAGTGCATATTTTTATACGGAAAAGATAAACCAGCAGTGTGAAAAAACTTAGCGTTTTTAACTTTCTTATCCCGTTTGCCACGTAAAACAGCATCAGCCGCCTCTCTAGCACGAGCAACAGATGCTGGCTCTGTCATAGGACGCGTTAAAACACCGGGAGCAAACTGCTTGTATTGCCCCACAACACCACAAATTGTTTTGGGATATGCCGTTGAATTAACACGATTCATAACAACCGTTCCAACAGCAATCATTCCTTCACGACTTGTACGATTTGATTCAAAATACATAGCACGTATAAGGCATTGGCGCTCGGTCAGAGGATAATTCACAGCCTCTTTTTTCTTACTATTTACTTCACCAGAAACGAAGCGATTTGCAGAGCAGCCCACAATAACAAATGGTACTAAAAAGCAAGAAATAAAAAAAATCCAACAACTTTTCTTCATTTTATACAACACATCCCCGTCTCTTTGAAGTATTCAATAGCGTTTTAAACGTATCTTCAAAAAAGTACACAGCCAATTGGTACCACTTAGTAAAATTTTAATACAAGTAGCAATTAAAAGACATTTATGCAAAATAAAAAATAAAAAACTCTTAATTTACAAATCAATATTATCATCATTCATAGCTAAATATAAACACATAATATGACTCCTTACACCTCAACCGCAACAAAATATCCGCTAAAAAACCTCTAAAAACTCTACAAACAAAAAGGCTTGGATACTAAATCGCCTACATTAATATTGAAGGAACCACTCAGAAAAAACTATCGCCAAAATAATTAAGTAAACAATATCTTGTAACTGTATAAAATACAGATGCAAAGTCTGCAATATTCTCTCTTCATTACTTCTTTGTACAGATCCGTAAATACAGCTTTTATCCTTCTCTTGCAACCACAATGCAAAAAAACGCTCATAACGAATTTACTTGATACATTTAAAAAATTTTTAATGTATTTTCTTTTCACCTATTCCAACCTTATAGGTAAGATCATCACGTGGACGATCGGAAGACATATGATAACCCGTAATGATATAATGGAGCATTTCCGCAATATTGGTCACATGATCACCAATGCGTTCAATATTTTTTAAACAAAAAAGTAAGTGCGTACAAACTGTAATATTGTGCGTATCGTCCATCATATAAGTCAAAAGTTCACAGAAAAGAGAAGTATATAAAGTATCAATTTTACCATCACG
Source organism: Bartonella silvatica (assembly GCF_040545155.1). Taxonomy (NCBI): domain Bacteria; kingdom Pseudomonadati; phylum Pseudomonadota; class Alphaproteobacteria; order Hyphomicrobiales; family Bartonellaceae; genus Bartonella; species Bartonella silvatica. Next base: position 38,152 of record NZ_JBEPLI010000006.1, read on the forward strand.
CTCACGGACTGCATCAACACGTTCTAATACACGACTCGTGTAAGCACTCAATACCTCCTTCAACTGATTGAGGGCTAAAGCTGTAATCTTTTCAAGCCCGTGATAAAAAGTAGCCGGTTGGCGTGTTTCTGAAATGGCTATTGTTCGCTTTGCAATATTTTTTGCCATATCCCCAATTCGCTCAAGATCAGAAGAAATACGAATGGCACCAATAATTTCGCGCAAATCAACGGCCATGGGTTGACGTTTACAAATAATAGTAACCGCTTTTTCATCAATATCACGCTCGACTGCATCTAAAAACAAGTCATCAGAAATCACTGTTGTCGCCAGTTGAAGATCACTACACACAATGGATTCAACAGAACGCTCAATCATTTTTTCAGCATGGCTCCCCATTTCTGTGATCCTTGCCTGTAAATATTTTAGCTCTGCATCATAAGAACGAACAATATGATTCATAGATATAATTTATACTCCTCAATTCACCTATCCAAAACGCCCCGTAATATAATCTTGCGTACGTTGTTCTTTTGGTGAGGTGAAGATCATTTCAGTCGCACCAACTTCGACCAAGTGCCCCAAATGAAACATAGCCGTATATTGAGAAACGCGTGCTGCCTGTTGCATAGAATGTGTTACAATAACAATTGTATAATTTTGCCGTAATGCATCAATAAGCTCTTCAATACGTGCTGTTGCAATAGGATCAAGGGCCGAACAAGGCTCATCCATCAAAATCACTTCAGGACTGACCGCAATAGCACGTGCAATACATAAACGCTGCTGTTGCCCTCCTGATAAACTTGTACCTGCTTCATGAAGCCGATCTTTCACTTCTTCAAATAACCCTGCCTGCCTCAAACTCCTTTCAACCACATCATGTAACTCAGAACGCGATTTAACCAAACCATGAATACGTGGACCATAAGCAACATTCTCAAATATAGACTTTGGAAAAGGACTAGGCTTTTGGAATACCATACCAACACGGGCACGCAGCTCTACAACATCAATCCGCGAGTCATAAATATTTTGCCCATCCAAGGTAATAAGACCCGTTATTTTAGCCCCCTCAATTGTATCATTCATGCGATTAAAACAACGTAAAAAAGTTGACTTTCCACAACCTGAAGGCCCTATCAAAGCCGTAACTTTATGTTCAGGAATATCAAGACTAATACCATGAAGAGCCTCTTTTTCCCCATAAAAAACCTTTACATCCTGACCACGCATTTTAATTTTCATGACAAAAACTCACCTAACTTTTAAAAATAAGCCTTATCGAAATTACGAACGTCGCTCAAATCGTCGACGTAAAAAAACAGCAGAAATATTCATAAGCGCAAGGAAAATCATTAAAACAATGATTGCCCCTGATGTTTTTTCAACAAAAGCACGCTCCGCTTCATTCGCCCACATAAAAATTTGAACAGGTAAAGCTGTTGCTGGATCCAAAGGTGTCGCAGGAATATTGACAACAAAAGCGACCATTCCGATCAAAAGCAGAGGCGCAGTCTCGCCCAGAGCTTGGGCCACACCAATAATCGTACCCGTCAAAATACCAGGCGCGGCTAAAGGAATAATATGATGAAAAACCATTTGTGTTTTTGATGCTCCCAACCCTAAAGCGGCAGCACGAATAGAGGGAGGAACAGCACGCAAAGCAGAACGTGTTGCGATAATAATCGTTGGGAGCGTCATCAGGGACAAAACAAGCCCACCAACAAAAGAAGCTGAACGTGGTAACCCAAAAAAATTAACAAAAACGGAAAGCCCTAAAAGACCAAAAACAATCGAAGGAACAGCCGCAAGATTATTGATATTAACTTCAATAAAATCTGTAAATTTGTTTTTTCGTGCATATTCTTCTAAATAAAGAGCCGTTGCTATCCCTATTGGGAGTGAAATCACGAAAACGATAGCGATCATATAAAGAGAACCAATTATTGCAACACCCAATCCTGCCATCTCGGGGCGACTTGAAGCACCAAATGTAAAAAAACCGAAATTAAATGTTTTATAAAGGGTACCATCACTGGCTAAACGTCTCATCCATTCTACTTGACGATTAGAAACTTTGCGATTTTTTTCTGCTACCTGTAAATCAATCTGTCCCTTGTAAGCAGAATCAAGATCTGCAGCCGCTAAAACCTTGATTTTTTGCGTTGTTCCAATCAATTTTGGATTCTGTGTTACCATTTCACGAAGTTGAACACGTACGCCGCTTGAAAACATACGATTAACATCCCGTAACGATGCTCTATCATTTTTATCTATATTAAGCTTTTTTGCCAAAGCATTTCGTACAAGCAGCGGGTAATTAGCTGTTATGAGTACCTGTGGATTTTTTTCACATTGACCATTTGGATCAATAACCTTCTCATCTAAATAAACCGATAATGTCATTTCACTCTGAAAAAAAGCAGTATAACCTTGACTTATGATAGACCATAAAAGTGCCAATAAAAAAAATAAACCAATAAAAATAGCAATGAGACCATAAGCTCGGAAACGACGCTCAGCCCAATATCGACGTTTGAGGACAATACTGCGGCGTTGTGAAAAAAAATCTTCATTCATTCATATTGTTCCCGATATTTACGCACAATGTAAAGAGCAAGAATATTCATCAAAAGAGTCATAACAAAGAGTGTCATTCCTAAAGCAAAAGCAACAAGAGTTTGAGGAGAATTAAACTCAAAATCACCTGTTAATTGATTCACAATCTTAACCGTCATTGTGGTCATTGCTTCAAATGGATTCAACGTTAAGTTTGCTGCAACACCCGCTGCCAAAACAACAATCATTGTCTCTCCAATTGCACGTGATGCCGTCAACAAAATCGCTCCCATAATCCCTGGAAGAGCTGCTGGTATTACCACTTTCTTAATCGTTTCAGATTGCGTTGCTCCTAAACCATAAGATCCTTCGCGTAAAATGCGCGGAACAGCTGTTATAACATCATCCGACAAAGAGGAAACAAAAGGGATCAACATAATCCCCATTACAACTCCAGCCGTTAAAACGCTTTGCGCCATAATAAAACTGACACCACCAGAAAGAGAAACAGAAAGATCACGTAAAAAAGGTCCAACGACTTTCAAAGCAAAAAAGCCATAAACAATGGTTGGAATACCAGCAAGCACCTCCAACAATGGCTTCACAATTGATCGTAATCGAACAGAAGCATATTCTGCCATATAAAGAGCTGAAAATAATCCGATAGGAACAGCAAAAAGCATAGCAACAAATGCAATATAAAGCGTGCCTGCAAGGAGCGGTATGAGACCAAATTGTCCCACATTACCCCCCGAACCGCTCGCTGAAAAACGAGGATCCCACACTGTTCCTAAAAAGAAGTTTGAAAAAGGTACAGATTGAAAAAAACTCATTGTTTGAAAAAATAAGGAAAGTGCAATAGCTACTGTCGTTAAAATGGCCACGATAGAGGCGCCAGCCAACCCACTGACAATTAAATACTCAACCTTATTACGTGCACGTTGACGCGGGGAAGTTTGCATGACACCACAAATCAAACTACAAACTGCAATAACAAAAAGAAAAATATAACCAAAAAAATGTAACTTTTCAGAAGAGTGAATCCATGATTGTGCTATCCTTAACACATCATCTGATACTCCATGGGGCAAAAAAAATCCTTTTGCTAATAACTGTGCGCGTACATCTTCATACGACGCAGAAGCAAGATCCCCTTCAAAGTGATCCATCATTTTGACCATATTTCGAACAGTTGCTAAAATAAGATCATGATTTATAAGCTCTGCCGCCTGTGCGCTGTATAGCTCAACCTCTCGAGAAGCCCTATACTCTAAATAAATCGTACTCCCACTATCCCAAAAAATTAAAAAAATAACGGCTGGAATAACAGTCATTAACAATGTCCACCAACCGTAATAATAAGCACGAGAATGCATTTTATATTGTGCATACTCAAGATAGCAAGCCCGCATATAAGAAATACAAAACCCTACAAAACCAAGAAGCAATAAGAAAAAAAGAACAAGGGGAATGCGCATATTGTCTTTCGATTTTTATAAAAAGGAGTATCTAAAACCTCTACACTGCAAATCCAGAAAATTATTGAACAGTCATCACTCTACCAGAGGAAAAAGCAGAACGTTGCGCTTGGCGCTCCTTTTCAGAAGCAACGACCAGACCATATTCAGCTAATGGACTATCTGGACCAATCATTTGATCAGAAAGGAAAAAATTAACATATTCCCGCAAACCTGGCACAATATCTAAATGTGCTTTCTTAACATAGAAAAAAAGTGGACGAGAAACTGGATACCCACCACTGGAAATTGTCTCAACAGTTGGTAAAAAACCATTAATCTTTGCAACTTTTAATTTATCAGCATTATTTTGATAAAAAGATAAACCAAACACACCAATTCCTGTTTTATTGGAAGTCAAACGTGCCAATGTTTCAGAATAATCACCATCAATATCAACCGCCTTACCATCTTTACGCACAGAAATACATGCAGCATGTATCGTTTTATCATCCATTCCTAAAGCTTTCATTTCCTCAACTGCTCCACTGGCTTTACAGCCTATAGCAAGCAATTTTTCTTCAAAGACTTCGCGTGTTCCATGCTTTTCTCCAGGAATATACATTTCTATCGCCCCATCAGGAAAAGCACTATTGATCGCGCTCCATTTCGAAACATTATTGGGCTGTAGCTTTCCATCTTTCATAACCCGAGCAGCAAGTGCCCTATAAAGATCTACTGGTCGCAACTTCCAATCAAAACCGTTTATATCTGTTGCAAAGACAATCCCATCATATCCAATACGTATTTCCTCAACATCTTTTACACCAGCTTCAAAACAAGAGAGCAATTCACTTGACTTCATTGCCCGTGAAGCATTCACAATATCAATTGTGTTCTCCCCAACACCACGACAAAACTCTTTAATACCAGCTCCTGTTCCTCCGGATTCGATAACTGGAACTTTAAAGTGCGGATAAATTTCTCCAAATGTTTCAGCAACAATTTTTTGATAAGGTAAAACTGTAGATGAACCAGCAATTTGAATCTGTTCACGTGCATGACCAACATTAACGGAAAAAAGTGCTACAAAAAACAGTGCCACTCCACCTGCTAACACTTTGCTCATCTATCATCTCCTTAAAAATTGAGCTAAGATAGCCCCCCTCATATCATACATAATCTGAATTGTAATTCACATTTTCAGCATAGAAAATAATAAATAAAGCATCATTGACAACTTTTCTAGCTAAACAACGTTTTCATTATTTATTTAAACAAATTTCATTTGAACGCTTGCTCTCTACAATATCCCAGAAAAGATGTGCAATATCTACACCACCAAAGCGTTTAATTTCACGAACTCCAGTCGGAGATGTTACATTAATTTCTGTTATATAATCTCCAATCACATCAATTCCCACAAGAACAAGACCACGTTTCTTTAGAATTGGGCCAATGCGTTCACAAATTTCATAATCACGTTTTGTTAAATCGGTATTTTCCGCTCGACCTCCAACATGCATATTAGAGCGAACCTCTGTTTCTGCAACAACCCTATTAATTGCACCAACAGGAGCACCATCAAGTAAAATAATCCTCTTATCTCCTTTTCTCACTGCATCTAAATAACGCTGAATAATAAAAGGCTCACGATACATTTGTGCAAACATTTCTAAAAGCGATGTCAGGTTGCGATCACCCTGTTTCAAATGAAAAACACCAGCTCCCCCATTGCCATAAAGTGGTTTCACGATAATATCACCAAATGTGGCTTTAAAATCCATTATTTCTTCAACATCCTTCGTAATTAATGTCTCTGGCATTAAATCAGGAAATTCAGTGACAAAAATTTTTTCTGGACTGTTACGCACCCATGCCGGATCATTTACAATGAGGGTCTTTGGATGAATACGTTCTAACAAATGTGTTGCAGTAATATAATTGAGATCAAAGGGGGGATCTTGGCGTAAAAGAACCACATCCATATCACTCAATTGTGTACGAATAGACTGTCCTAACTTATAATGATTCCCTTCTTCATCATGTACTATCAATGGCTCTAATCGTGTAATTATACAACCATCACACATAGATAAACGATCCGGTGTATAATGAAAAAGAGAGTGCCCACGTTCTTGCGCGCTTAAAGCAAGCGCAAATGTCGTATCTCCTTGAATGCGAAGAGTTGAAATATGATCCATTTGAATAGCAATTTTCATCAAAAAAACCTCCCTATACTACAAAATAGACTAGTTTATGCACGACAAACTTAGTAAATAATAAAAGAACTATGACAAGAGAAAGCCTATGATACAAGAAGCGGATACAAAATTAAGTAAAGAAGAAATCGAACGCTATACACGCCACATTATTTTGCCTGAAATTGGTGGTGCAGGACAACAAAAGCTCAAAGCAGCACGCGTTCTGGTTGTTGGCGCTGGTGGTCTTGGTTCTCCTGTCCTCACCTATTTAGCTGCCGCAGGTGTTGGTACCCTTGGAATTATTGATAATGATACCGTTTCATTATCTAATTTACAACGCCAAATTATTCATAAAACCAATGCAATTAATCAATTCAAAACGGATAGCGCTAAAGCTTCGATACAAGCAATAAACCCTAATGTTATGGTTGAAACACATAATATACGCTTGGATGAAAATAATGTAGATCCACTTCTCAACGCCTACCACATCATTATTGATGGAAGTGATAATTTTGCTACACGCTATTTGCTTGCTGATCATGCTGCTCAATGCAAAAAGCCTTTAATAAGTGGCGCTGTGGGACGTTTTGATGGTTCACTGACTGTGCTCATGCCTTATAAAGATAATAACCCTCACTATCGTGATATTTTCCCTAATCCACCAGCTCCTGGAACTTTCTCGACATGTGCTGAAAGTGGAATCATTGGTATTCTGCCAGGAGTTATCGGGACACTCCAAGCAATGGAAGCTCTTAAGCTTATTACAAATATTGGCGAACCGTTGGTGGGAAAAATTCTTCTTTATAATGGCTTATCAGCGCAATTTAATACCATTTCCTATAAACGATCAGATTCCAGTGTAAATACAGTCATCGATGAACCTTAAATATTAAGAGTTCTGGAGACAAGAAAAAATACAATAAGCAAAATTATGCTCAACTATTTCCTTACTCCATACACTTCCTTCATAGGGAAGCATCGTGATAACTTTTAAACCTTGTCTCATAAAGTGATAACTTAAATGATACTTTCGTTGCCAATGAACATAAAAGGGCTCATACTCCTTTACCATGCAAGTATTGATTTATAATGGCAAGCTTCCTTTGCATATATTAAAGCTAAGAGTTTCGGATACCACAGAATTCTCTCATTGCAAATCTATGCGCATTGAATCAATTTCCCCTGCTTACCTATGTGTGCAACGCATTGATTTATAATGATAATTCACTGTTTTGCATATTGAATGAGAATCCCGAATAACGTAGGATTCTCTCATTTCAAACCTGCTTATCTTGAATCAATCAAAACCACTTATTTGCACATAACAAGTGGGATGAATGTGTGGATAAAAACGAAGAAAGAAAGCACTAAAAAGATCCCTTATGAAAAACTTTGCTGTAAAAGCTATCGCAACTCCCCACGAGCTAGAAAATATGATGATGACAGCTTACTTCTCCATAAGCATACAGATGTTGGTGCACAATGGCTTTTGCACTACACCATTTACAAACAGCATTATGAGATAGATTAAAAAATATTGAGTTGAGATAACACATTTTAAAATAAGTATGTGAATATACAACACAATGGCATCACAATAGCGCCCTATTTTAAATGAGAGACGGCCCCTTAAATGTCAAAAATGAAAGCGTGAAGCAATGTAACAAAGTCAAAAACTGAAAAGCCATCTATTGAAGAAATATTCAGATTTTTTTGTAAAATACTCTGTAAAAAATGGGCATAACATATTTGGCTTTGTGCATCTGATTATCATAAGTATTCGCACATTATCCCCCACATCATATTTATAAAGATCAAACTGAAGGTGATGCGTAGACTTTCTACACATTCATACCCAAAAAAAACATTGCTTCCTTACGCATAAAAAACGTTGAAAATAGTTACATGTGAGTGACACATTATCTTTGTCCACTAGAAAACTTATGTGAATAGGATAGAAATAAGACCAACCTCATGCAAGGCTTCAATATATCGATGACCTTCTCTTTTTTATATCTTTAAAACTTCTGATAACACCTCTTCTTTCCTATTCTTGAATAAAAGTAAGGCTGCAGTTTTTTAACATGAGAAAGCATATTCGGTAAGATAACACAAATGGAACATGATAAAATTCTGTATGATTTCAGTACGCTCCATTCAATAATGGATGATATAGAAAGGTTTTTGATAGTATATGACCTTACTTCATGAGACAGACTGACTATGGTTATTTTCCTCATCTAGAAGACTTTAGAAGCGCTCATTTTTCAATTGTATTTTTCACGTAATTTTTTTCAGAATAGATTTACCAGAATGTTTCATCCATCTCATGATGACCAATCCACACATGAAAAAAGTTACCGTTGGTAGTATAAGGTAATAAGACGATGAAATTTTTGCAGGAAGAAAAGAAATAACACTTAATACCGCTACAGAAAATATTCTTCCGCTAAAAGATACTGCACCAACAATGCCGGAAATATGTTGAGTTTGTTCTTTCTTAAGTTCAGAGAAAAACAAACTTTTTGCGCCTATCGGTACCGTACAAATAAACCCATGAATTAACGAGAAGGCAATCACTGACGCAGCGGTGTGATGACTATAAACGAAAAAATAAAGTGCAACGCACATAAAGGCAGAAAAGAGCGAAAAATATTGCGCTGAAAAGGCTCCAATATGGCAAAACATTAACACCAACATCTGTGTGCTATCGAGGTGATCAATTTGCTATCTGAGAGTATGATTGGTTGCCAAAAGTGATAAATAACTTGAATCCCAGCACTGAACAGACACATCAGTAGAATAAACCATGCTCCTCCCATGGTATTTTGAAAAATCCAGAGGGTTTCTTTAGCATTTTGCACAATCGTTTTTGTTTTTATCCCTTCGCTCTCCGACTTTTTTTCTTCAGGAACAACAAGGAATATTAAAAAAATGATACCCATCATCAAGCATGAAATGATATATCCTATGAAGTATTGTCCAGAATAGTAGATCGTTGCAATTCCTACGATACCACTGATAATGCTACCGAAAGAGTTTATCTGGTGAGAGAGATGGGCATAATGCGAAAAACGATCCTGTTTGTTGTCTAGAGAATGGTAAATCCAACCATCAATGGCGCTAGCAATAAGACAAATTCCCGCCGCATAAATAATTTGTGCAATGATAAGTGCCATCATATTGGGAGCTTGAAGGGATAGAGGATAAAACAATCCCGTCATAAAGACACCAGCCGTGACTGAGTATTTACGCCAATATCTATCAGCTAAAACAGCACAGGGAAAATCAAAAAGCAAAACAGTTACCGAAAAAGCGACTTGAAGCAGCGCTAATTGGGACAGAATAACCCCCCCATAGACATTAAAAATGTCGCATGGTAGACACCAATAAGCATGCCTACTGCGTGATAAGATCCATAGGTTACGGCGAGTATTCGAGGACTGTTCATTATTCTGTTCCAAAAACTTTACAATATTTTTTAAGTAACGCTCTTCTGTGAAAAGTTTGCTACTCCGTATCTCTACACAATGATCAGTGGAAAGCTGAATGTGATAACCGCCCAAGAATTTAAGAGCATCTTTGACACACATTGCTGCCCAGAGAACCTTAACGAGTGGAAATATCACAGTTTTGAAATTATTATTGATAACAGTGCAGTCATCTTGGATAACAAAAACATTTTCTGAGGAGAGATTTCCTATAAAGGCGCCACATGCATAGAGACCGGTTTTTCCTGATATGTAAAATTTTTTCAATATAGCGATCTCATTGAACGCGCTAGAATCTATATAAACTTGTTGTTTTTTTTGACATATCGTTCATTTATCCATGTGCTCAGTTGATCAGGGAGATCAACTGGAATAATCCACAAATCCGCTCTAGGCGATTTATTGATATCTTCCTTTACAATGATCAATATTTGTAGTTTACCCAGCTCTATTTGACTATTCCTAAGTATGAGCACACATCGAAGAACAGCGGTCTTAGAAAATCTTTTATCTTATTCAGTCAAAATAATTTGTCTGATAAGACTGTCATCTCTATTTCGTCATTATCAATAAGCATTCATTTTCCTACACAAAAGGCAACGAGTATTGCTATTGCATGATTACGCGTTCCACCATATCCTAAAGTGACGATTTCTTTTTATAAAAAAGTCTGTTGAGTGCCCCTGAATCCTTATTATAACTTTGATAATGGACGTCATTTCTGGAATAGCAATTATTGAAGATACGCTTCGATATCTCTGCTAAAAAAGGGAATTGTTAAAACGCAGAAAGTCAAATGTATGGTTAAAGTCTTCTCTTAACATAATGGCTGGTCACCAACCGTCAGTTTCTTGCACCGTTCTCTCAATCCATCATACGTCAAAGAGTAAAAAGTTTTCCTAGCTTGTTCTCTTATTAATAAAAAACCGCTTTGATCTCACATCAAAAAATTTTATCCTCTTTACGAACAATAACACAAGCGCATTTTCTTGAAATATACTGCTGTTTTACTTCTCCCTCTAGGTACTCACTAAAACAACTTTTCTCTGAAAAATAATCTAAGAAAAAGAATTTTTCTTATGAGTTAGAAGTAATACAATCCATAACCTTCCCCCCTTCATTTCTCTATTTTTACCATTCACCACAAATATAAGAGGAAGAAAAATATCTGCCAAAACATCGTTATTGTCAATATATTTTTATGATGCAAAATGAGCATTTTTACAGGAATATTCATGAATTTCTCTAGAAAAAAATACCCCATTCCTATTAGCACCCCCTTAAGTAAAACTTATTGTTGTTGGACTTTATTCCCTACCATACTTAGTTGATATACTTTAACAAGATTCAAATTACGTACCATAAAGCTATTCATTCATGCGCTTTCATAATATTGCTTTAAATTTGGATATGATATTGATTTAGTTTCTCAGTAAAGTCCTAAATAAAACTTTTCCTGATTTATACCTCTCATCCAGCTTAATCAGATTATTTTGATCTCATCAATCAGAGACATGTTTTGTCTCATTATCAATGATAAAGAACAAAAACGCAGGTGAGATTTTTTCATCAATGCACAATTTTAAAATGGCACTGTTCAAGCGGCTATAAAATTCAACGTATCCCCTTTGCCCATTTATCAGAATGAGTTTTTATTATTGAGTATGAAAATCGACTGGTGAAATTACGCATTCTGAGAACATTAATTTCTTCTCTGGGCATAAAACGGCATAAACCGCAAAATTTGAATAAAATATCCTTTAAAAAACTCCTGTATATCAAGAATAAACTCATGGGTTTAAGTATAAAGACTTACATATTTTTGTGTTATGTGGCGAATGCAACTATACAAAAAAATAGATTGATGAATGGATTACAAAAACATACTGCAATCCAAATGCCCCATAAGAATCTAAAAACCACTCATATCTCTTTCTCAAACGATTTACTTCTGGAGTAATTTATCTTTAGTCTGATCCTGCTTATCTTCTTTGTTATTCTCCATGAACAAGGGAACAGGATGATCTGATAAGCTGCGTAAATAAAGCAAAAGATCAGCACGCTCTTGATCATTTTTGATCCCACGAAAAGACATAATTGTTCCTGGAAACGCTTCACGCGGTGATCGCAGATAATGATCTAACGCTACAAAATCCCACTTTTTATCAGAGTTTGCACGCAACACCCGTGAATAAGCAAAATTTGGTATCGCTGCAAAAGGGCGGTTCACGACATCCCACAGCGGTGGACCAACACGACCAGATTCATCGCGCCCAGAGGTATGGCATATAGCGCATTGGTGAAAAATTTTACGCCCATTTTCGATATTGCCTTGTTGAAGACGATCTTTTAATGACAGAGAATTATCAGATACCTTCTGTTTTTCCTTAAACGCATCATTTTTTATAGCTATATGAGAATGCTGAACTGATAGAGACTTATTATAGATTACATCACTGATTGTGGAAATTCCTATCAAAATAACCAGCACAAAAAAACACGACAAAATAAAATAGATGACTGTTGAGCGCTTCATAAAAACTTAAACATTTATCTTTTCATTACTACTTTCAGTTTAAGCTTTTTTCTTATAACACACAACATTATAAATGTATGATGCAATTATGAATTGCATAACACATGGCATTTGGAGTTTTGCAATGGCACTTGAACCCATTATTCTCATTCCAGCCCGCATGGGCTCAACGCGCCTCCCCCAAAAAGCTCTTGCTGAGATTTCGGGAAAGCCAATGATTGTTCATGTTGCTGAACAAGCAAAAAAAGCTGCAATAGGACGTACTCTCGTTGCAACTGACCACCCTGACATTGCCAAAGCCGTTACAACTTATGGGCATGAATGTATTATAACATGTGGCACTCATCAATCTGGCTCTGATCGTATTTATGAAGCTTTAACGCGTATTGATCCTGAACAACGCTACAATGCTATTTTAAATGTACAAGGTGACCTACCAACAATAACACCTCATGAAATCATCAGTGCCTTACGTCCTTTGGAAAATAAATTCACTGATATTGCAACGTTAGGTGCTAACATTAGTGAAGACAATGAAAAAATAGATCCAAATGTCGTTAAGATTATTGGTACCCCCCTTTCCCAAAACCGCCTTCGTGCTCTTTATTTTACTCGCGCAACAGCACCTTATGGAGAGGGGCCCCTTTACCATCATATTGGAATATATGCCTATCGACGTAAAGCGCTTGAACAATTTGTGTCGTTTCCCCCCTCTTCACTCGAGAAACGTGAAAAACTTGAACAATTACGCGCATTAGAGCACAATATGCGTATTGATGTTGAAATAATCAACACCATTCCTTTAGGTGTTGATACACAACACGACCTTGAAAGAGTACGCGAGATTTTAGCATGACAGCACTAAAAAAAACGAATAAAATCTCTTTTCAAGGAGAATATGGGGCAAACTCTCATATTGCTTGTTCTAACATGTTTCCCAATATGGATGCGATCCCCTCTGCTACTTTTGAAGATGCTCTCAACCTTGTAGAAAGCGGGCAAGCTGATCTTGCTATGATTCCTATTGAAAATACTCTTGCTGGTCGTGTTGCAGATATTCATCACCTTTTACCACAGTCATCCCTCTACATTATTGATGAATATTTTTTGCCTATCCATTTTCATCTTATGGTTCTCCCTGGTGTGACACATGAGGAAATTAAAACTGTTCACAGCCATACACATGCTCTGGCACAATGTCGAAAAATCATACGTAAAAATGGCTGGGTTGCTGTCACTTCTTCTGATACCGCTGGTGCTGCAAAATTTATTAAAAAAAATGCAAAACGTTCACAAGCAGCCTTAGCTCCCCTACTTGCAGCAGAACTTTACGGACTTGATATTCTTGAAAAAAATGTCGAGGATAATCCTCAGAATATTACCCGTTTTGTTATCCTTTCTCGTTCTCAACGCCATGTGCAAAAAAGACAAAATGGCGAAAAAATTATCACGAGTCTTCTTTTTCGTGTCCGTAATGTACCAGCTGCCCTTTATAAAGCTCTGGGAGGATTTGCCACCAATGGTATCAATATGACAAAATTAGAAAGCTATCAAATTGGTGGAAACTTTAATGCAACACAATTCTTTGTTGACATTGAAGGACATCCTGAAGATTCCATGATGAAACTTGCTTTGGAAGAATTATCTTTCTTTTCTGCCGAAGTTCGCATTATCGGCATTTATCCCGCTAAAAATGAGCGAACATCAGATGTATAAAGAACAGTTCAATGACATCATTTTTTATTAACATCGAAAAATAATCCCAAACTCTTATGATACAACTTGTCTGAAAAAATTGTCTTCTTTTGTGCTAAAATAGTCATAATGAATACTAAAGAAGAAAATAAGTAAGGGGGAGATAATAAACAGAATATTTAAATTATTCTCATAACACGCTCATATGAATTCAAAACAGACAAAAAACAACACAAATACCAAAACAGCATTTTTCGATCATCTCATTCTCATTGCAAAAGAAAATATTTATTGAGAATACTTGATTTTTTTAAATACAGTTATAAAATTATTTAAAACTGTTGTCAGTGTACATCTAAGAATAATGATTTTAATTGTCTTGGAGTTAGGAAGTACTTAAAAATATTTGTATCAATATGACAAATATAATTTAATTCTGATTTTTTCGTTAAACTTCGTATTTCATTTTACAGAAACTAAGTTGCGCTGAGCTGTGTTTTAAAATAAGAGGGAAAGATAATAAAAAAATCTCACAAAAGGATTATTAACCGTCACTATTCTTGTTTGCTCCAACATTGCCTTTGCTGGATTTGGTGAGGCAAAATGGGATTTTTCTCCAGGTGAAAGTGTTGCAATCGGTACATCCGATACAATACAATAAGGTGTTGAGTACTCTTGTAAATCATTTAAACCTAAGACAACATCTTTTACTTTATCGTATTCCTCTCCTACTGATTTAAATAAATTAAGAATTGTTGCTGATGACCAGAAAAAATAATACATGACAAAGAACGTAAGGTTTTTTACACTTAAAGGTATAAAATCTCTCGATATAAACTTCCCACCATCGGGGAGTTATATTTTTACAAATATTATGAAGAAAAGAGTTATTGGAGTAGATTGCGATACAGGAGACTATTCATAACATTGCCAATCAGCATCTAAAGCTGCGTAGAATAATGCGATTGGTGGGATGTACCTCTTTTCAAAGTCAAGTTCGGCAGGTACGCGTATATAAACTCTTGTCGACCTTAATCTTATACTCTCATGCAAAGTTGAGTATTAAACAATTTTTTTAGCTCATTACATTGTTTGTATTCTTTCTACCAGAACAACTTTTAGATAAAGCATGACAAATATCTGTATTGTTAAAGCATTTAAAAGTTCCTACTTTATATTTTTACGTATATTCCACATGTTGTCATTAGATCTAATGATAATCTAACAAGCATATCATTCATCGTCATTGCATATCTCAATATAAACAAAAAACTCTAATATATTTGGTTATGCATGCTAAAAGATATAATTTCATTTTATATCTATTTAATGAGATTGAAAGAAAATAATTGTTGTTTATTACTATATTTTGCAACAATTGCTTTTTTAAAGTTTTTCAAGATACCTGCAAGTATAAGCTGTAATGTTCTCTAATTTATCATAAATTAACTATTTTTTATATCTTTGATTCATTTAAAAGTCCGCTTTATTCTATAGTTAATTTTAAAAATGACTTTTCGGGATTTCAAAGTTTTTTTATAGCTTTTAACAAATTTCTAAAACATTTTTTTATTTTTATGTTAAAATACACTTTTTTCTGACTTTCAGCCATATTTGTATCAAAATATTATTTGGTAAATATAAAGCGCTCATGAATAATAAAAGCTATTAGTTATATTATAACCTTTGTTAATCATAATTTTTCTAACTTAGTACGAAACTTGATATCAAATTACATCTGATTTTTAAGTGTTTTATCTGCTCTTTTTTGGTTTTTACCGCGAGAAGATTTTATCACTCTTTAGCCAATAAACCTGCCCTTCATACCCAATAAAATAAATGCTTGGTTTATACCCCAATGGGTTTGGTAAGAAGCTCTTTATGACAATTGATGATATCTATCCTTTTTATCGTTCGATCGTACAAGAATTAAGCTTAAAGAAAAAATTTTTCGTTGTTTGTGCCATATTTGTGTTTCTTAGCTTGATTTTTCATTTTAAATCGACAATATATACTTGGGAGGTTGGTGATGGACGAACTGCTCGCCAACCGGGTCAGGTCTGGAAAGAAGCAGCCCCAACGAGTTCTGGTACGGGTCATCGTACCATCCTCCTACTTTGCTGAGAAAGCTGTTTTTTAGTGATGTATATTTAATTTTTAAAGCAGCATTGTATTTGCAATAAGCGAAGATAGAGTTTTTGACCTTAAGCAAATTGCCTATGTTTTTTCAAAAAATAAATTGATTGAGAAAAAATCCTTTTATATTAAATTACAGTGTTAACGTATGCTTTCGTGTTATCGAGGTGTATGCATAATAACTTCAAAGTTGGAATCATCGATGGAAAATATGCCGGTAGAAATAGCCTATCGTGTTCTTGCTCGTAAATATCGACCTCAAAACTTCTCTGACCTCATTGGTCAAGAAGCAATGGTTCGCACCCTCACAAATGCCTTTGAAAAAGGTCGTATTGCGCAAGCATGGATGCTAACGGGAATTCGTGGAGTAGGCAAAACGACAACAGCGCGTATTTTAGCACGTGCACTTAACTACAAAACAAACGATATTGACCAACCAACAACCGCATTAAATACACTTGGTGAACATTGCACACAAATCATTGAAGGACGCCATATTGATGTTATAGAAATGGATGCTGCTTCACATACAGGCATTGATGATATTCGTGAAATTATCGAACAAATACGTTACCGTCCTGTTTCAGCACGCTATAAAGTTTATATCATTGATGAAGTGCATATGCTCTCAACACAAGCATTTAATGGCTTATTGAAAACACTGGAAGAACCACCAGCACATGTAAAATTTATCTTTGCAACAACAGAAATTCGTAAAGTTCCCATCACGATTCTTTCACGTTGCCAGCGCTTTGATCTACGACGTATTGAATCAGCTGTTTTAACGACTCATCTGCGCCAAATCGCAAAATATGAAAATGTAGAAGTAGAAGATAAAGCGCTTTCTATGATTGCCCGTGCTGCAGAAGGTTCTGCACGTGATGCATTGTCCATCTTTGATCAAGCGATTGCTCATAGTCATGGTCATATCAGTGCTGTTACCGTGCGTGCAATGTTAGGATTAGCCGATCAAGCTCGTATTATTGACCTCTTTGAATTTATCATGAAAGGTGATGTGGTAAATGCATTGCGTGAACTACGCAGCCAATATGATGCAGGAGCTGACCCTAT
The DNA here is from genome assembly GCF_040545155.1 of Bartonella silvatica. Classification (NCBI taxonomy): domain Bacteria; kingdom Pseudomonadati; phylum Pseudomonadota; class Alphaproteobacteria; order Hyphomicrobiales; family Bartonellaceae; genus Bartonella; species Bartonella silvatica. The sequence continues at coordinate 55,307 of NZ_JBEPLI010000006.1, forward strand.
CGCTATATTAACAGAATTAGCCGATTTTAATCATCTGGTTACACGTCTGCGTTTTACTCCAGAGATAGCTGAAGATTTCTCACTTACGGAAGATGAACGTTTAAGAAGCTTAGATTTTTCAAAAAAGCTTTCTGTTCCCGTTTTATCCAGAAACTGGCAAATGTTACTCAAAGGCTTACAAGAAGTTAGTCAAACCGCACACCCACTTCAAGCAACCGAAATGTTACTTATTCGTCTTGCACACACTGCTGATCTCCCAACACTTGGAGAAGCTTTGAAAAAACTTTCGCAAGAAAAAGCTCTGTATACTGCCTCTTCTTCCTCGGATGCTGCAGACACATCACCCAACCAGTCAGATTTAAAAATATCTTTAGAAAACGAACATAGCCATTCTTTACAACCAAAAGGTTTAGTCAAAAAACAAATTATTGAAACCCATACCCCCTCTGAAGCAAAAGAAACTCTTAAAAATGTTCAATCTGTTGAACTCGCTGAAAATACTGCCGCCTTATCGCACCCTGACACAAAAATAGAACAAGAGGTCAGCAAACCACAAAGTATCACTGTCACTTCCTTGCACGATATTGTTAACTTAGCCGAACAGCATAATGAAATGGCCTTCAAAGTCCTTGTTAAAGAATTTGTTCATCCTGTTTCTTTTAAAACCAATCATATTACCTTAAGACTTTCAGATGATGCTCCACACTCACTTACTCGTGATATAGAAAAAAAGCTTTTTGAATGGACTGAAAAACATTGGACTATAACTTTTGTTAATGAAGGAGGAGGACCGACCTTACAAGAGGAAAGTGAAGCGGCTCAAAAAACTCTTTTTTCTAATGCACAAACAGATCCTGATATCGCAAAAATACTCAATCATTTCCCAGAAGCAAAAATTGTCGATATTCGTCTGAATAAACAAGAAAACAATCTTGATTTACTTTCCAATAGCTTTAAAAATACTGATAATTTTGAAAATGATAATAATGATGAATAAGGATACCGATTCCTATGCGTGACATGATGAGCATGATGAAAAAAGCTAAAGAAATGCAAGAAAAAATGCAGAAAGTTCAAGGGGAAATTGCCAATTTGGAAGCTATTGGCGTTGCAGGTGGTGGTCTTGTCAGCATTACCTTGAATGGAAAAAATACTATAACAGCAATTGAAATTGATCCTTCCTTGCTCAAGCCTGAGGAAGCTGAAATTCTTGAAGATCTTATTATGGCAGCCTATAATGAAGCAAGAACAAAAATTGAAATAGCTATTGAAGAAAGAACCAAAAGTATAACAGCGGGGCTACCACTCCCTTCAGGTTTTAAACTTCCATTCTAATGGTCCAAGTTTTATTTCATCCCCATTGGATAATGAATATGTCTAAATATATTGCAGGACCTGAAATTGAGCGCCTTATTCAGCTTTTAGCACGTATACCAGGTCTTGGTCCGCGTTCGGCTCGTCGTGCTGCACTTCACCTTATCAAAAAAAAAGAAACATTACTGGAACCTTTAGGAGCAGCAATACAAGCTGCAGTCGACAAAGTCCGCGTTTGTTCCATTTGTGGAAATGTCGATACAATCGATCCTTGTTCGATTTGTACAGACCCACGCCGCGATGATACAACAATTATTGTCGTTGAAGATATTGCTGATCTATGGGCTCTTGAACGTGCAAAAACTTTAGCAACGCGTTATCATGTCTTAGGTGGGCGTCTCTCTCCCTTAGATGGCATAGGTCCTGATGAACTCAATATAGCACCTTTAATACAACGTGTTGTACAAAGTTCAATTACAGAAATTATTTTAGCTGTCAATGCGACTGTTGAAGGACAAACTACAGCGCATTATATTACTGACCAGCTTTCCAATTTTTCAGTTAAAGTGACGCGACTCGCTCACGGTGTCCCTGTAGGTGGCGAGCTTGATTATCTTGATGATGGAACTTTAGCAGCAGCTCTACAGGCAAGGACAAACCTTTAAAACCTTTGTCCCTGAGCACCTCTTTTTTCAATCGCTTCTCTTTTAAAGGAAAAATATTAAAGTGCTTAAGAAAAAAATCTCTTTCCTCAATAGCTCTGCTCCAGGGATTCTCATATGCCTTCTCATATCCGCTTTGGCCTATGGCTTAGAAATCATAGAAAAACTGCTTTTTACAGAAACTTGGCTTGAAAGTCTTGTTTTAGCAATTCTCTTGGGCTCCATTGTCCGTAGTTGTTTTACTCTGCCAATATATTTTCAAAAAGGCATAACTTTTTGTGCAAAAACACTTCTTGAAATTGCTATTGTTCTTTTAGGAACAAGTATTAGTATACACGCTATTTTTTCAACCGGTTGGAATTTACTTGCGAGCATCATGTTCGTTATATGGATAACTATTCCCATTAGTTTTTTTATTGGACGACTTTTAGGACTTTCTAAAAATTTAGCAGTGCTTGTGGCTTGTGGTAATGCTATTTGTGGCAATTCCGCCATCGTTGCAACAGCACCTGTTATCAACGCAAAACATGAAGATGTTGCTGCTTCAATTGCTTTCACCGCTCTCTTAGGCGTTTTCATTATCATTTTTCTACCCTTTTTACATCCACTTTTAAATTTATCATTTAATCAATATGGTATTCTTGCCGGTATGGTTGTTTATGCCGTACCACAAGTGTTGGCAGCAACAGCTCCTGTTTCTTTTGTCAGCGTTCAGATTGCAACAATTGTTAAATTGGTGCGCGTTTTAATGTTAGGACCTATCATTCTTATTTTTTCAATCATTTATCACCGATCAGCACAAACACGCTTTCGTTTACACACCCTCGTCCCATGGTTTATCCTTGGTTTTATAATAATGATGCTCCTTCGCTCAAGTAGCCTTATTCCTGAAACAGCTCTCAATCCTATCAAACTGATGTCTCAGTTGTTTACTCTTATTTCAATGGCAGCATTAGGTTTAGGCGTTGACATCCATTCACTTAAAAAAGCAGGCTGGGCCGTCATCTTAACTTCAACCATCTCCATAATTACCCTCGGTGCTTGTAGTCTTATCATGATACAATTGAATAGTTGACATCATATAGAATTTTAAAATATAGGTTCTCAATTATTTTCACTTTTTCAACCGAGTATGAATACAATGAAAATGCTTACAAATATTAAAGAGAGCCATTGATTTATAATAAATTTATCATTTTATAAATTGAATAATAATCTCAAATATCGTAAGATCTCTTATTTAAAACTCGTTTATAATAAGCTCAATAAAAACTATTCGTTTCATGTCATAAAAAATAATGGAGAGTATGCAGGCAAAAAAATACTTGAGAAGGCAGTCAAATGTCTCTTATGGAAAGGCCCAGAATTATCTTAAAACAATATTTTATCAAGCCAGATCAGAACTCTTAAAAACTATTATTTTATACAAAACTTAGATGAATTTTGTACTTGTTCATAAATTTTTAAACTGCTTATTCAATGAACTTTTCAGCGCGAACTAATCACAATTGAATAGCATAACAAACACATAACCCAATTAAAAAACAATATTGCTTTTTTACTTTATTGGATCTAACCAGAATAAGCATTTTATAAAAAACTTTAAAAAATATGACTTCATAACTTCTCTCTTTCAAATTGCTTTTATCTTCTGTATATGGAAAAAATAAAATAATGAAATGATCAGCTTAACGTCCATTCTATCTAGTAAAAAAGATTAGAAAACATAACAAACCTTTTGTTTATCATATTATTCAACTAAAATATTTTTATGCTTATCCTTGCCATAGACACTGCTTCAATTTATTGTGCTGTTGCGCTCACACATCATAAATCTGTCGTTGCACGTATCAACGAACGTATCAATAAAGGACATGCTGAAAGACTCATTGGATACATTGCACAAATAACTGAACAAGCTCATATAACTCTTGATCAAATTGATCGTATCGCTGTCAATATTGGACCTGGATCATTTACGGGTGTGCGTGTGGGTGTTTCAACAGCACGTGCTTTGGCACTAGCACTTGAAATACCAGCTGTTGGTGTCAGTGCACTTGAAGCGTTAGCAGTACAAACAAAAGTCAATAAAAATACTGCATCAGCAATTACCGTTGTTATTGAAGCTGGAAGAGATATGTTCTATCATCAAAACTTTCATGAGGATCTTACCCCTCTGGGAAAACCCGGATTAAAAACAATTGCAGATATCATTAAAGATTTACCACCACAAACAAGATTAACCGGTCCTGCAGCTGATATTGTTGCATCATACATTCAAAAAAACCAGATCAATACAATAATCATAAAGGACCAAATTCTCTGCGAGGCAGCTGATATTGTAAGCTATGCCCATCTTGCAGAAAATAAACAACCACACGATCCGCCTTGCCCACTCTATTTGCGTAATGCTGATGCAAAGCAACAAACCAATTTTGCTTTACCACGAAAAAAATATGTCTAAACTTTTACTGACAAAAGAGCGTTTTCGTATTGCACCGTTACAAACTGATGATAGTGTTTCTCTTTACAAAGTTCATCAAAACTGTTTTATCCCAGCTTGGGAAAAACAGGATTTTGATTATTTCTTAACAGATGACTCTATCTTTGGACATAAAGTCTCTCTTACTTGCAATCCTGATCAAATTTTAGGATTTTCTCTATGCCGTCTCATTGTTGATGAAGCAGAAATCATCACAATTGCTGTTCACCCTCAATTTCGCAGACAAGGAATTGGTTCTCTATTGATTGATCACACTCTTCGCTATCTATATCATAAATGTGCTATAAGACTTTTCTTAGAGGTAGAAGAAACCAATATCTCTGCATTAAAGCTTTACCAATGTTTCGGATTTCAAAAAATTTCTAAACGCCTTGCTTACTACCCAACAAAAAATGGTCGCATAGACGCAATCGTTATGCAAAAAACTTTTAAGCAAATAGATTGAGATTTGTGAAAAAAACATTTAGAGATACGATATGAGTAAAGAAAATCCTAAAAATACACCTCCAGTTACCCCTAAAAAGGTTTTTATAAAAACCTATGGGTGTCAAATGAATGTTTATGACAGCCAACGAATGACTGATAGTCTCAGTTCACAGGGATATGTTACAACGCCAACACCCGATGATGCAGATCTTATTCTTGTTAACACCTGCCATATTCGTGAAAAAGCAGCAGAAAAACTCTATTCTGACCTTGGTCGTTTGCGCGTAATGCGTAAAGAACGAGCACCGAATAAACCTTTAACAGTTGGTGTTACTGGTTGTGTTGCCCAAGCCGAAGGAAGTGAAATCTTACGCCGTGCTCCAATAGTGGATCTCGTTATTGGTCCACAAATGTATCACCGCTTACCCGATTTATTGAAAAAAGCAAAACAAGGAAAAAAAGTTATCGAAACAGACTATGCTGTTGAAGATAAATTTGCTCATTTGCCACCTCATAATAAGCGTGCTGTAAGAAACAGAGGTGTTAGCGCATTTTTAACAGTGCAAGAAGGTTGCGACAAATTTTGCACTTTTTGTGTTGTTCCTTATACACGAGGTGCAGAAATATCACGATCAGTCGAACAAATCACTGAAGAAGCACGTCAGCTCATTGAAGCTGGTGTCAAAGAAATTACGTTGCTTGGACAAAATGTTAATGGTTGGCATGGACAAAGTGTGGATGGTAAAACTTGGCGTCTGGGTGATCTTCTCTATCATCTTGCCAAATTAGATGGTTTAAAGCGTCTGCGTTATACAACTAGCCACCCACGAGATATGGATGAAAGTCTTATTGCCGCGCACCGTGACCTTGATATATTGATGCCTTACCTACATCTCCCAGTCCAATCGGGTTCAGATCGCATCTTAAAAGCAATGAACCGACAACATAAAAGTATTCACTATCTCCAAATTATCGAAAAAATTCGCACCGTACGACCTGATATTGCTTTTTCTGGTGACTTTATTGTAGGGTTTCCAGGAGAAACAGACGAAGACTTTGAAAAAACTATTAAACTTGTAAAACAAGTGCAATATAGTTCAGCTTATTCTTTCAAATATTCACCGCGCCTAGGAACAGTTGGAGCGACAATGAAAAATCATGTTGATGAAACCGTCAAAGATGCTCGCCTTCAACATTTACAAATTCTTCTCCTTGAGCAACAAGACGCATTTTTACGTTCTAAAATTGGTCAAACAACCGATGTTCTTATCGAGAAAACTGGACGTCACTTAGGACAAATGATTGGCCGTTCACCTTGGCTTTTACCTGTTGTTGTGGATACGGAGGCCTCTGCAGGTACCGTGATAGAAACTCATATTAAAAGTGCAGGCAAAAATAGCTTTGTTGGTGAAATAGCCAACGCATAAATATTGTTTTTCATCTTCTATTTACAACAGAAACTTTAGAAAGCTCTTTTATTTTGAAAGAAAATGATTACATTCATAAGTTGTGTTTTATGAAAAATAAACTGTCTTTTACAGAGTTTACCTAAAAAGTGTAAAATATTTGTATGGGAGAATAGGTTGAAAACTTCAACTCCAAAAGTAGATTGTATTAAAAAAAGAATAAATGTCGTGTCTGAAAATACTGATCTCTTCGAAGAAGAAGAAAAAGAGCGCGTATCAGATATTAAGCGTATTATTTTAACTTTTGAAAATAATAAATATGCGAAAATAGTTTTTGGTAAATTTGATGAAAACCTTGCTTATATTGAACAAAAATTTGAGCTGAGCATTCATCCTCGTGGTAATGAAATTTTAATCCAAGGAAATGTTGTTGCTGTAAAACGTGCGCAGTATGTATTACAACAACTCTATGAACGTGCCAAAACACATCAAGAGCTCACTTTATCGGACATAGAAGGAGTGGTTGCCATGGCAGATTTGCTACAGGAACAACCAGAAGACCCAACAACAGCCCATCTTGAAAAAAAATATACCCCAGCACGATTAAGCACCCATAAAAAAACAATCTATGCACGAACTCCAACACAAGATGCTTATATCCGGGCAATGGATCGTCATGAACTTGTTTTTGGTGTGGGACCAGCTGGAACAGGAAAAACATATCTTGCTGTTGCGCATGCTGCGATGCTCTTAGAGCGTTCTATCGTTGAACAAATTATTCTCTCACGCCCCGCTGTTGAAGCTGGAGAGCACCTTGGCTTTCTTCCAGGTGATCTTAAAGAAAAAGTCGATCCGTATTTGCGACCACTTTACGATGCCCTTTATGATATGATTCCCATTGAAAAAGTAGAACGCATTTTAACCTCTGGTGCCATAGAAATTGCTCCTCTTGCCTTTATGCGTGGACGCACACTCACCCATGCTGCTGTCATTCTTGATGAAGCACAAAATACAACTCCTATGCAAATGAAAATGTTTCTCACTCGTCTTGGAGAAGGAACGCGTATGATTGTCACTGGCGATATAAGCCAGACTGATTTACCGGCAGGACAGAAATCAGGTTTAAGTGAAGCAATACGTATTCTTTCTCATATAAAAGATATTGCAATCATTCGTTTTGGGGAAAAAGATGTTGTACGCCATCCTCTTGTTACTGAAATCGTCCATGCTTATGACCAAGATTCTGCAATACAAATTAAAGAAGTTTTATCTTCAAAACCTTTATCAAAAAAGTGAGTTCTCTGTGTCATGATCACTATTGATATAAGAATTGAGAGTTCAGGGTGGAATGATGAGAAAACACTTTATAGTATAACTGAAAAAGCATTAACAACAACTATGCATCACATTTCATTGGACAACATTGTAAGTGAAATTAGCCTTCTTTTTACTGATAACAAACATATGGCACAGATCAATGGGCAATGGCGTGGTAAAAATAAACCCACTAATGTATTGTCCTTTCCGGCTTTGCCACTTAAAATTGGGCAGATTCCCGGACCTATGCTCGGTGATATTATTATTGCGCGGGAAACTGTTTTACTTGAAGCAAAGAAAGAGGGAAAATTGTTTCAGGATCATTTAATACATATGATTGTTCATGGTACTCTTCATCTTCTTGGTTATGATCATCAAACAAATGAAGAAGCTCACCAAATGGAAAGACTCGAAAGGGAGATCCTCAAAAAGCTTTCCATAAAAGATCCTTATAATGCGTTGTCTTAAAAATGATAAAATGGACTTTTTAAATTGATATCATCATACAATTTAAAATCTTTTATACCTCTATTACACAAAGAAAGTTTGAAGATTTCAAAATCATGACAAACAAAATAAATACACCAAATAACAGTCAAAAATCTTCTCATATTGAAAACCACCCTTCTCAACAAAACAATCATGGAGAAAAATTTTCTCTCATGAATCATCTGTTTTCGTTTTTACGTAGCCGCAACTCTACATCCCTGCGCGATGATCTTACCGTTGCCCTTACAACAAATAATGAAAAAGACACTGCCTTCTTCTCACCTGAAGAGCGTACGATGCTGCACAATATCTTACACTTGCGTGAAGCACATGTTGATGATGTTATGATTCCACGCTCTGAAATTAAAGCATTGGAAATAAATACTCCCCTTGGAGAAGCTCTTAAATATTTTGCAGAAATTGGTCATTCTCGTATACCTGTTTATGCTGAAACTTTAGATGATCCTCGAGGGATGATCCATATCCGCGATATCCTTAATTACATGACTCGCTTTGTTATCAATTTAGACAATACAGAACAACAATCTGATTTTCTTCAGTTGAACCATATGCATTTGCAAACTCCCATTGGTGAACTAGATCTAATCCGAACAGTTCTCTTCGTTCCTAGCTCCATGCTGGCAAACAAATTATTAACACGTATGCAAACGACACGAACACAAATGGCATTGGTTATTGATGAACATGGAGGCACGGATGGTTTAGTCTCAATGGAAGATATTGTCGAATTAGTCGTTGGCGATATCGAAGATGAACATGATCATGTCGATAATGCCATCGTGCGTGAACCAAATAATCAATGGCTTGTTGATGCACGGACCGAACTAGAAGATGTAGAAAAAGCTCTTGGCCCTGACTTTATTGTAGGAGAATATGGTGATGAAGTTGACACCATTGGTGGTTTGATTGTTTCTATTCTTGACCGCATTCCTGCCAAAGGAGAAGTTATTGAAGCGGTACCCGGTTATCAATTTCGTATTTTAGAAGCTGATAAACGCCGGATTAAACGGTTGCGCATTTTTCGCATTCCAGAAAATGAGAATTTTGAAAATAATGCGCTCTCTAAAAAGTAACCAAACATTTTTAAGAAATTTTACCCTTTTTTTGTCTTCCTCTACTGGTTGGAAACGACAGACGTGGATATTTCTATGTGGTGCTTTTACCTCTTTTGCCCTTCCACCTTTTTCTTTAACTTTCCTCTGCTTTTTAACTTTTCCCATCTTTATTGTTCTCCTTGACTCAATCCATACCATTCAAAACAATAAGAAACGCTTTCTTACCTACGCTCTAAGTTGCGGAGTTTTTGGCTTTAGTTATTTTATTTGTAGCCTTTGGTGGATGTGTAACGCATTATTGACAGACCCTACTGCTTTTGGCTGGGCAATACCATTTGCTCTTTTGGGGCCTCCTTTTTATCTTTCCCTTTATTGGTTTTTTGCTGGTTTCATTGTCGGTTTATTATGGACAAAAGGAATAGCACGCTTTTTTGTCTTAGCCTTTTCACTGGGGTTAGCAGAGTGGTTGCGTGCATTCTTATTCACAGGCTTTCCTTGGAATGCTCTTGGTTATACGGCGATGCCAACCCCGATGTTTATGCAGTTGGGTGCAGTCGTGGGACTTTACGGCATGAATATTCTTGCTGTTCTAGTTTACAGCTTACCGACGGTTTTATTAACGAATGAAAAAAAGAAAACCGCACTTTTTCTTTTATCATCGCTTATATTCGTTCATAGTGGTTTTGGATTTTACCGTCTCAATACCATACCAGATACAGCAGATAATCATAAAAGACGTTATTGGGTACGCATTGTTCAACCTTCAATTCCGCAAAACGTAAAGTTAAATAGTACAACACGAGAAGATATCTTTACAGCGCATATGCAATTAAGTACAGAACCACAAGAAGATCATAAACCAGCTCCTGACTTTATTATATGGCCCGAAGCATCCATTCCTTCCATTCTTTACGATAATTCTTTGGCTACAAAGCGCATTTCTTCTATTCTAAAATCCAAACAATGGGCTATTATCGGTGCTATACGTGCCCATTATGATCCTCTCAATGCGCAAGTACAATATTTTAATACAATTGCAGTGATTAATAATAAAGGTGATATTCTCAATACCTCTGATAAACTTCACCTCGTTCCTTTTGGTGAATATCTTCCTTATCACAATCTACTGAAAAAAATTGGATTGCGTACCCTTGCTGATAATATAGGGGGATATAGCGCTGCGCGCGTGCGCAAAATTGTCACGACACCAAATGGATTTTCTTATCTTCCTCTCATTTGTTATGAAGCCATATTTCCCCATGAAATGACTTTTAAAGGTCCTCCTCCACAAGCCATTATTAATGTTACAAATGATGCGTGGTTTGGCGTAACACCTGGCCCATATCAGCATCTTCAGCAAGCTCAACTTCGTGCTGTTGAATTGGGAATCCCGCTTATACGAGCAGCCAATAATGGCATATCAGCTGTTATTGATTCTTATGGACGAATCATTGTAGCACTCCGACAAAATGCTGTTGGCATTATTGATTCACCAATTCCACCGACCATTACCCCCATAGGAAATTATGAATATAGAATTTTCTCTACTTTTATCTTATTCATTCTTATGCTACTGTGCCGCGTTGGTTTTGGTTTTACAAAACAGCTTAAATGATCAGATGCCCATATACGGTATGACGTTGTATACACCGATAATATTGGGAAAAAGTATTACATATTATATTAATTGTATGATAAACCGATTTCATGTGAATCTGATGTTGGTTTTAGAGTAGAGTGCTGGAAATAAAGAGTTGCATTATGACCGAAGCTAAAAAAAAACCTGATCCTATTGATATCTATGTTGGAACCCGTATTCGTTTACGTCGTAATATTTTAGGACTTACCCAAGAAAAACTAGGAGAAAAACTAGGCATTACTTTTCAGCAAGTTCAAAAGTACGAAAAAGGTACAAATCGTATTGGTGCAAGCCGCCTTCAAGCAATTGCAGAGATTATGGATGTTCCTGTTTCTTATTTTTTTGATAAAAATCTTAATACACAACTTGGAGATGGTTTTGCCGAAAGCGATAACGATTTTATGGATTTTTGCTCTAGTAGTGAAGGCATTCAACTCATGCGCGCTTTTACCAATATATCTGATGCAAAAGTACGACGAAAAATTATTGACTTGGCGAAAGCACTTTCTGAAGAAGATACGACCAACGAATTATAAAATTGAATTCTATATTTTCTTTTATCCGTATTACAAATCAGCATTGACGATTTGCCACAGAATTGGCAAATAGGAGCAGTTTTAATGGAAAGTTAGTAAAGCATTTATGTTTTTTGAAGGAGTTCCTATGCCGCATCAAGATTATCTTTTTACGAGCGAATCGGTATCAGAAGGACATCCTGACAAAATTTGTGATCGTATTTCCGATGAAATCGTTGATATGATTTACAAAGAAGCTCAAAAAACTGGTACAGATCCGTGGCTTATACGCGTTGCTTGTGAAACGCTTGTCAGTGTGAATCGTGTTGTTATTGCTGGTGAAGTGCGTGTTCCTGATACGCTTTTAAAAAGAGATAAAAATAAAGAGTTTATTTATGATGAAACTGGCTCTCCACTTATTAATCCTACTCGTTTTCGTGCCGTAGCCCGTCGTGCTATTCGTGCGATTGGCTATGAACAAGCAGGTTTTCATTGGAAAACTGTTAAAATTGATGTCCTTTTACGCCCTCAATCGATCGATATTGCACGCGGAGTTGACAGCGCTATAGATCGATGTGATGAAGAAGGAGCAGGTGATCAAGGTATTATGTTTGGGTATGCTTGCCGTGAAACACCAGATCTCATGCCTGCCCCCATTTATTATGCACATAAAATTCTCCAACTTCTTGCTGCTGCTCGTCATAGAGAAGAAGGAGAAACAAGAAAATTGGGACCAGATGCCAAAAGCCAAATAACAATACGATATAAGAATGGAAAACCTGTAGAAGTCACATCCATCGTGCTTTCGACACAACATTTAGATGAGAGTTGGGATTCTCATAAAGTACGTACAGTGGTTGAGCCTTATATTCATCAAGCTTTACACGATATTCCTATTTCTGCTCAGTGCCGTTGGTATATTAATCCAACAGGAAAATTTGTTATAGGTGGTCCTCAAAGTGATGCTGGACTTACAGGGCGTAAAATTATTGTTGACACTTATGGAGGTGCTGCCCCCCATGGGGGAGGTGCTTTTTCAGGTAAAGATACAACAAAAGTTGATCGTTCTGCAGCTTATGCTGCACGTTATCTCGCTAAAAATATTGTTGCAGCTAATTTAGCGGAGCGATGCACTATCCAACTCTCTTATGCCATTGGTATTGCACAACCCCTTTCCATTTATCTTAACCTTCACGGAACTGGAAAGGTTGATGAAAAAATTCTGGAATTGGCCATTCGCAAAATAATGGACCTTTCACCAACCGGCATTCGAAAACATCTTCACCTCAATAAACCTATTTACACAAAAACAGCTGCCTATGGTCATTTTGGACGTGCACCAGAACGTGATGGTTCATTTTCATGGGAAAAAGTTGATTTGATTCAAAAACTTCAGACAATGATTAAAGTCCTATGATTCATCATCATAAACATATAGGTAGCGCCTTTTTTGGTCGCCGACAGGGAAAAAAATTAAGAAATAACCAAGCGACACGTATAAAGATGCTTCTTCCAGCTCTTAACATTGATTTAAATACTCCCACACCCCTAGACTTAAAATCCTTATTTCCCAGTAAAGTAAAAGAAGTTCGGCTTGAAATTGGTTTTGGTGGCGGTGAACATTTGCTTCATGAAATGGAAATTTTTCCACAAACTGGCTTTATTGGTATTGAGCCCTTTATCAATGGCATGGCAAAAATATTAACGTCTCTTGAACAACATCAACAGTTGCAAAATCATATTCGCCTTTATGATGATGATGCCACACACCTCCTTGACTGGCTTCCCAATGCTTCAATTGATGGAATAGATCTTTTCTATCCTGACCCTTGGCCTAAAAAGAAACATTGGAAACGGCGTTTTGTTAACATAAAAAATCTCAATCGCTTTGCTCGTGTTCTTAAAAAAGGTAAGAGATTCCGTTTTACAAGTGATATAGATGATTATGTCAATTGGACTCTTTACCACTGTTCACAACATAATGGCTTTGAGTGGGAAACGCAAAATTCTCAAGATTGGAAAACTCCTTATCCGCTATGGAAAAGTACCCGATACGAAGCAAAGGCTCTACGCGAAGGACGAGTCCCTACCTACCTTACCTTTATCAAGAAATAAATCGTAAAGCATTTTTCTTATAAATAACTTGAAAAATTTTGAATTTAAGAGTATCAATAAGTAAATTCTTGGTCTTATGATGAAGAGTGGGTTGTTAAGCCCGCTTTTTTTTATGTCATAAAGTTCATGAAAATGACTTGGGTAGAATGTATGAGCGAATCTGAAACAATAAACGACCTTGATGAACCACGTCTGTTCGAAGAAGATGGTGTTGAAGCGCACGTTGCAGCTCTCATAACACCATTGATTAAGCCTTTAGGCTTTCGTTTGGTCCGCGTAAAACTTCTTGGTTTAAACGGCTTAACACTGCAAATCATGGCTGAACGTGCTGACGGCTCTATGACAGTAGAAGACTGTGAAATTGTTAGTCGAACAGTTTCTCCTCTTCTTGATGTACAAAATATTATCGAACGCAAATACCATTTAGAAATTTCATCTCCTGGAATTGATCGCCCATTGGTGAGAAAATCTGACTTTTTCCATTGGGAAGGGCATATTGCAAAAATTGAGGCTAAAACAATCATTGATGGGCGTAAAAAGTTTCGTGGAACACTTACCAATATCACGCAAGATGGATTTACCTTAAATACGGATAAAGCTGCTTACGGAGAAACGCTCTATACCCCTATCCTCTTTTGTGATATTATCAATGCGCATTTGGTCCTGACCGACAAACTTATTCATGATGCATTGAAAAAAAATAAAGATTTAAATCAACAATCCATTTCCAAAGGTAATTCTGATGTCGTAAAATAAACGTCAAACTTTCAGAATTAATCCTACTGGGAAATGCCTATCGTGTGGCACAAAGAAGGAGAAAATTGATGGCTACAAGCGCTAACAGGCTTGAAGTTTTGCAAATTGCAGATGCTGTTGCACGTGAAAAGTTAATTGACCGTGATATTGTCATTTCTGCAATGGCTGATGCTATTCAGAAAGCAGCGCGTTCTCGTTATGGTCAAGAAACAAATATTCGTGCTGAAATCAATTCTAAAACAGGTGAAATTAAATTACAGCGCCTGCTCAAAATTGTTGATGTCGTTGAAGATTATACGAATGAAATTTCTTTATCTGATGCGCTCAAACGGCAAACTGATGCAAAAATTGGTGATTTTTTTGCAGATCTACTCCCTCCTATGGATTTCGGCCGTATTGCAGCACAATCTGCTAAACAAGTTATTGTCCAAAAAGTACGCGATGCAGAACGCGACCAACAATATGAAGAGTTTAAAAATAAAGTTGGTGAAATTATTTCAGGCACAGTAAAACGTGTCGAATATGGTAATGTTATCGTTGATCTGGGACGTGGTGAGGCTATCGTGCGCCGTGATGAGTTAATTCCACGTGAATCTTTCCACTATGGAGATCGTATTCGTGCTTTTGTTAATGATGTGCGTCGTGAAACACGTGGCCCACAAATTTTTCTTTCACGTACACACCCTCAATTTATGGTAAAACTTTTTACTATGGAAGTACCAGAAATTTATGATGGTATTATAGAAATTAAATCCGTTGCTCGTGATCCGGGCTCACGGGCTAAAATTGCTGTTGTCTCACGAGATGGTTCTATTGATCCTGTGGGAGCATGTGTGGGAATGCGAGGAAGTCGTGTACAAGCTGTCGTTGCAGAATTACAGGGAGAAAAAATCGATATTATCCCTTGGTCACCTGATGCTGCGACATTTATTGTCAATGCGCTACAACCTGCCGAAGTTTCCAAAGTTGTCCTCGATGAGGATGTAGAACGTATTGAAGTCATTGTGCCTGATGATCAGCTTAGTCTTGCTATTGGCCGACGTGGACAAAATGTTCGTTTGGCTTCACAGTTAACAGGATGGAACATTGATATCTTAACGGAACAAGAGGAATCTGAAAATCGCCAGAAAGAATTTACTGAACGTAGTAAGCTATTTATGAAATCCTTAGATGTTGATGAAATGATTGGACAGGTTATGGCATCAGAGGGTTTTTCTTCTATTGAGGAAATTGCTTATATTGGTCTCGAAGAAATCGCTTCTATTGAAGGCTTTGATCACGAAACGGCTGCGGAAATTCAAAACCGTGCACGTGAATATCTCGAACATAAAGAAAAAGAACTTGATGAAAAGCGCAAAAAACTTGGTGTCTGTGATGAATTGCGAACACTTCCTGGAATGACGAGCGCTATGTTGGTTGCTGTCGGCGAAGATGGTGTGAAAACCATAGAAGATTTTGCTGGCTATGCCGTTGATGATTTGGCTGGCTGGCGAGAGCGTAAGGAAGGTCAAGTGCAAAGCTTTTCTGGCATCTTAACTCCGTTTGATATTACACGTGCTGATGCAGAAGCTATGGTTTTGGCCGCCCGTGTGCAAGCAGGATGGATAGATAAAGCTGATCTTATTACAGAAACCCCTGTAGCGAATGAAAAATCTGCAAAAGATGAAACAATTGATGATGTAAATTTGGATGCACTTTAAAATGAATGAACGGACCTGCATTGTGACAAGAAAAAATGCTTCAGCGCAAACGCTGATCCGTTTTGTTATTGGTCCTCACAATCAAATTGTTCCTGACTTGAAATCTCATTTACCAGGACGTGGTGCTTGGGTTTCTGCACGTCATTCTATCATTGAAGCAGCAGTCAAGCGAAAAGCTTTTCAAAAAAAATTTAAAACAGATGTTGAGGTTTCGCCAAATCTTGCGCATATTGTTGATACACTGCTGTTAAAAACTGCCCTTTCAAGCCTTTCGATGATGCGAAAAGCTGGAGCCATTGTCATGGGAGCCACAAAAGTTGATGCTGCTATCCGTGCTGGCCAAGCTATTCTCGTACTTCATACTAAGGAAACGACAGAAGATGGAAAACGGAAAATTGCACAAGCCATCCATACAACACAACAACAGACAAATCGAAATATAAAAGCGATATCTTTATTTTCAAGTGATGAAATGCAGGTAGCTTTTGGTGCTCATCCTGTAATGCATGCGGCCTTATTGGATACCAAAGCTGCTGAAGGATTTCTCAAAGCGATCCATAAACTGCTCGCCTATCGTGATAAAGAACACAGCAAGCCTGATGAAATGATGGCTCAAGCCGTGAAGGAAGTACAATGAGTGAAAATAGCAACGACAAAACAACAGCCAAAAAAACACTAACTCTGAAGCGGTCAGTTCTGGAAACAAGTACGGTTAAGCAAAATTTTAGCCATGGACGTACAAAGGCTGTAGTTGTCGAAACCAAACGGCGCAAAATTACGCGCCCCGATGAAAAGGCTGAAGTACAACAGCCTATTACGAAGCCGCATGTGGCTTCTCAACGCTCTAAACCACGATTTGAAGAAGCAAAACCAGACAAATCTGTCTCTAAAAATGATCTTTCGTCCGCTGAAATGGAAGCGAGACTTCGTGCATTGGAAGAAGCACATATCCAAGAAAAAATTATGCGTGAGAAGGCAGAGGAAGAAGCACAACGTGCTAGGGAGCGTGAAATAAATTTGCAAAAATCATTGCAAGAAAAAGAAAATCTACCGATACAAGATTCCTCTTCTAACTCTGATCAACCGGTTATAGAGCCAATAGAGGTTCCTGTCGTTCTGCCAAAAACTGTCGTTGAAAAACGCAAAACTGACGAAAATAGAGAAGAAGATAGATATAGCCGGCGTGCAAACCCTGCTAAATCAGACGTGCGTGCACCAAAGGTTGTTAAAGGTGCTGATGAACGACGTCGCGGTAAGATAAGCCTCAATAGCGCTCTGGATGAAGAAGGAAGTGCACGTGGGCGTTCGATGGCTGCGATGCGTCGTAGACAAGAAAAATTTAAACGTGCACAAAACCAAGAACCGAGAGAAAAGATTTCTCGCGAAGTTGTTCTTCCTGAAACCATTACGATTCAAGAACTCGCGCAGCGTATGACTGAACGTTCCGTTGATGTGATTAAATTCCTGATGAAACAGGGACAAATGATGAAACCAGGTGATGTTATTGATGCAGATGTTGCTGAACTCATCGCCGTTGAATTCGGTCACACGGTTAAACGTGTTTTAGAATCTGACGTAGAAGAAGGCATATTTAATGTAGCTGATAACCCTGAAGAAACTCGTCCACGTCCGCCTGTTGTAACGATTATGGGACACGTAGATCATGGAAAAACATCTCTTCTTGATGCTATTCGAAAAGCAAATGTTGTCTCTGGAGAAGCTGGCGGTATTACACAGCATATTGGTGCTTATCAAGTAGAGCAAAATGGTCAAAAAATTACCTTTATTGATACACCTGGACATGCCGCTTTTACGGCTATGCGTGCTCGTGGTGCTCGTGTTACAGATATTGCCGTGCTCGTCGTCGCTGCTGATGATAGTGTTATGCCACAAACAATTGAATCTATTAATCATGCTAAAGCTGCGGGTGTACCAATTATTGTTGCGATCAATAAAATTGATAAACCAGCTGCTGATGCACAAAAAGTACGTACCGAGCTCTTGCAACACGAAGTGTTTGTTGAAACCATGGGTGGGGAAACTTTAGAAGTTGAAGTTTCGGCTAAAACTGGTCAAAATCTTGATAAACTTCTCGAGGCTATCCTTCTTCAAGCTGAAATTCTTGATCTGAAAGCAGACCCTCAACGAACAGCCGAAGGTGTTGTTATTGAAGCCAAGCTGGATCGAGGACGTGGATCCGTTGCAACAGTGCTTGTTCAAAAAGGTACATTGCATCCTTCTGATATTATTGTTGCTGGCAATGAATGGGGACGTGTACGTGCTTTGATTGACGACCACGGTCGCCATGTCAAAGAAGCAATTCCTTCTACACCTATTGAGATTTTAGGTATGCAAGGAACACCACAAGCTGGTGATCGCTTCGCTGTTGTAACTCACGAAGCAAAAGCACGAGAAATTTCTGAATATCGTCAGAGATTAGCGCGCGATAAAGCGGTCGCTCGGCAAACGAGTTCTCGCGGTTCGCTTGAACAGATGATGACCAAATTACAAACCTCTGGCGTTAAAGAATTTCCTCTTATTATTAAAGGGGATGCGCAAGGATCAATCGAAGCAATTACTTCAGCATTAGAAAAACTTGGAAATGATGAAGTCTGTGCGCACATTGTACACTCTGCGGCTGGTGGTATTACTGAGAGTGATATTTCTCTTGCTGAAGCTTCTAACTCTGCTGTTATTGGTTTTAATGTTCGTGCCAATAAACAAGCACGAGATGCAGCTAAAACACAAGGAATTGAAATTCGCTATTACAACATCATCTACGATCTTGTTGACGATATTAAAGCTGCTATGTCAGGGCTGCTCTCGCCAGAACAACGTGAAACTTTCCTTGGTAATGCTGAAATTTTGGAGGTCTTTAACATTACAAAATTTGGAAAAGTTGCTGGTTGTCGCGTTACAGAAGGTAAAATAGAACGGGGTTCTGGTGTTCGCCTTATCCGTGATAATATTGTTATTCACGAAGGAAAACTTAAAACGCTTAAGCGCTTTAAAGATGAAGTTAATGAAGTACAAAGTGGCCAAGAATGTGGAATGGCATTCGAAAATTATGAAGATATACGTGTAGGAGATATTATTGAAACCTTCCGTATCGAACATATTCGTCGCACATTATAAGATATATAGTCACTTTACTCTATCGTGAAATACAAAGAGTTGTTGGGTGTATGCGTACCGCCTCTGGTTTTTCTTAATCTTTTAAGATGATCAAAAGGGAAGTAATTGTAATAAGGATAAAATTTCGATGAAAAATGCTGGACCATCACAACGGCAACTCAGAGTTGGTGAACAAGTACGTCATGCAGTAGCTCATATATTACAACAAGGCGTTCTACTCGATGAAGGCTTGAAAAATATGGTAATTTCTGTCTCTGAAGTACGCATGTCCCCTGATTTGAAAATTGCTACCTGCTTTGTTTCTCCTCTCAGTATTCTCAAGGATGTATCTCATGTTGATATTGTTGACATCCTCAATAAACATGGCCGTTTTATTCGTGGGGAAATAAGTCATGCTTTGCGACAGATGAAATATATGCCTGAACTGCGTTTTCGCCTTGATAATAGTTTTGATAATTTTTCAAAAATTGATTCTCTGCTTCGCTCACCTGAGGTAGCACGCGATCTTCGCCATAGTGATGAATTTGAGGATTAAAAATATGGCACGGCAACGCAAAAAAAAAGGCCGTTTTGTTTCTGGCTGGATCATATTAGATAAACCAAAAGGAATGAGGTCAACAGAAGCTGTCTCACAAATCAAACGGCTCTTTCATGCGCAAAAAGCAGGACATGCCGGTACACTTGATCCCCTTGCTTCTGGTCTCCTGCCAATTGCATTGGGTGAAGCAACCAAAACTGTTCCCTATGTTATGCAGGGTTCAAAAACCTACCGTTTTGACATCGCTTGGGGAGAAGAGCGCTCAACAGATGATTTGGAGGGAGAAATAACAAAAACGTCCCTCAAACGTCCGACACAAGAAGAGATCCTTGCCCTCCTCCCTCAATATACAGGCGTTATTTTGCAAACACCTCCACAATTCTCTGCAATTAAAATTGCCGGTAATCGAGCTTATGATCTCGCACGAGAAGGTGAGGCTGTTGAAATTCCACCGCGCCAAGTGGAAATAGAAAGTTTTAAATTAATAGAAACAACGACAAAAGAACGTTCTATCTTTGAAATAACTTGCGGAAAAGGAACCTATGTACGCTCTTTAGCGCGCGATATGGGGCGTGACCTTGGCTGTTATGGGTATATTGCTGATTTAAGACGTATCGCAGTATCACCTTTTGATGAAGATGATCTCATCACATGGAATGAACTCAAAGTAGCAGGAATGGATAAAAGTATAATAGATGAAAATGGTGTTCATCCTAAAAGAAACTTCTCAAAACTTGATGCACTGCTCATTGAAACAGGTGCAGCATTAGATTGCCTTTCTCAGTATAATCTCAGCGAGTCACAAGCACAGCGTATCATCATGGGAAATTCTGTTCCTCTTTCTCTTCATAATGGACCTATTGATGAAGATGAAGTTTGCGTCATCTATAAAGGCCAACTTCTTGCGATAGGGCCCCTTGATAAAAGCCTGTTTAAGCCAAAGCGAGTTTTTACACTTTAATTATGCTTTTTCCAGAACTCTCTCAGAAAAAGAGATTTTTCACATCTTTCACATTACTTAAGAAAGAAATGCTTTTTATTGCTCTTCCCTCCCCTTTTTATGATTATTCACTATCACCATCAATGATCCATTCGTAATCTAACCTTGATATTTGCGTCATAAAATACAAAAAAACAGAAACGATCTTTATCGCTTTAAGCCGTTTTTCTCATTATAACTGGCTGTATAAACTTTCATATTAAAAGGGTTTTCTAAAATGGAAAATTCAGGCTTTAGTTTAGATATACCGCGATATTTATATTTCTCTAATTCTTTTTTCTGTAGAAAACTGTCTTTAAATCATAAGCAACATGAAATACTCATTAAAACATCTAAAACTCTCACTGTTTTGTGCATATCAAACAATTGTTGCAATAAAATAGCATTGCATATGTGTGCAACACACTGATTTATAATGATAATTCACTGTTTTGTATGTTGAATGAGAGTCCCGAATAACGTAGGATTCTCTCATTTCAAACCTGCTTATCTTGAATCAAT
>NZ_JBEPLI010000007.1:0-69193 GCF_040545155.1 Bartonella silvatica
AAGACCACGATTATATCAGCAGCTCTGGTCAATCGCAGCGTATTCGCTATTCCATTACTCTCTTGCCCTTTTTCAATGGCGGAAAACCACAAGGATATACGCAATGAAGATACCCCAAAAGCAGGTTGTTGTAGAGCTAGAGGATATGAGTCTTGATCTCATCTGCTTTGAACATGCCATGTCTGTTTTAGGAGATCGTTTCCAAGTTGGGCTACTGAGAGGCTATTTAGAAGCTACACTGGAAGCCAATCCGGATGTTGCCAAATATGGTGCTCTTTTACCGTTGGGCTTAAATGTTCTTCTGCTTGAATTTGTTTTTGTTAATCCTCAAAGTGCGGTGAAGCGGTTATGGGATTAAGACGCACACATTCCTTTATTGTGGTCAAGGTGGGAGATAAACCTGTTCACGAGGTTTTTTACCAACGTCTTTTAACGGCAACCATCACGGATCATGCTGGCAATGAATCTGATACATTTGAAGCAGAGTTTGATGATATTGGCAATGATTTAGAGGTTCCCCAAAACAACAGCACTCTACAGGTGGTTTTTGGTTATGAGGGAAGCATCAGTGCTTTTATGGGGTGTTTTGTTGTCGAATCGGTTGTAAGTTGTGGTGGCAGTGATGGAGAGATTTTGCGCCTTTGTGGCAAAAGCGCCTCGATGCGCAAGGAACTCAAAGAACAGGTGAGTGAACATTTTGACCACAAAACCACTGGTGAGATTGTTGAGACACTTGCCAAACGCCATGGCTATCAAGCAAAGGTCAGTCCTCAGTTCACTCAACAAACTTTGCCTTATGTGATTCGTACAGATCAATCGGCTGTTGATTTTCTAACCCGCCTTGCTGACCGTATGCAGGCACGCTTTTTGATCAAGGACAATAAGTTTTTATTTTTAAGCGGTGACAATTTACCAGCACTCGACATCCATAAGCACGACTGTTCTAACTGGGAATTCACATTAGAGCCACGCACGCAATACGGCACCATAGAATCTTCTTATTTTGATCGCTCAACAGGGCGGCAGTTGTCAGTCCAGCATCAGACGGGTTTTTGTGGTTCTGTGCGGCGTCTGCGCAGTTGTTATCCTTGTGAGGAGGAAGCACGAGCTGCTGCTGCTTCAGAATCAGATCGACTTTGCCGTGCTGTGGGCAGTGGTTCTTTGACCCTTGAGGGGCGACCAGAAATCATGGCGGATCAACCTCTGCTTCTTCAAGGGTTTCGTATGCAAATTAATGGTCCATGGAAAGCTTCCACTGTCACCCACTGCTATGAGAAACAAAGCGGTTATACCACAGAAATTACCTTTGAGGCACCAGACAAGGGAAAAGAGGCAGGAGAAAAATAAACCTCTGAGTGACAGAACATCAAAGGGGCAACTTGACTCTTTGATCGGTGTTGAAGAGTATTGAGACCAAAATCAAAAGTTCGCACTTTGGTGTGGAGGTAAGGAATAGGTGCAACTTGCACCAATTGCAGACTGAAGAGCAATTTGGTCAAGTTGACCGAATTCCTTAAACGCTTCTTTCTTTTAATAATGTACTTGAATAATGTGTTTGGGGTACGGAAAAACTATCAATCAATTTAAGATAAAAGAGGTGAACACATCTTATATACGCTGCTTCTCAAATAATACGATTCCAACTCAATGATTGATCATCAAAAATTGCGATTTTGAGCAGAAAAGAAAAAGAGACTTTAAATGATCTTTGAAAGGTCTTTGAAGACCCTTTGAGAACACCTTTAAAACTCTTTGAAAAAAAATAAATTGGTACAAAACCTAGTGGCAAAATATACAAAACCTAGTGACAAGCTACAACAGACATAAACAGAGATAACATGGTAGCGGAGGAGGGATTTGAACCCCCGACACAAGGATTATGATTCCTCTGCTCTAACCTACTGAGCTACTCCGCCAGAATAAACAGGAAAACTTATTTTATCTTTTGGGGATATAAAAGGTAGAATAGTGAGATGTCAAGCATCGTTTTTAAGCTTTTTGCTTGTCATTCTATTTCAACCCCGATATGGAATAGAAGAAAATATATTTTTTATATGATTAAGTAAGGTAATGCATAAAAATGGTGCCACGTGTAGCGGTTTTAGGATGTGGTTATTGGGGTGGAAATCATATACGGACACTCCACGAACTTGGGGCTTTAGTGGCCGTTTCTGATGTTGATATTGATCGTACTGCAAGTTTTGCAGATATGTATGGTGTTAAAGCTATTTCTGCCGATAATCTTTTTACTTGCAAAGATATTGATGCGCTTGTGCTAGCGCTGCCTCCACAATTTCATACAGAAAATGTGATACGTGCCGTGAAAAATGGTAAAGATGTCTTGGTTGAAAAACCAATCGCTTTAAATATTGCCGATGCCGAGCGTCAAGTTCAGTCTGCTAGGCAATATGAACGGCTCTTTATGGTGGGGCATATTTTGCGGTTTCACCCTGTTTTTGAAAAAATATGTGAATTGGTGGCAAATGGAGATTTGGGGGATGTACGTTATATTTATTCTCATCGGTTAGGTTTTGGAAAATTTCATACACAAAGTGATGCTTTATGGGATCTGGCTCCTCATGATCTCTCAATGATTTTGGCTTTAACAGGATGTGAACCTTTGGAAATTCGGGGTGAAGGAGCTGCTGTCATTGATCAACATTTAGATTTTGCTCATATTCATATGGATTTTCCAAATGGGATTCGTAGCCATCTTTTTGCTTCGCGTTTTAGTCCTTATCGTGAAAGACGTTTAATTGTTGTTGGCACAAAGGCTACGCTTATTTTTGATGATCTAGAGCCGTGGAGTCGTAAATTGGCATTACATAATTTTTCTGTTTGGAAAGAGAATCAAAAGTGGAATTTTCGTAATGACGATTTGAATTATATTGAGGTTTGTGAAGATTTACCGCTTACGCGTGAATTACAGCATTTTCTTCATTGTATTGTAACACGTCAAATACCTCGTACAAATGGTTATGATGCTATTAATGTTTTACGTATTTTAACGGCTGCTAGTATCAATTATCATAAATGAAAGAAATAAGCAGTGCTTTTGCATTATTACGATGATTAATGGAGTTAATATGCAATTCATCGACCTTGGAGCGCAGCGTGCGCGTATTGAAGACAAAATTAATTCTGCAATTGCGCATGTAGTTGCCAGCGGCAAATATATTTTAGGGCCAAAAGTAACAGAGTTTGAAGAGCGATTAGCAGATTATCTCGGCGTTAAACATGTAATTGCCTGTGCCAATGGGACGGATGCATTGAAGATGCCTCTTATGGCTAAAAATATTGGCCCTGGGGACGCTGTTTTTTGTCCTAGCTTCACATTTTCTGCAACAGCTGAAGTGGTTGCATTGGTGGGAGCTGAACCTGTTTTCGTGGATGTTTTGCCTGATACGTTTAATATTGATGTTGAAAGACTTTGTGAAGCGATCGAAATGATTAGAAAAGAGGGACGTCTTCAACCAAAGGCAATTATTGCTGTGGATTTATTTGGACTTTCTGCTGATTATGCACAAATTGCTAAAGTGGCGGCAAAAGAAAATCTTTTTGTTATTGAGGATGCTGCTCAATCGATGGGGGGAAGACGTGGCAATATCATGTGTGGAGCTTTTGGTGATGTCGCCGCAACAAGTTTTTACCCTGCAAAACCATTAGGATGTTATGGTGATGGAGGGGCCATGATGACCAATGATGATGATTTGGCTGAGCTTTTACATTCTATTCGGTTTCATGGTAAGGGGGAAACGCAATATGACAATGTGCGTATTGGTATTAATTCGCGTTTAGATAGCATTCAAGCTGCAATTTTGCTGGAGAAACTTGTTATTTTTGAAGATGAGATGGAAAAGCGTGGGGCTATTGCTCGGTATTATTCCAATTCTTTAAAAGATATTGTTACAGTTCCAGAAGTGGAAGAGAGTAGCCGCTGTGCTTATGCACAATATACGATTAAGGTGAAAGAGCGTGACAAGCTAAAGGACTATTTACAGAAAAACTCAATTCCGACAATGGTGTATTACAAGACTCCATTGCATCAACAACGAGCTTATAAACATTTTTCTTATGTTAAAAACGCTCTTCATGTTTCTGAGACTTTAGGAGATTGTGTTTTAAGTTTGCCAATGCACCCTTATTTAACGCATAATGATCAGGATATGATTATCCAGAAAATAAGAGATTTTTATCATTTTTGAGAGAGTGTTTTATCTTTAAAAATCTTTATTAATGGGGCTGTGTTTGATTATATCTATTGAAAGATATTTTTGAAATTGTAACTAAAAATAAAGCAAAAGTTAGAGGCTATGCTATGAAAAGCATAGCTTATGATATGGGTTTATACCTAATTTTTTTCAGGATGAAAAATTTAACGTTCACGCTAGATATTTACGTAAAGTTGTTAAAAAAATAACTTATGTAAAGAATTTTTTTTAATATTGGTTATTTTTTTACGAATACGTGATGCCAGATCATCTTTGCTTTTAGATTTTTGGATAAGTCTATTGATGGGGGATGCTTCACCTTCTTTTAATGCGATTTGAGCAGTTAATGTCGCTGCTAATTCCTTTATTTCTTCACGCAGTTCATGGAGAAGTTGCAGGTTTTTTGTGGTGTCAAGCGCATTGGTTTGAATATTTTGTAAACGTTGCTGATAATTTGCAATTTTTTCACGCATAGTTTTGATTTCCATCATGAAAGTATTCGTTGTGATGATATTTTGTTCGGTGGTCGTCGCTGCTTTAGCAGAAGAATTTGCACTTTGTGTGGAAAGACATAATCGATAAAGTTGTTCCGTTATTTGGCTTAATTGTATCTTCTGTTGAGCATATTTCTTTTGTAAAAAATTGTATTTTTGTTCGTTATGTGCCAATTCGACAGCATGTTTTGCACAGAGAAAGTCGTAGTTGGCTTGTACTTCAGTGTAGGATAATGGAAATTTTGTACAGACATATTCGCGTGCAAAATGAATAGCTTTTCGCCAAATAAGAGGAGAAAAGAGCACCAATAACCAAGTAGTGAAGGCAACTCCGAGAATGAAAAAAAGAAATGATTGGATAAACATAAATTTCCTTTTCAATTAAGAGTTCATTTAAAATGGGTTCCATGTTGGTGTAGGAGTTAGTTTTAAATATCCTACATTAATACCAAGACGTGCACCAATTCCTGTACGTATCGGAACCAATAAAACATTCTTATTTTTAAGAACATGAAAACCAACACCTGCAATTAAATAGGCCGAACCTGAAATACCACCATAGCGTCCCCATAAATTATTTATATTATTAAGATCATAAATGAGAATCATTAAACGAGAACCTTGTCCACCAAAATCCCATCCAACGGAAGGCCCTTGCCAAAAAACTTTATGATAACCATAGCTTTTGGTAAAAACTTTTCCTTCTCCGTAGGTTAATCCAGCAAAGAAGGCACCAGAAGCCTCTTCCCCTAAAATATAGGCATTTGGATAACCATATCGCGAAAAAATATTTTGAATTGCAACAGCTAAACCGCTGGCGGTTTTTCCAAAAAAAGTATGACCTGAATCGATGATTTCTTGCAGAGAGTAATGAGGCTCGTTTGGATCGATTGGCTGGGGATGAGCATTTGCAGAATTTATGATGATAAATAAAAGGAAGATTAAAAATACAATGTTTTTGTACCAGCGTATAAGAAGAGAGAGAACCATAGAGTTTTTTCCTTTTATCAGTTACAAATAAGGAGATAATATTAGGATTTTCATTCTATTCAAATAAAAAATAAGATGTAAGGTTATTTAAATTCTTGAATTTGTTTCTAAAAAATGAGCGTATTTTTTTTAAGTATCTCATATCTGTGCACTGGATGTTAAGAATTTTGCTTTAAAGCAGAGTTTTTTTAACTTTAGGAGTTTTTAGTCATATGACATTTTCTGTTGCTTTGAAGTCTACTGATCTTGCTGCTCTACTTTGTAGCCGCATTTGCCACGATCTGATTTCACCAGTTGGCGCGATTCAAAATGCAATGGAGCTCTATGATGAAGGGGGATCTGAGGAAGATGCCTTACAATTGGTGCGTTTATCCGTTGCAAGTGCTTCTGCACGTTTGCAGTTTGCGCGATTGGCTTTTGGTTTTGCAGGAACAAGTGGGGGGCAAATAGATACACGCTCTGCTGAGCAGGTTGCTCAACAATATATGAAAGAAGAAAAAGCAACTTTAACATGGCAAGCTCCTTCTCTTCTTTTGCCCAAAAATGAGATTAAACTTTTACTTAATTTATTATTAATTGCAAATGCAACAGTTTCCCGCGGGGGAGACATTGTTATAACGATTTTGCATAATGAGAATATGCGTTCTTTCCGATTTGAGATTCATAGTACAGCTTTGCGCATTCCTACTTATTTTATTGCATTATATAATGGAGAAATTCAGGAAGAAATTACTGATGCTCATGTCATTCAATTTTATTATACAGTCTTGCTTGCTAAAATGACAGATATGAAAATCAAGATTGAGGAAACTGAATCGCATGTTATTTTGGAAAGTGTGAAGAAGCTTTGAAGAAGACAACATTTAAGTTGTATAAATTATTAAGAAAGGAGGGTTTAAATTATAGTGGTTAATAATCGTAAACGGCTTTTTGAAGTCCTTAAATGTTAAGAATGATTGATCAATAAAAAATTTTGTGCGCGAGCCTTTACACTGTAACAGAGAAAAAATCTCGGCCCGCTACACTCCGAGATTTTACAATGTGTATTTTCACTGCTTAAGCGGTCTTACGAATATTTTCTTCAATTGGATCACGTAATACATAACCTCGTCCCCAGACTGTATCAATGTAATTCGCATGAGGAGAGACCGCTTCTAACTTCTTTCGTAGTTTACAGATAAAAACGTCGATAATTTTAAGCTCTGGTTCATCCATTCCACCATAGAGATGATTGAGAAACATTTCTTTGGTGAGAGTTGTCCCCTTACGTAGAGAGAGAAGCTCTAACATTTGATATTCTTTACCAGTCAAATGAACTGGATGTCCAGAAATTTCAACAGTTTTTGCGTCAAGATTCACGGTAAGATCGCCGGTAACAATAACAGATTGTGCATGCCCCTTTGAGCGACGAACAACCGCGTGAATACGCGCAATGAGCTCATCCTTATGGAATGGTTTTGTCATATAATCATCTGCACCAAAACCAAAGCCGCGTACTTTATCTTCAATGGCATTCATACCGGACAGGATAAGGACAGGAGTTTTGATTTTTGCCAATCTTAAGGTCCGTAGGACATCGTAACCTGACATATCAGGTAAATTTAAATCAAGCAGAATAATATCATAATCATAAAGCTTTCCTAAGTCGACTCCTTCTTCTCCCAGATCAGTAATATAAACATTAAAGTTTGCTGACTTTAACATTAACTCAATGCTTTGAGTCATTGCTTTATCATCTTCAATCAATAATACGCGCATTTTTAAGTCCCTCATTTTGCTTCTTACGAATCATAAGTAGCATTTCTATTTTAAACAGTTGGCAAAACCACTATTTATAAAAAAACAATTCATAGAATCAAACACTTAATTAAAAAGTATTTATGAATATTTAGTAGTACGCGTAACATTCACTACTAAGTCCCCCACTATCCATGATAGTGGTTAACAAAATATTTTTATTTTTGGAAGAGGCTTCAAAATTATTTTAGAAAAATCGTATATTTTTAAATTGAATAAAAAAAATGATGCGCTTTTCTCTTAAAGTTAAGCTTTCAAAAAGTGTAGTAATAGATTCTTTTAAATTACTTTTTACCATTTTATTTTTTATTTACCGAGCTTTAAATTTCTTCCTTTTATAGTGGAGATGAAAAGTGAAGAAATGGTTATTTTTCTTTAAAGTATGTTCTGTTCACAGAGGCTTTATGAGGAGAGCCAGAAAGTGATAGTTTAAAATTAAAAGTGGACTGTTTTTGTCAGAAAAAAATGGAACTCACAATATTAGGTAAGAATACAAATTTTGAGTTGGCGTAATCAAGGAGTTATCAGTATGAAGCCACGGAAAAGTGTAGTGCGATTGAGGATGTTTCAAGCGCGTGGGAAGAGACGTGAAATTGCACAGCTTGAGATGATGATCGCAGAATTTGAGCGAATGGTATTAGAGTTGGAAGCACAAATTATTAACGAAGAACGCAAATCTGGAAATAATGATGTTCACCATTTTGCTTATTCTGCTTTTGCGCGTGCCGCACGACAGAGGCGTGATAACTTGGTAAATTCGATTCGTGATTTGCAACTTCAAAAAACAAATGCTGAAATTGCTCTCCATGAAGCCAATATGGAGTTACAACGTGCACAACTCCTTGAAGAGCGGGAAAAGAAGGAAGATGCAGGGGACAGAGGCACTTTAGTTCAATCGAGCACAATGACTGGATAGTGTAAGCTGCAATTTGAAAATAAGTTTTTTGTAATGTTTAATATGCAGAAGAATCAAAACAGCCAAACCTTTTTAAGTTTGGCTGTTTGAAAGGTATTTTGAGCCATTATCGAATCACTATCAATGGCGATTAATGCCTGTAATGTTGGATTCTGGTTGTTCGTAACCCCGCTAAACCATGTTCATCAATTAAACTTTGCCATGAAAGAAATTCTTCTACAGTCAAAGTATAACGTTGACATGCTTCATCAAGACTTAACAATCCACCTCTGACAGCTGCAACAACTTCAGCTTTGCGACGAATGACCCAACGCCTTGTTGTTTTTGGTGGTAGATCAGCAATCGTCAGTGGACTTCCATCTGGCCCAATAACATATTTCATTTGTGTTTTTATCAAGTTGGTCATTATATCCTCTACCTTTAGTCAAGGACTCGACTCGCTTGTAAAACATGAAATTTAAAAAAGAGCTAAAACTGTCGAAAGAAAAAATTAATCAAAGTCGGCCTGTATGTAAAAAATATGATGCAAAGTAAAGCAGCTAGAATAGTTCTTTTTGCACTGTTTTGTTAGTTTTTTAAGAGTCAAAAGGATTTTCAGAGTGCCTTATTTTCATCATTGTTTTCTTGTTTGCAATCGCTTTTAAGAAAGTCATGCTATTGGTTGTGAAAAGGATAAAAAAACAATATATAAAGGATGATAAATAGCATAAAAAAATAGAATGGTATATATTAAGGATAGTCATGAATGGGTGTCCGCTAAATAGAGAATGAGCGTATGTTTTTGAACAGTCTTGATTTACCAGGATCACCTGAGAATTCCCGTGTTGTTGTTGCGATGTCGGGCGGGGTTGATTCATCGGTTGTTGCGGGTCTTTTAAAAAGGGAAGGTTATAACGTTATAGGGATTACGTTGCAGCTTTATGACCATGGTGCTGCAACGCATCGGGTGGGGGCGTGTTGTGCTGGACAAGATATTGAAGATGCACGCCGTGTATCCGAAACATTGGGGATACCTCATTATGTTCTTGATTATGAAAAACGATTTCGTGAAGCTGTGATTGATCCTTTTACAGAAAGTTATGCGCATGGTGAAACGCCTGTACCGTGTATTGCATGCAATCAAACAGTCAAGTTTGCTGATTTACTAGCAACAGCACGTGAGTTAGGTGCAGATGCTTTAGCAACGGGACATTATATTCGTTCACGTCCGCATGGGGCTCATCGCGCGCTCTTTCGCCCTCTTGATGCTGATCGTGATCAGAGTTATTTCCTTTTTGCAACAACACAAGAACAAATTGATTATTTACGTTTTCCACTTGGGGATCTTCCAAAAGCACGTGTTCGTGAAATCGCAGCAGAAATGGGCTTTGTTGTTGCCAATAAGCATGATAGTCAGGATATTTGTTTTGTTCCACAGGGAAAGTATTCTGATGTTATCACAAAATTGCGTCCTGAGGCGGCTAATCCCGGAGTTATTGTGCATATTGATGGGCATGTGTTAGGAAAACATTCGGGAATCGTTAATTATACCGTTGGACAACGTCGTGGTATTGGTGTGGCAACGGGGGAAGCACTTTATGTAGTTTATCTTGATGTGGAAAATGCACGTGTTATTGTTGGTCCACGTGAAATGTTGGAAACACGTAAGCTCTTTTTGCGTGATGTTAATTGGCTTGGTGATGAGTCATTGGATAACTTCTCTCTTGATGGTGTTGAGGTGGCTGTAAAAGTTCGTTCAACACGTCCTCCTCATCTTGCTCGTTTGCATTATAAAGAAGGTATTTTTTCTGTTGACTTATTGGAACATGGAAGTGCTGTAGCACCAGGACAAGCTTGTGTTTTTTATGATAGTAATGATGGTGAAGCACGTGTTTTAGGAGGAGGATTTGTTACACATTCGCAACGTGCTGCTGATACTGAAGCTATGTTGAAACGTGTTTTGTGTAATCAGGAAACAAAAGATGATATTGTTTCTGGAATTAAAACAACTGCTTCTTATAAATAAAAGTGATACATCTCCTAGAGCTTTTTACAACTTTGAGTATTATTACCTTTAGTCGTATTTTTTAAAATCATTCCAATAGATGCCCCCAGTGTTGTTATTAGAATATTATGGGTATTTTGCCAAAATCATAAGCTACGGGAATATGAAAAGTTTCTGATTTTTATTGTACATGGTTTATTTCCTCCTTCTATTTTCAAAATGAAATGCTATTCTTTTTATTGTTTTTGCTTACTGTACAGGGTATGTGGCAGAAGAGAAAAGAGCATAAAGACGAGAATCTAGATTGTTTAGAGTTTTTTTAGTGTCATTTACATTAGAATTTTGCGTATAAAGTATTTTTCGCACTTATTATGAAGAATGGTGATTGTTGTGCAGTAAAAGGGGATGCGAAGGGGAATAATAATATAATTATTCGCAAAAGCAGTGATAGTGCGAAAACGACACACAAATATCATGATTTCTATCAAACCAGAATACAAGTTTTTTTAGAAAGACCTTATATTTATATCAATATGTTAAGTTAAACAGTCGTGATTATATAGCAATAAACATAGGGGAGTGTATATCTATATGATTTTTTATAAAATGCTATAAAAGGGATATGCTGGTTATATTTTTTCTAGAAAAGGTGTAAGTTTGGAAGGCTTTCTATCGCCATAAGTTGTGCGAAGGAAAAAATTCTAATACAGCGATGCTAGCCATATAACCTTGTCTTCAGAAATAGATTGAGTTTTCTATCCAATCAGATTTTACGAATCTTGTGACTATTTCCGAAATGTATATGGTTTGTTGTATAGCTTCTTCAAGCTCGTATCGGCGTTTTTGGTCGTTGTTTCCGTTATTAGATATGAGATATTTGCTTTATTTTGAAGAAAAAGATGAAAAAATGCATTATTTTTAAACTTATAGTAGAATTTTTGTTGACATTTTACAACTATAGGTATATATTATAAATACCGAGTGCAATACAATATATTTTGTTTTCGTATCGGGTGCAGGGATTTAGGTCCCCGCTATTTCCTAAGCTCTGCATATCCTTAATTTTTAAGGGAAAAGAATCTGGGTCCCCAATGCCCAGATTCTTTTTTTGTGTGGATGGGGGAATTGTTTTTGTCTATCATGTTTTGTGATGCAATTGGGGTATAGGATTGCAGGGGAAGCGCTAAGGGATTTTTTTGCTCTACATTAGGATATTATTGTAAAAAATTTGATAAATGGCGTCATCAATATGATACGTTTGAGAAAAAACAAGTGTTTTTCTATCATAGAGCCATTATAAGATACTCAAAAATTTATGAAATAGAGTTTGATTTTTCTTATTTTATTTATATTCGTGTTGCTCTATTCATTATTTTAGATCGTACCATTGGATTGTTACTGTGATAATAATGCTATGTATATGAGGGAAAATAAAAAATAAGATAAACAATAGGTTATTTAAAATAAGGGTAAGTGTTTGGGATGAGAAAATTACTTATTATTTTATGAATTTTCTGTAATATTGAGAAAATATTGGGGTATGTCAAAAATATCAATATGTTATAGGATCAAAAGTATTATTTCTCATCGAGTCAAGAAAAGGGTGTGATGGTGAATGTAAAAGTCAATATACAAAGTTTAACCATATACTCTATCTTTGTTGCTTGTATCGTTTTTTCTTTGAAATATTGGGCATATTATATCACTGGTTCAGTTGCACTTTACTCTGATGCATTGGAATCAATTGTCAATATATTAGCCTCAGTAGCGGCGTGGTGGGCTGTTAAAATAAGTATGAAGCCAGCAGATTATGACCATCCTTTTGGGCATCATAAGGCGGAGTATTTTTCTGCAATTCTTGAAGGGATACTGATTATTATTGCAGCCATGGTTATTTTAAGAGAAGCGTGGCTTGCTCTCTCAACTGTCAAACTGCTGCAAAAACCGGGGATATGGCTGGTTATTCACCTTATTGCGAGTGCCATAAATTACATGTGGGGTTTTGTGTTGTTGCGGCAGGGAAGAGCCCACCGTTCACCAGCTCTTAAAGCTGATGGAATGCATTTCATAACAGATGTTTTTACCTCACTTGCTATTTTAATTGGTTTGATTGCTGGTTTTTTAGGGGGGTGGGAAGTTGTTGATCCGATTTTAGCGATCATTGTTGCGGCCAATATCCTTTTGCAAGGTTGGAAAATCATTAGGAGTGCTGTTCAAGGCTTGATGGATGTTGGAGTTGAACTAAATGAAACTATGCGGATTCGTGAGCTTATTTCTGCAAATGCACATGGAGCTCTTGAAGTTCATGACCTGTTAACACGTGTTGCTGGTCGCGTTACTTTTATAGAGTTTCATTTGGTGGTACCAGCCGCAATGTCAGTAGGAGAGGCACATCAGATTTGCGATAAAATTGAAGGTGTTCTTCAAAAAGAATTTGATAATGTGCGTATTTCTATTCATGTCGAACCTGAAGAGGAGGCTAAATTGCCGCCAGGAACAACAGTTGTTCCTTTTATATAGAACAATTTGCCTGAAATAATCGATAATAGTGTGAAAAATGAGTTTCTTCAATACATATTAAAAATCGCGATGCTTGTCTATTTTTTAATATTAATAAAGTTGAAGTGAATATTCAAGGTAGGAGTTATTCAGTAAGGTTTTGAGATACATAAGAAGTAAGATGGCAATATAATTTATTAGTTTTATGTTATATAAAAAATAATATAGCAAGTTTCCTTTATTGTAAGTCCTTTTATCTTGAATGAAAGACAATATGCTTTTGTAAGTTATGAGTAGTATGGGGGAAAAGCTTTAAAAATTTCTTATAAACCACTTTAATGTAGTTAACACAAACCTGTTCGTATTGGTCAAATAAAACGTTCATGTTCATATCATAAGTGAAACTGGTGTATGGATAAAACCACTTTAGAATGAATTCTGAAAAATATTAAAAACATTTTCAATTTATTATTGCAGCCATGGTCATTATTAAGAAAAATTATAACATTCACAAGTTGGCAAATAAAAAATGATGGTGATGACTTATTCCCTAATAAGTGTATAGGTGGTGTTCAGTGAATTTTACAGTATATCTTTTACGGGTGCTATTGCAAAATAGGTTTAGGAGCAATGAGAGATATCTCTTTAAAAAAGCATGTGAATTGGCAATATAATGATATTCTATTTTGTATGAGGGACGTGGCATTCATGAAAGAATGCGAGAAATAAAAGCTTGAGATTATGCACAATTTTTATTTTTTTTAAGATATTTGGGGATATTTTTGAAAGCCGTAAAGCTGCTTGCAAGAGAGGTGGTAAAGATGGAAATTGGTTTTGACTCATGAAACTTTGTATTCTCTCTCAATATTATGTATCTCTTGCATGGAGATGATTTATAAGAGGTATTTTACTCTCCTCTTAAGTGTTTGCTATTCACCTGTTATCTTCAACTTATGATGCGAAAACAAATTACTTGATTTTGGTTAATATGAACAGGTTTGTAATGAGAAAAGATTACGATATTCGCGGTTTTCATTCAATATGTAATACGTATAGTTATCATTATAAATCAATATGTTAATAAATTATGCACTTTTCCAGTGAGGCTATCGTTCAATTTTGGAGATCAGTCAAACAGACATACGAAATACGCTCTTTCTAACCTGGCATGTAAAAGTTAGAATTCTATACAAAATGTTCAATCGCTTTAATATTGCTTTCAAATGAATGAGATGTCGATAACAGGCAATAGAAAAACAACAAGCCAAGAAAAATAATGCCATAAAATGCAATATTTGCCAGATATGAATGAAGAAAAGATCGTAACTTTTTATAAAATATTAAAGTAACAGTAATCATACCATATTGCGTTTTGTGTTTACTTACCCTCACAGGGAGCTGTAGAAATTTATCGCCTTGTCCTTCAGAAAGACCAGTTGCAAAGAATATAGGGGCACTATTTCTATTAAGCATATAAAAGGAAGATGTGACATGGGAAATAGAGTTTCGTGTAACTTTATCATCTAAAAGTACTAAAAATTTTTGAGCAAGCGTGCGCTCTTGTAATGTTTTTTCTGTCTCTGCTGGTGGTCCTCATTCTGAGAAAGGCATGTTATCATTATCGAATTCAAAAAAACACACAGTTATTCGATTTGTAATCAGAAATGTTCTTTTGGTGTGGAGACAAGAAAATTATTATTGAAAGGATATGAAATACACGATGTTTTTCATTGGTTGGTCGTTTTTGCAAATTTGAGGTTTTTTCTTATAAAATATTTAAAGATCAACTATTTCAGTACAGGCGATTTCATTTTTTGGATTGATCAGACTATAACGTTGCAATTGGCAGTGCCATTGAGAATTTTCACCATCAATGGCAAATAAATTAAAGCTTGCGGGTGGTGTTTTGTTATCACCAAAGGCTTGTGATGCAGAAGAAACGCCAACAATAGGAATTTTTCTTACTGTGCCTTTTATAATATTCAATGTAGGGAGGTGGGTATGACCGTGAAGAATGAGCTCACATCCGTGATGCTTGATAACATTGAGAAAACGCTCAATCCCCCATAACTTTTTATGCCAAGAGGTTGCATGATGAAAGGGGGGATGATGTATCATGACAACACGGAAAAGATCACGTTTTGCAGCTTCATTTAAAAGTTGTGATAACGCTTGTGCTTGCGTTTTGCCGAAATATCCAGAAGCTTGAAAAGGTGGTGTGGCAATTGCTGATGAGGCACTTATAATGGCGATATTCTTGCGAATGCGCATATAAGGAAAGGGAAGGGAAGAATTTTGAGGAAAATCTCCTGTAATCCAAGGTTGAAATAGAGAACATGCTTTTGAGAAAGCACCACGAACATAGGCATCATGATTACCAAATGTTAGAGAAATATTTTGAGGTTGCCCTTGGTTGAGCAACCAATTCCGTGCTTGCTCAAATTCTTTATCAAGCGCAAGGTTGACAAGATCACCAGAAATTAAAAGATGATCAGGATTGGTCTTTTTTAAAGTGTTCATTAAAGTTTTTAGAACATTTGTTGCCATTTGTCCTTGGCGGTTTTTTTGCCAATTCAGATAACCAGTCAGACGTTTTCCACAGAGTTCAAATAAAGAAGGGGATGGCAGAGGTGAAAGATGTAAATCTGATATATGTGCAAGGTAAAACATAGACGTTAGCATAGCGCTGAAAACAATTTAGGCAATAAAAATATAAAATACGCTGATGCGTTTTTGTGGTGAGAGAACACCGAGAAATGAAAAACAGTTTATCAAAATGGCTAGAAAAACCTTTGGAAAATTTATGCTTCATTGTTTTTTGAATGGTAAATCGGAGTGAAATTATTGCAGGTCTCTTTTTGACTGATCTCTGAAATGGGAAGACAGTTTAATTAGAGAAAATGGGTGTGTTGCGAGGGGAAAACATTAAGTCTTATCTTTACTACCTTTTTTAAGCAGTTTTATGGTTCTTAAAAATATTTCAAAATAGCTTCTAAAGAATAGAAACTATGCATAACCTACACACTTTTGTTTATCGTGTTCTTGAATAAGATCATGCTTTTCATGAAGGACAGAGCTTTTTTAAAGAGATATCTCTTAAGGCTTCCAAGTCCATTTCACGCCTAGGCTCTTGAATGGTATGATGTAAGAATGATTGAGCAAAGCTATCTTTATTCTTATGAAGATACAAGCGAGCGCTCTGATTTTGTCGGTTAACTTATGAGCAGTTGCTAAGAGCTCTTAAATTGAAAGAATTCATAAAAGTGATTTTAATTTTTTTCTAAAACACTTTTTTGTGTATATGCCAGATGCATTTACAATATGAAAATGAATTGTTTTATTTAGATTTAATATAAACAGATTTGAAATAAGATAAAAACTCCTTATAAATCAATATATTGTTAAATTATAGTGTACATAATTTCATTGTTTTTTTAGAATGAATTGCGTTTTTAAGTTGCGGTATAAATTCTCAATTTTTTAACGGCTCTCACGATACCACATGCTATTCAAGAGTAACAGGCAAGCAAGGAGGGCTATAAGACCGGAAAAGATTGAAAAATAGAAAGTATCGATTAAACGGGTTTCCGTGGCTTCTTTTAAAACAATTGAGTAAGCAGGAGACAGTGGTGGACTAGCTTTTGATTGGATCAGCTTGATTGAAGGAAGGTCAATGCCTTTTTTTTTGTGTAAGCGCCCAATATACCCACCGGTTTTTTTTATGATGGGAGCGAGTTTTTCTTCCGTTGAAATTAAATCAAATAATTCAAGATTATCAACTATACCTACAGAAGAAAGCGTTGTTAAATCACCATTTTTGATGGTAAAAATTCCTGTTTCATTTGTATGAAGAGTTGCTGTAAAGATGCCTTCTTTTTCTTTAGTAAGGGTGATATTTTCTTTTTTTCCAGAGGGAAAAGTTATTTCGGCTGGTTCTGGCTGATCTTTGAGTGTTTGGCGCTGAATGATTAAACGATGGTGATCGCTGGTCGCACTTAACTTTTCCTCTTCAAGTTCTGGTTCTTTCATAAGCCAATGGGAAATTCGGCGATAGAGAGCGGCATAAGGACCTCCTCCCTCGAAACCTCTTGCCCAAAGCCAACTTTCATCAGAAAGCAACATACCAACACGCCCTTTCTCTACATGGGAAAGAATTAACAATGGTTGGTTATCAGCTCCTTTCATGAGAGCAATGCCTTTGTGTATGTTTTGAATAGAAATTTGTCGTAGCCATTGTCCCCATTGAGAGGCTGGATAAGCAGGTGTTTCAAGATCCCTTGTAACCGGATGACGTTCACCCTCTTTGGTTAATTGAGGGCGAAAAGGCTTTTGAAGAATAGCACCTGTGGGTAAGGCAGGTAGGACGCTTATTAAAGGCGTTCTTGCAAGTGAGTTTTGTTGGGTAAACTCAGGTCCTGTTACCATCAGCAATGCACCACCCTTTTGTACATACTGAGCGATATAGTCATAATAGATCAATGGGAAAACAGAAGAATGTTGGTAGCCATCAAGAATGATGAGATCAAAATTATTAATCTCTTCAACAAACAGTTTTCTTGTCGGAAAAACCACAAGTGATAATTGGCTTAATGGTGTATGATCTGCTTTGTTAGGAGGACGCAAAATAGTAAAATGAACAAGGTCAATATTGGAGTCACCTTTCAAAAGATCACGCCATGTTCGTTCACCGTTATAAGGTGCACCTGAAATTAGAAGCACACGTAAATTTTCTCTGATCCCTTCGATTGTCGTTATGGCACGGTTGTTTTCTAAGCTGAGTTCACCTTTATGCGCATCGGTAGCAACTTGGATGATATTTTTTTCAGCATGTGGAAGAGAGATAGCAGTTTTAAAAATAATACCAGGCGTCACAGAATAATGACCAACGTCTTGTCCATTAACGCTAACAGTAATATCTGCCCTCCTTGGGAGGAGCCCTTGAAACTTTCCTTTATCTTCTACCAAGATAGAGAGAGTTTGTGGTTGATTAATAAGGGCAAAGCGAGGAGGTGAAATAATTTTTATTTGACGGTCAAATTCATCTGACCTGCCTGTGATAAGAGCATTGATAGGCGCTTTGTTCTGAAGGTCTGAAAGGCGAGGGATATCATGCACTTGCCCATCGGTGATAAAAATTGTACCTGCATAACGAGACGATGGGACATCAGATATGGCTTGTGTTAAAGCATGGAACAGATTCGTTGAGGGCGCATATCGATTATCAGAAAGCCTTCCAGCCTCAATAAAACGAGGTTCAAATTGTGGGTAATGTGCTAAAGCTTTTGTTAATTGTCCGCGCGCTTTATCACTATCATTTGTTCGTGTACCAAATGTTTGACTTTGACTGCGGTCAATGACAATGCCTACGGTGCTTTTGAGCGGTTCACGTTGCTCTTTTATGATCATTGGATTCAGTAAAGCAAGGATAAGCGAGCTTAATGTCAGGAGGCGTAATAAAGACCCTTGGCGTTGTTTCAAGAGACCAATAATGACAAAAAGGACAGATACCCCTCCTAATAAAATAATCCAAGAAAGAGGTAAAAAAGGT
Source organism: Bartonella silvatica (assembly GCF_040545155.1). Classification (NCBI taxonomy): domain Bacteria; kingdom Pseudomonadati; phylum Pseudomonadota; class Alphaproteobacteria; order Hyphomicrobiales; family Bartonellaceae; genus Bartonella; species Bartonella silvatica. The sequence continues at coordinate 18,440 of NZ_JBEPLI010000007.1, forward strand.
TGAAAAGTAAAAAATGGTATCATTTCCTTCTTTCTCTCTTAAAACGTTCTAATAGCGCTGGGACATGAACTTGATCAGCTTTATAGTTTCCTGTCAGCACATAGATAACTATATTTAATCCTGCACGAAATGCCCATAGGCGTTGCATCGGATCATTGGGAATAAGTGGGTATTTCCACCTACCTTTTTCATCGAGAGCCCAAGCGCCAGCAAAGTTATTTCCAGTGATGAGAAGAGAACTTACATTATCACCTGATCCAAGAGAATTTTTGTTTTTTTTATTCGCTGACGACGATTCAACCCATAAGGGTGAACCACGATAGAGACCTGGAAAATCGGGCATAATATAGAAAGAGCGTGCAATAACATGCTCAGATGCTGCTGGTTCAATGGTTGGAATATTTAAGCCCTTTAAGATATCTCGTAATCTTTGTGTAGCTGGGGTAACTGTTCCTTCAAGATTTAAGCTGGTATTGATCTGATCGCGTGTATCGAATAAAATTGTGCCTCCGTGTTTCATAAAGTTATTTATTTTTTCAAGACTTTTTTGTGTTGGGAGGGGGCTATGAGGATCAAGCGGCCAATAAATGAGAGGATAGAAGGAAAGCTCATCTTTATCAAGATCAAGTGCTTTTACAGAGCCGGGTAAAAGCATTGTGCGCTCTGCGATAAATTTACTTAAAGCTTCTAAACCGCTCTTACTCGTTGTATCAATTTCATGGTTATGTGTTAGAATGTAAGCAAGATGTGTTGATCCGGCTTCTTGTACGATGGTCTCATAATAGTTTTCTGTGCTTTGTGCCTGAGTTATAGGTACATGTACAAAAAAGGCGATAAGACTTATGACAAGTGGAAAGACAAGGAGCACATGACTCTGCCGCCGTAGGAAAAAAGCCCCTCCCATCCATAAGACTAAAAAATGATCAAGGATAAATAATAAAATGGCTAATCCTAAAAATGGACCAATAAGATGTTTTTCTTTTATATCGTAAGATAAAGGGTTTTTCATGAAAGGTGGTAATGGTGACTGTTTCATCAAGTGCGATGAATGACTTAAAAGATTAAGTGCGTAAAAGTTATTTTTTACACCGTAGAGTCCCGGGGGGGTATGGTAGGAAGGAAGGGGGGGAGATTGGGGATCAAGAACCAGTGGAACGACATGTGAGGGAGGTGTTTGTAATTGTCCATCAGCTGTTATCGTGCGCCAAGGGCTTTGTATCGTTGTTTCCATTTTTACATGTTTTAGATTTGTGTTTTCATAAGTACTCAACGTAATGAGTTTTTGTAACATTTGTACAAAAAAGCCAGAAAGAGGGAGGTTTGACCATGTGGGATCAGGAGCAATGTGAATAAGAATAAGAGTTCCTTTTCCACGTCTGGCTGCTGTTATAAGAGGTGTTCCATCGGAAAGATTGAGCCATGTCTTTTCAAAAAGATCTGGGCTTGGTTCTGCTAGGATTTGGCGTGAGACAGTGACATCTTCTGGGAAGGACAGATCAGAAAATAGACTATTTTTTGCAAATGGTGCGAGTTTTTGTGGTCTGGTCCAAGACATAATACTACCAAGCGAACGCTTTCCATGACGCAATGGCACTGGAAGGAGGCTATCATAGTGCTCTGCCGCGCTTAGATTTTCTCCTGCAAAGCGGATAAGGGTTCCCCCTTTATCCACGAACTTAGACAGCTTTTTTTCTGCTTCTTCTGATATATTAACAATATCCCCCATAATAAAAACAGAAGGATTTTGTTTGAGTAAGTGATCAACATCCGTTGAAAGCTCTCTTCCTCCAGCTGTTATAAGCTGTGTATGTCCTTGTAATGCTTTGATAGTATAATAAAATGGAGAGAGTAAAGGCTGTACCATTTCGTTTGTATTTGGTGAAAGAAGGGCGACGCGGCTCATTCTATTATGACTGTCCACGAAGAAGGTTGCAGCTGCATGGGCCTGGGTATTAATTTTTATCCAAGCAATGTCATTACGCAGTTCCAGTGGGACATTAAAAGGAACAAACGTTGTTGTTTGTCCTTCAGGGAAGTTTCCTGTAAAGCGACCGAGAAGTTGATTGTTGGAATCATAAAGATTAAGGGTGGCTGGGGTATGACCGTGTACTGTTGAACGGATAACACGTGCTCCCATATTCTCATCGTTATTTTCTATAGCTGTTATGCCAATTAAATTGGAAACGTCAGTTACATACCATAAGAATTTTTTAGACTTTAATTGTTTAACAAGAGAAAAGGCTTGTTCATCTTCATTTGTTTTTAATCCATCACTTAAGTAAGCAATATCAAGAGATATTCCTTTTGTTATGTCAATCAGTTTGTTGAATGCATGAACACGATTGACAGGCCAAGGGTGGGGCTTTAAATGCATTAAACGTTGCTTTACAGTTCTCGCTGGAAGAGGTCCTATATTGGACAGGTCATCTTCAGCTGTTGCAATAAAATATACATCTTTTTGATGTTTTTCTGCTTGCGTAAGAAGAGCTTCAGCAGCTGTAACACGTTTTTTCCATTCTTTTACAGATGCCCACCCATTATCAATAATGAGTGCAAGGGGATGAGATCCAGAGAGTGTAATGGGATTTTGATTCCAAGTAGGTCGTGCTAAAGCGATAATAACGAGGGCTGCAATGGCGAGCCTTAATAAGAGTTGCCACCAAGGCGTATGGTTTGCAGTTTCTTGTTGATTGGTTGATCTAGGGAGAAAATGTAGAGGTGGAAAGAGCTCTTTACGAGGCGCTGGTGGCGTTATTCGTAGCAACCACCAAATAATTGGTAGGGATAAAAGTCCCAGTAACAGAAGGGGGGCAGAAAAACTCAAAGTGACCCCCCTATACGAGATGCAGAGCTGCCCATTATGCTTGAAAGCTGTAAAATGGTTTCTGTTAGGGGACGATTGGTTTGACTCACGTGGTAAGTCCACCCTTGGCGCGAACAAAAATGCATCAATTCTTGTCGCCTTGCTTTATAGAGTTTACAATAACGCTTGCGCAGACTTTCTGCTTTTCCGGAAAGGTACTTTTCTCCTGTTTCAGGATCAGTAAACTCTGTATGCCCTGTGTAAGGGAAGTTCTCTTCTGCAGGATCAACAATTTCGATTAAATGGGCGCTCACTTGTTTTGCGGACAAAATCGTTAAATGTTGAATAATATTTTCAGGCTGATCAAGAAAATCGCTTATGATGATGGCGTGTGAGAAACGCGTAAGCATTGAAAAATCTGGGAATGGACTTTCTTTTTGGTGGTTTTCTAAAGCGAAAGCTATACGTTCTATTGCATCGGATGCTATTGTGGGAGACATTAAGTTGGGGATAGCAATATGTTCGCCGCTATGTGCAAAAAGTGTTGCTAATGCAAGAGTCAGAATGATGGCATGATTGCCCTTAGAGATTTGAGAAAAACGTGAACAATAATGCATAGATGCACTTTGATCAGGCCAGATCCAAACAGTTTGTGCCATTTGCCATTCGTGATCACGGAGGTAAGTTTGTTCATCACGCGCTGAACGACGCCAGTCAATGCGGGTAATGGATTCTCCTTTAACATAGGGGCGAAATTGCCAGAAATTCTCTCCGCTCCCACGTTTACGTTGGCCATGTCCTCCGGTTATGAGTGTATTGGCTATCCGATGCGCTTGCAAAAGAAAATAGGGCATCTTTGCAGTGTCTTTATGCAGCCGTGCTGCAAGGGACATGGGAGATTTTTGGGGAACTTTTTTGCCAATGGCCATTTCTAAAGAGCATCTTTCATAAGATTTTTAATAATATCTGTTACGGTTATATTTTCAGCGCGCGCAGAAAAATTAAGAGCCATACGATGTTGTAATACTGGAGGAGCTAATGCTTCAACATCATCAAGTGAAGGGGCTAAACGCCCATAATAAAGGGCACGAGCGCGAACACAAAGTGAAAGTGCTTGCGATGCCCGTGGACCAGGGCCCCAAGCAACATAAGTGTTTGCAAGAGTGTTTTCTTTATGAGGGCGGGCTGAACGTACGATTTTTAAAATAGCTTCTATAACATTTTCTGAAATTGGCATTTTACGAACGATCTGTTGAATTTTTTGCAATTTTGAGGTTGATAAAATTGCTTTCACATTTTGTTTTTTTTCTTTTGTTGTTTCTAAAATGATACGTCGTTCTGTTGTAAGATCAGGATAATCAATATCAATTTGCATCAAAAAGCGATCCAATTGTGCTTCAGGCAGTGGATATGTGCCTTCTTGCTCCAGAGGGTTTTGGGTTGCAAGCACATGAAAAGGTTGAGGTAAGTCATAACGGTGTCCAGCAACAGTGACATGGTATTCTTGCATAGCTTGTAAAAGAGCTGATTGTGTACGAGGAGAGGCACGATTAATTTCGTCAGCCATGAGAAGTTGGGTGAAAATAGGTCCTTGAACGTAGCGAAAAGAACGTTTCCCATCTTTATCGGAATCCATAACTTCAGAGCCGATAATGTCCGATGGCATTAAGTCGGGCGTAAATTGGATACGCTTTTCATCAAGTCCTAATACGGTTGCTAAGGTTTCAACAAGACGTGTTTTGGCAAGCCCTGGGGCACCGACAAGAAGAGCATGACCACCAGCAAAAATAGTGATTAAAGCATATTCAATCACATGACTTTGCCCAAAAATAACTTTGTCAATTTCTTGTTGCAGAATATCCAATTCTTTGTACGTTGTATCAATATCATCAATGATCATTTGAGCTTCATTATTGATATTGCCTTTTTTTACAGAACTGGATGAGGGATCACGTTGGCTCATATTTTTTCCTTAAGGCGTTTGTAGCAAAATCTATAATTTTCTTCTTATGATAATGAATATTTTATGACTTGTAACAGAAAATAAAAAGAAAAGAAGTGTAATATGTGTTTTTTTAATATTTATAAGTAGGCAGAGTTATTTATTGGAAACCCATATATGTATTGTGTAAGGTATATATGAGAAAGATTATCTTTCGCGAGAAACATCTGTTTGTAGCAAAGGAAAATAAGCTTTTTGAAAGGTGAAAGGGTGAATATAAGACAAAATTTCAAACAAGCCGAGTGGTTGCAACATGAGGATATCCAAACACTTCTTCATATTTTGTCTCTGGATGGTGAGGAGGCACGTATTGTAGGGGGAGCAATCCGTAATCAGCTGTTAGGACAGCCTATTCATGATATTGATATTGCAACAACCTGTTTGCCGCAAGAAGTTATCGTGCGTGTAGAAAAAGCTGGGTTTAAAGCTATTCCTACGGGCGTTGCATTTGGTACAGTGACGGTGGTTTCGCAATCCTATTCTTATGAGGTTACAACACTTCGCTCTGATATTGAAACCGATGGTCGTCATGCAAAAGTGGCCTTTGGTCGTGATTGGAAAAAAGATGCTGAGCGGCGGGATTTTACCATGAATGCGCTTTATTGTGATGCTGCTGGTTGCCTTTATGATGATGTGGGAGGCTTGAATGATATTGCCAACAAAACAGTACGTTTTATTGGTATTGCAGAAAATCGTATTCGTGAAGATTATTTACGTATTTTACGTTTTTTTCGCTTTTTTGCTTGGTATGGAGTTGGACGACCTGATGCACAAGCATTAAAAGCATGTGTTCGTTTAAAAGATGGTATACACAAGCTTTCATCTGAGCGTATTTGGGGCGAAATGAAAAAGCTTCTTGCTGCCTTGGATCCAACGCGTTCTCTTTTGTGGATGCGTCAAAGCGGTGTTTTGACATATGTTTTTCCTGAAACAGAAAAATGGGGCATTGATGCTATCCACTCACTTGTAAAGCTAGAGCAAACTTTGGGTTGGGAGATTGATCCTCTGTTGCGGTTAGAAAGTATTCTTCCCCCTGATCCTATCCGTCTTCACAAGCTGGCACAGCGTTTGCGTTTATCGAATAAAGAAACAATGCGACTAAACGAATGGGCAAAGTTGGAAATCATTAAACACAACTGTTCAGATCATTTTGTACAAAAGCTCATTTATTTTCATGGACGACAGCCGGTATTAGATCAATTATCTCTGTCTATTGCTGCATCACATTTTCACTCCTTGGAGGAAGGCAGAGTTTCACAAAAAGCACAAGATTATATCAGGCTTTATCACCTTGCAGAAAAATGGCAGATTCCAATTTTTCCTGTCAGTGGTCAAGATTTGATAGAGAAAGGTTTTTCTAAAGGAGTGCGTTTAGGGAAAAAACTCAAAGAGCTGGAAAAAATATGGATTAAAAGCGGATTTTCAATGGATCACCATACAATATTAGAAAAAATAAATTCATAAAATTGGCTTTTATAAGGATTTTTTGCTGCTTGTTAATAGAATCTTTTATAGCTGTGTTATAATTGTTTGTTTTAATGGTGCGGCAAGCTATGATAGGAGCCAATTTTCATTCAGCTTAAGTCGTTTGTTTCTAAATAATTTTTAAATAGATTTTCTTAATTGGAATATTATGGAAGAGCTGAAGATTTTAATACGATTGTAACATCTTAGATAGATATGGAGAGAGCACTCTTTTAAAAACTTTCTCTCTCTGTGTGCAGAAACAGGATTTTTTCCAATATGATATTAAATTTTTTGAATGAGATTTGTGTACTTTTTATAAAGTTTTGCTCTCTTCGCTATAACCAATTTGGCGGAGCGCTTCCCCTGTTGTTATAGCGACACTCATGGCAAGGTTTAAAGAACGCGTATGCGGTTGCATGGGAATTCTCAATGTACAATCAACGCTTTCATGAACATAATCGGGAACACCTGCTGTTTCACGACCAAAAAGTAAGACATCATTTTTTTGATAACAGATTTGTGTATAATATGTTTCTGCTTTTGTACTTAGAAGTAGAAGGCGGCGGTTTAAATGTTTCATAGTATGGAAAAAATGTTGCCAATCGATATGTCGCTCTAATGAAGCATATTCGAGATAATCCAATCCTGCTCGCTTAAGGTTACGATCTGATAGATTAAAGCCCGCTGGTTCAATAATATGAACGTGTAAACCAAAACAGGCGCTAAGACGCAAAATCGTTCCAGTATTACCAGCAATATCAGGTTGAAAAAGAGCAATGTGCAATGTCATATTCTACATAATATGACTTTTTTTTTGTCTTTGTAAAGAAGCCTTATCGCTTATTTCAAAAATATAAAAATATGACTTGAGGGACAGATCATTTTGCGCTTTTGTATGCGTATTTTATTGTTTTTTCTATATGGAAAAAGTGATACTCTCAAGCTTATGATAGGCTAAATAGAGTGTGAAAGTGCACGTTGCTCGGAGATTATCCTTAATAATATAGATTTGGATGATTACAAGAATGCGCTCAGGAATATTGAATACTGCTTTGTGTAAAATTTTATCGTATATATTGAGATACTTCATTGTGTGAGAAATACGGTGATTGATCAAGGTGGCTTGTGATGCTGGTCATGAAATAAGCTTCTATCATTTTTACCGTGATCAACACGCCATAGTGATTATTGCTTTTTGAAATGATAAGGCAGAGTAACGTGAAATTTGTTCAACATAAAAAGTATCTGCATAAATTGTTTTCTATATAAAATAACATATTGGCTTATAATGATAATATATTTTTATTCATTAAATTTGAGTTCCAAATAACCTAGATTTTTCTTATTTAAAATCTATTTTCATTAAAACGAATAAAATTATTTTTTTATATGTCATAAGTCGTGTTGGTGCGTGAATAAAAGTCATTTCAGAAAAGACTAAAAATGTTTCTTATAAACGCGCTTAATACGGGTGCTATTATAACATCACGTGTTGGCAAATGAAATGGTGGTGCGAGTATCACGAAGATTTTCAGTATTGATTGAAGTGGTTACATTGGAAAATGTTGGAGCTTATACCAAAAGGATTTTTTATCTATACATTAAGCAGCATAGCAAAAGAATAGCATATGTTTCATCATATTATCTTATAAGTTTCTAAAGTGTTGAAGCTGACAAGCATTAGGAATGGGGAGAAACGGTCGCGTCTTCTGAGGTGGATTATAAACTCTTCTTAAAAAGGAGATACATTAACAAGTGATGTAAATTTATATAACTGCCAAGGCGTTCTTTTCTGGAATATTTTTTGTAGTTGAGGAAGCTATATGATTATAGATTGTACAATAGGGGAGTGTATGATAAATTTTTGAAAGGGAAGGGCTTTTTAGTTAAGGTGATGAGTAAACAGACTAGACGGGATTTTCTATTTTTGTTAACGGGTGTTACAGGGACGGTTGGACTTGGCGCCGTTGCGTGGCCTTTTATCCGTCAGTTATATCCCGATGAGGCTGTTTTAGCATCTTCTTCTGTTGAAGTGGATCTGTCTCATATTGAAGAAGGTATGTCGGTAACTGTCAATTGGCGTGGACAGCCCGTTGTTATTCGTAATCGAACAGCCCGAGAAATTGCTGAAGCACGTGCTACAAAATTAAGTATTCTGAAAGATCGCCAAGCACGCAACCCTAATCTTGAATATGAAGAAGAAGCAACGGACTTTGCGCGCTCGGGAGGCAAGGGACGTGAAAATTGGCTTATTATGATTAATCTTTGTACGCATCTAAGTTGTGTAACGCTTGATCAATCGGGTAAATTAGGAGGGTGGTTGTGCCCATGTCATGGGTCTGTTTACGATACGGCTGGAAGAGTGCGCTCGGGGCCTGCTAACTATAATTTAGCCATTCCACCATATCGATTTTTATCTGATACTTTGTTGAGAATAGGATGAGGTGAATGACGCGACTTTCTCCCTATTCTCCGAGAACTGCTTTTGCTCGTTGGTTGGATAAGCGTTTACCTATTCCCCGTTTTTTATACAATGTATTTGTCATTTTTCCTGTTCCACGTAACCTTAATTATTTTTATACATTTGGCGGTATTTTGACCATTATGCTTTTATCACAGATTTTGACTGGTATTGTGTTGTCACTGCATTATGTGCCACATGTTGATTTGGCTTTTGAAACGGGGGAACAATTTAGGCGTAATGGGCACTTTGGTTGGCTTTTTCGCCCATGGCATTCTGTAGGTTCTTCGTTCTTCTTTATTGCCGTTTATATCCATTTCGCGCGCAGCCTTTATTATGCCTCTTATAAAAATATGCGTGAAATGGTTTGGATTACGGGTGTTTGTATTTATATAATGATGATGGCAATAGCCTTTTTTGGTTATGTGTTGGTTTGGGGGATGATGTCTGTATCTGCCGCTTCAGTGGTTACTGGTTTTTTAAAAGCTATTCCTTTGGTGGGAACGCAGTTACATGAGATGTTTCTTGGTGGGGATAGTGTGGGACAATCTACCCTTAACCGTTTTTATGTTTTCCATTATGTTTTGTCATTTATTTTGCTTTTTTTTGTGGGGCTTCATATTTGGGCAATTCATCATGTTGGACAAGGAAATCCGACTGGTCTCGCTGTGCAATCAGATCAAGAAACTGTTCCTTTTGCACCCTATGCACTCATTAAAGATATTTTTGCCATTATTGTTTTTTTGCTCTTTTTTTCTTGGTTTTTATTTTACATGCCTGATTATATGGGACAAGCTGAAAATTATAGTATTGCTGATCCTTTAAAAGCACCTCTTCGTGTGGTCCCAGAGTGGTATTTTTTGCCTTTTTATGCGATGTTGCGCGCCATAAATTTTAATGTTGGCGCCCTTTCGTCGACTTTTCTAGGGGTTATTATAGTAACTGCTTCAGTTTTTATTTTGATTTTTGTGCCCTGGTTAGATCGCTCTAAAATATGTTCTGCAAGATACCGACCTATTTATAAAATTTTTTTTGGGGCATTGATTATGGATGTTATTTTTCTGGGTTATCTGGGTTCAAGAGAACTGAGCAATCATATTCTTTTATGGACGCAGTTAATGACAGCTTATTATTTTGTATTTTTTTTGATTGTTTTACCGTTTCTGCCGATTTTTGAAAGAGAACGTTCACTTCCTTCTTCAATAACTGAAGATATACAACAAAGAAAAAATAAACGATGATAAATGCTGTTATTAGATTGATTGTTGTCGTTGTAATAGGCTCCTCTTTTCAGAGTGTGAATAATGTCTCTGCTAAAGAGCAGGAGTCTATCACTTTTCCTTTACGTGTTCCTAAAAAACAAAAATGGAGTTTTTCGGGACCATTTGGGGTTTATGATAAGGCGCAATTGCGGCGTGGATTAAAGGTTTATAAACAGGTTTGTTCTAGTTGCCATGGGCTCAAACATGTAGCTTTTCGGGATTTAAAGGCTTTAGGCTATGATCAGGAACAGATTAAGGCCTTTGCTCAGCAATATGAAGTGAGCGATGGTTTGCATCGAGAAGGAAAATTTTTAAAACCTGTTGGAATTGCCACAGATACTTACCCTTCTCGCTTTTCTTACGAAGAAAAGACAAGCTTTTTTCATAATGGTGCTTATCCTCCAGATTTATCATTGATGGCACGTGCGCGTGCTGTATCTTTACCGTTTCCTGCTGTTATTGCTGATGTGTTGACGTATTATAATACTGCTGGTCCAGATTATATTACAGCTCTTTTAACAGGGTATAAGACAGCACCAGAGGATTCAAAGATTGCTGATGGCTATTGGTACAATCCCTATTTTATTGCCGGCGATACTTTAGCTATGGCACCTCCTTTGAGTGATGGTGCTGTTTCCTATGGAGATGGAACTCCCGAAACAGTTGAATATTATGCGCGTGATGTTTCTGCTTTTTTGATGTGGGCTGCTGATCCTCATATGGAAATTCGTAAAAAAACCGGTTTTCGTGTTATTTTATTTTTAATCATTTTGGGAGGGCTTGTTTATATTTTAAAAGCCTATATTTGGCGTGATTTAGAGGAAAATGAGAAAAGAGAATGGAAGACTGAGAAGGTGAAAGAATAGGGTAGAGCGCTGAGTAAAGGAACCAATTTGATTATGAAGCATTCAGACTTTGTAAAGTAAAAGCAAAGTAAAAACGGAGATGTTAAATGAGAAAAATTGTATATACTGCTCTTATATCAGTTTTCATGGCTTCTAGTGCTTACGCTCAGTCTTTCACTGTACCTTCTAAATCTGAAATGATTTTTTCGACAGGGGTTGTGCAGGTTGGGTCAGATATGATTACGCGTTATGTTACACCTTTGGCAACGGATTTTGTTGCGTCAAGTCTTATTGGTGCAAAGGTATACAACATAGAAAATGAAAACATTGGGGAAGTAAAAGATATCATTCTGCGTGAAAATAATATTGCAGGATTTGTTGTGGCTGTTGGTGGTTTCCTTGGTCTTGGAGAGAGTTATGTGGTTGTTTCTCCAGAAACAATCCAGATGACAAATGATTACGGTAAGTGGAAGCTTATTATTAATGCAACAAAAGATTCTTTAAAAGAGGCTCCAACATTTAAATATGAAGGGCGTTGGGCACGCTAAGTTTATATTTCCATTTTGTGTGGTTAGAACAGTTGCTATCATAAATAAGGTAGCACTGTTTTTTTCATGCAGATCATTTTGGGATCTTTTTGAAAGTTTTATGCACACAATGGTTTCATTTTTAAGAGCTGAAGAGGTATCTTTAGATGAAGCTTTAGTGTTTTAATGATTATGATGGGAAATTCTTAAACGATTTTGATTTGTTTGAAAGAAAAATACTTTGGGTATCAAAGACAGCTAAAAATACCTATTGTTTGATAGCTTTATACCCAGTGGAAAAAGCCTTACATGGGGTATAAGGAGGGCATTATTCATTGCGTTATACAGTTTGGTCCATGATATGAATGACTTATAAAACTCGATCTTGGCACGTAAAAATCTAAAAAAGAGTGAAAAGTATCAAAAGTAATAAGAAGAGACTTTGAAAGAGCGTCATTGCCCTTTTATAGCAGTTTAATCTCTCTTGAAAAAAGTCAGCAAAAAATCTGTTATTAAACACTAAATTCTCATAGAGCATTTAATTCCACATGATGAGGGTAAAAATCCTATTCTTAATATTTGCTTGTGTGTGTTTTTTTAAATTATAAAATGCTATAGCATCTAATTAGTGAGACAGTATTCTTTATTTTCTGTTGTATAATATTAGGATGAAATATTAGGTATTATGTTTAAACAACATGATATCACCGTCTTGTACGATATATTCTTTACCTTCATCACGCGATTTTCCTGCTTCTTTTGCACCATTTTCTCCACCAAAAGCAATATAATCATTATAGCTGATCGTTTGAGCGCGGATAAAGCCACGTTCAAAATCTGAATGGATAACACCAGCGGCTTGAGGGGCTTTTGTGCCACGTGTGATTGTCCATGCTCTTGTCTCTTTAGGTCCACAGGTGAAATAAGTAATGAGATCAAGCAAAGAATAACCAGCGCGAATAAGACGGTTTAAACTTGGTTCAAAAAGCCCAAGGGCATTAAGATATTCTGAAGCTTCTGCATCGCTAAGTTGCGTGATCTCAGCTTCAATGGAAGCAGAAATGATAATACTTTGAGCATTTTGTTCTACTGCCATTTTTTCGACCGTTTGGGTAAAGTGATTTCCATGTGCGGCATCATTTTCGCTTACATTGCACACATAAAGTACGGGCTTGGATGTTAAAAGATTTAAACTATCAAGGATGTGGCGCTCATCAGAGGAGATATCTTTGAGAAGTAACCGAACAGCATTTCCTTTCTGGAGTAAATTGAGTGCTGCTTCCATTACGGGAAGAATTGCAAGAGCTTCTTTATCTTTGCCTGTTGAACGTTTACGGATTTGCACAATTCGTCGCTCAAGGCTTTCAAGATCTGCAAGCATAAGTTCTGTTTCGACAGTTGTGACGTCAGAAACAGGATCAATGCGTCCTTCCACATGGGTAATATCTTCATCTTGAAAACAGCGTAGAACATGGATAATAGCATCAACTTCACGAATATTGGCTAAAAATTTATTGCCTAAACCTTCACCTTTTGAAGCACCTCGTACGAGTCCAGCGATATCAACAAAATTGATACGTGTGGGAATAACGTCTTTTGATCCTGCAATCGATGCAATTTTTTCCATTCGCGAATCTGGTACAGCAATTTCACCAGTATTGGGTTCGATTGTACAAAAAGGATAGTTAGCAGCTTGTGCCGTAGCTGTTTTTGTTAGTGCATTAAAAAGGGTTGACTTACCAACATTAGGTAACCCCACAATACCGCATTTAAAGCCCATGGTTTCTTCTTTTCTATTGCTTTATGATCAAGATAATGTTTCGTCGGCGCTTTTATAGCATATTTTGAGAAGAGTTATAGTCTTAGTTGCTATAGGTGAGAAAAAAGTCTACAGTAAAAAAACAAACGCTTTGTTATCGTACTTAAAAGCCTTTACTGTTTTCATAGTAAGGGAATTTCAAGAGAATGTTAACGGTACGCTAAGTTTTTCACAGTATTCAAGTCTGCATAAGGAACTAATTGGAGAAAATGGAAGAGTGTTGTCTCGTTATGCTTTTTTAATTTTAATTGCAGCACCTTTGGCTTTGGTTGGGTGTGCTACACACCAATCTGATGTATCGTTTGTTTCTTCTCAACAAGATCGATACATTCCAGATGAAGTGCGGGCTTTGTATGGTCCTGTAACCAACGAGCCTTATTTACTACCGGCTGTTGATCTTTCAACAATTGATCCAAAATTTTGGCGTCAAAAAGTGATTTATTATACATCTTATCCACCTGGAACATTGGTAATCGATACACAGGAGCGTTTTCTTTACCTTATTGGTGAAAATGGAACAGCTTTGCGTTACGGTATTGGAGTTGGTAAGGAAGGATTAGAATTTGGAGGAGAAGGGGTTGTCCAGCGCAAGCGCCGATGGCCAAGTTGGGTGCCTACCGCAGCAATGATGGCTCGAGAGCCCGAACGTTATGGTCATTTGGGAAAAGGAATGCCACCAGGACCGGACAATCCATTGGGGGCGCGAGCTCTTTATCTTTTCAAAAATGGGCAGGATACGCTTTTCCGAATTCATGGTTCACACGAATCTTGGTCGATTGGACATGCTATTTCAAGTGGATGTATTCGTTTGCTTAATCAAGATATTATTGATCTCTATGATCGTGTTCCCGTTGGTGCCCGTGTCGTGGTATTGCAAAACAATGAGCGTGCACCGAGAGCTTTAAGTCAAGGATCTAATATGTATGAGGACCCACTGCAGGCAACAATTAACCCCAGTGATTTTTTCTAATGCCTCTGTGAGTTTTTTAAGTTTCAAGGAGAGTTACCTTATTTACTCCATTTGTTTTCTTTAGGGTTTCTATATTGACAAGGTTCTTTTTTCAAAAAGAGGGGTTTATGCACAAAGCTTATACGAAGTCATGCTGACTTATTTTGGATCTTATAGGAATGAACAGTTATCACGTGCCTTTGTTTTTCATTGTTTGTGAGATTTCATTCATAAAGAGAGACTTGTCCTCTTTTATAAGGAGAACAAAGTTTTTTGCTAACGCCTCTAAAAGAGGAGAGAGCCACCCTTGGTCGGATTTGGTAAAATTTCCTAAAACATGCTGATGAACCAGCTCTTTGGAACCAGGATGTCCAATTCCTAAGCGTACACGGCAGTAGTCAGTGCCGCAATGGGCATCAATAGACTTTATACCATTATGTCCATTATGTCCTCCACCCATTTTTACACGTATTTTTCCTTGTGGTAAGTTGAGCTCATCATAAATGATAATCAAATTCTTCAAATCTAATTTATAAAATCGCAAAGCTTCACCAATGGCTTGACCAGAGCGATTCATAAAGGTTTGAGGTTTTATAAGAAAAGTTTTCTCACCATTTATAAAACCATTGGAGATTTCAGATTGAAATTTTTTTGACCATGAAGAAAAAGAAAAGGATCGATAAAGAGCATCAACTGCCATGAAACCAATATTATGGCGATTATTCTGGTATTGTAGACCAGGGTTGCCAAGACCAGCAATAAGCCACATGCATACCTCCAGTCAAAGTGTGAGGGGATGTGAAGTCAAGACGGGAATTTTTCCCGCCTCCTGAAATTTGTTAATTTTCTTCGTTGTCTTCGTTATTTTCTTGTTCGGAATCTTCATCACTAACATCCATACCTGCTGGAGACGCGATGGTTGCAATGGTAAAGTCTCGATCTTGAATGACTGGTGTGACATCTTTTGGCAGTTGCACAGCCGAAATATGAATAGAATCACCAATGGAGTAGTTTGAGAGATCAATCTCAATCGCTTCAGGAATAGCATTTGCTGGAGCTGTACATTCAATATCGTGACGAACAATATTGAGAACACCTCCCTTTTTGATACCAGGTGCGGTGTCTTCATTGAGAAAGTGCACAGGAATATTCACTTCCACAACAGATTTCGCTGAAATACGCAGGAAATCTACATGTAAGGGAAAGTCACGCACAGGATCCAATTGGTAATCTTTTGGTAAAACCATAATTTTTTGTTTACCAATCTCAATCGTCGCAACGGTGGTACGAAAGCCACCTGCGTGAATTTTATAAAAAACTTCTTTATAGGGAATCGCAATTGCCAAAGGTGGCTTTTTGTCACCATAAATGACAGCAGGAATGAGACCGTTACGACGAAGTTCACGGGAGGACCCCTTACCAACCCGTTCGCGCATTTCGGCCTTAAGAGTATAGCTTTTGCTCATAGTTCAAGTCCTTTTAAATGATCGGAGATTCACCAAAAACAATAACAGTTTCTGCATGAATATGAAAATATGCACTGTTAAACAGCGATGATTTCACTCTGCGTTGCCTCCAAGGGTGTCTACGCAGATATTTGTTCTATAATTCAAACCATTCATAGATGCAAGAGTTGTGGGAAAAATTGATGATTTCTACCGTTAAGCAAGAGGAAGTGTTACAAACATAGTTTATATGAAGGCTAAAGATGAGCCGATGACTCAAAGTAAAATACTGGAGATATTATGAAGGTTGAGATCGCCTTGGGAGAGATGGCAGAAGGTAATGCTTTGCGTAAATCTGTACAAGCATTTATGGATCTTGAAGAATTATTAGCGACACGTCTTCTTGTACAAGGTAATTCTGGTTCAGGAAAATCACATCTTCTTCGGCGCCTTCTCGAACAAAGTGCTTCGTGGGTGCAACATTGTGTGATTGATCCAGAAGGTGATTTTGTTACTTTGGCAGATAAATTTGATCATGTCATTGTGGAAGCGCAACGTAGCGAATTAGAACTCACACGTATTGCCCATAGAATTCGCCAACATCGGGTTTCGGTGGTGTTTAACCTTGAAGGTTTGGATACTGAGCAACAGATGCGGGCTGTGGGGGCTTTTCTTGGTGCACTGTTTGATGTGGAGCGTGATTATTGGTATCCTATGCTTGTTGTGGTTGATGAAGCACAATTATTTGCTCCTACAGCAGCAGGAGAAGTTTCTGATGAAGCGCGTAAGATTTCATTGAGTGCTATGACCAATCTTATGTGTCGAGGGCGAAAACGTGGCCTTGCAGGTATTATTGCGACACAGCGTTTAGCTAAGCTTGCTAAAAATGTGGCTGCTGAAGCATCAAATTTTTTAATAGGACGAACTTTCTTAGATATTGATATGGTGCGTGCTGCTGATCTTTTGGGAATGGAGCGCCGACAAGCGGAAATGTTTCGAGATCTTGAACGTGGCCATTTTATCGCTCTAGGTCCTGCTTTATCACGACGCCCTTTACCGATCATCATTGGCCCTGTTGAGACATTAGCACGTTCTTCTAGCCCGAAATTAATGCCACTTCCTACAGAGCGAGTGGATGTAAAAGAACTCGTTTTTACTGCTTCACCAGAGGAGGTTTTAGTGCCATTTAAGCAGTCACGAGAACCGTTGAAAGAGAAATCAATTCATGAAATGTTAGAAGAAGTTGTGCATAAAAAACAAGAATCGTTGGAAAAAAATCCCAGTTTATTTCCTGAGCTTTCGGTTGATGAGCATGATAAGCAGGTCGAAGGTGTTATCGGAGAGATTCTTGATGATCCTGATACTTTTTATCGTTCAACAGCGGTGCTTTATCAAGATTTTTTAGTTCGTTGTCGTATTCATGGTTTATCAGGAGATTTTTTAAACCTTTCACAATTTCGTCGCAAGCTAGCTATTGCTCAAGCTTGTGTTGATGAAGAAACTGCTGCTAGTGAAAATTGGAAACGTATTTTGCATATATCGGAAAGTTTGGAAGATGATGTGCAAGGTGTTTTTTTAAATGTAGCACAGGCCGCTTTGAGTGGAAAGCCATGTCCGTCAGATGCATTTTTGGCACGTCTTTATGGAACCCATTCTTTAAGTCGTGCACGTCGTCTTTTAACTTACTTCGGAGAACGTGGACTTGTCGTTATTCACACACATTTTAGCGGTCAACGCATTGTTTCTTTTCCTGATCTTGGTCTAGAAACAGCACCGGGAGATCCCAAAGGTGGAGTTTAGCCGAATAAACTTGAGACAGATTGTTCTGCTGCGGTTCTTGCAATTGCTTCTCCAATGAGATCAGCAATTGGCAAAACACGAATATTATGGGCTTCCTCGATTGTTTTTGTTGGCATAATTGAATCCGTAATAACCAATTCTTTCATCTCTGAATTGGTAATACGTTCGATAGCACTTCCAGAAAGAACACCATGTGTGATGTAAGCTGTAACGCTATTGGCACCATGCTTGAGAAGAGCGCTTGCTGCATTGCATAGTGTTCCACCTGAATCAACGATATCGTCAAGCAAAAGGCAGTCTTTTCCAGATACACTTCCAATAATATTCATAACCTCTGATTCTCCATGGCGTTCACGACGTTTATCAACAATAGCCAGCAAACTGTTCAAACGTTTGGCGAGAGAACGGGCACGGACGACCCCACCAACATCAGGAGATACAACAATTACATTTTCAAGAGAGTAATGCATCTTGACATCCCGAGAAATGACTGGAACCGCGTAAAGATTATCCGTTGGAATATCAAAAAAGCCTTGAATTTGTCCCGCATGAAGATCCAGTGTCAAAACACGATGGGCTCCCGCTTCGGTAATCAGGTTTGCAACAAGTTTTGCAGAAATAGGAGTACGTGGTCCAGGTTTACGATCCTGGCGAGCATAACCAAAATAAGGTATCACGGCTGTAATGCGCCGCGCCGAGGAACGACGAAGAGCATCAATCATAATGAGCAACTCCATAAGGTGATCATTTGCAGGATAAGATGTAGATTGCAAAACAAATACGTCCTGTCCGCGTACATTTTCGTGTAATTCTACGAAAATTTCTTGATCAGCAAAGCGTTTCACAGTTGCTTTTCCTAAGGGAATACTTAAATAATTTGCAACATCTTCAGCAAGACATGGATTAGAATTGCCGCAAAAAAGCTTCATAGTGGAACCTCTGAGTTGTCATGATAGTATATAATACGATTTTAATTTCTTTTTAGCAGGTTGTAAGGCAACAATTACAAAAGCCTTACAACTTTATTTGATACTGTTAAAGAACTATGCACTGTGTTTTCCCTTTTTCCAAAACTTTATTGCTCTAAAAGCAGAGTTTTTTATGATGAAGTAACGAATACTCAATTAAAGCATTTTTCATTTTATAAACTGAAAATGAATGAATCTCATATAAGATATAGCTTGTATATAGTAGATTTATGTATAATGGTATATCAATTTTTTATGTTGAGATAAAAGATCTGAACACAGCAAGCTCTTCTTAGTTTAAGTTCTTTTATATTAAATCAGAGAAAGCATTTACACGTACATTAAAAATGAGATGGGGGTATGGATGAGGGGTGTTTTAAAAGGATAAAAAATACTTCTCATAGATCACTTTAATTTAAAAACAGTCATAATATTGATAAGTTGGAAAATATAATGGCAGTGATGCTTTATGTTTCAATAAGTGTAAAGATGGTGATACCCAATGATTTTACGGTATGAAATGAATGAAGAGGAGCAATATGAAAGAGTCAGTGTTTTATTGGCTATCGTGATAAATATTGAAAACAATAAAGTCTCTACACATTTATAGAGTGTTTCTTGACACAAAATACAGAGGAACAGAGCTAACACCTTTTATACAGACAAGAAGCTTGGAGTTTTATTTTGTTACCTTAGGTGAGAAATATTTTCCTTTTCGCTATTTTAGCATAATAGCAGACATTTGTCGTCCATAAGTAGGTTCGTTGCGGTGTATTGCACGACGATAGGAGAAAAAACGTTGTTCGTCTTGGTAAGTGCAAATTTCCAAACAAGAAGCATAGACTCCTGCTTCTTTGAGTTGATTTATAATGAATGCCCATAAGTTAAAGCGAAAATGATTGACTTTATCTGTTTTTAAAAAATATTTTTGAAATTGGCTATGGCATTCAATAAATTGATTGTAAAACTCACCTGTGACTTCGTAGTGGCAAGGTCCAATACAAGGACCGAGAACTGCTGTTATTGAGTGTCGTTTTGCCCCCTGTTGTTCCATAACAGAAATTATTTTTTCAACAATCCCATTTAAGCTTCCTCGCCAGCCGGCATGTGTTGCGCCAATGACCCCTGCCTGTGGGTCAGCAAACAAAATAGGGCCACAGTCTGCTGTAAGAATGCCAATAATCAGTTCTTTTTTGGTGGTAACAAGAGCATCAGCTTGAGGGAGATCATCGGTAAAGGCTTGGTTAATCACGATTACATCACAAGAGTGTGTTTGATTGACAGTTACTAAATTTTGTATTCCAACGCCAAAATAATTAGCGATTAAAATGCGATTTGGGGCAATATGCTTTGCTTGATCGTTTGAACTTTTGTCTCCATTAAGGCTTTGATAAGGGTTTTTCGAAACATCGCTTTGACGCGTAAAAAAGCCATGTTTTATTCCATGCTCTTGTAAAGAAGAAAGCTCTTTCGCTAGGATAGGATTCATCAAAATTCCATTATGATTATTTTCAAAATAAGAATGGTGCGTGAGGCGTTTAGATTTGTCAATATTGTTTGGTATCAAAATTGAGGAAGTAAGGGTATATCTTTATCACTGATATGCAAAACTTTAAACAATTTACCCATTTGATCTGGACCGACTAAGCGTTCGATGTCTTGTCGGATTTTGTTTTGTACTGTCGCACTCTTGCCTGTTCCAAGTTGTCCTGCACGTTCTAGAATTCCCATTTTGATGAGAAAGTCGCCTTGTTCTAGAGTTTCAGCAAAACAGCCGTGTTCAAGAGCTATGTTTTTCAAAAAGAAAAAACCAACATGTGATGTTAAATCGTGTTGACCAGGCGCTTCAAAAATATCACGAAATTCATGCTTTGAGAGGGCTTGCAGTGTATCACCAAAGGCGAGATCAGAAGCACCATAATCGATAATTAATGCAGAGCCTTTTACTTGGATTAAGCGGTTACTGATTTGTTGCATGAATTGATGTCGTGATGGGGCATGTTCAAAAATTGTTCCATCAGGGATTTCAGAACCATAGAGCTGTAAGCAAGAAGAAGGAAGTTTATGCGGCGTCGCAATAAAGATGAGGTCTCCATCCTGATTGATGGTAATGCGGCGTTCTTTCCATTCTCCGCTTATTTTAATATATTGGTTGATAGGAAGTGTATCAAAAAATTCATTAGCTATTAAGAAGAGTGGTTTTAAGGGAATTTGATCAAAATTTTCAATAGTATGGATGTATTTTTGATAGGAAGAAAGGTGCTTTTTTTGTTCTTTTGCAAGTTTTTTACTGACTTCAATCAGGAAAACTTCAGCAGCATTAAACGCTGTCATGGATAATTTTTGAATGGTACGTAAAATATCATCCATAAGAGTTCCGCGCCCTGGACCTATTTCGGCGAGAATAAAAGGTTCTGGGCAACCATGAGCCTTCCAATTTGCAAGAGTCCAAATACCAATCATCTCTCCAAATAATTGGCTTATCTCAGGTGCGGTGATAAAATCACCAGCGCGTCCAAAGGGTGTTTGTATTTGATAATAACCAAATTGAGGATCTGTAAGTGCCAATGCCATATATTGGCTGACAGTGATTGGTCCATTGCCTGTAATAATTTCTTTAACTTTTTCTTTCAGGGGAATCATGTTTTGTCGATTGATATTTGAAGGGAGTGAGGAGAAAATAAAGCCCCAAAAGAAACATGGGGAGAGATAAAGCCATACCATAAGTAAATCCAGTTGTATGAAAAATGTTGGAAAACCATTCTGGATCTTCTTGAGGGGCACGGTAAACTTCTGAAATGCTGCGTGCCATTGCGTAGCCTATAATAAATGTTCCTGCCACAGTACCAGGGCGTTTTAAAGCTTTGAAAACAAAAATCACTGTGAATAAGATGGCGAAGAGAAGAAACCCCTCCATGAATGCTTCATAAATTTGGCTCGGATGGCGTGGTAGATAATGAGGATCTAGAGGAAAGCAAACAGCCCAAGGTTGTGTGCTTATATTGCCCCATAGTTCTTGGTTAATGAAATTGCATATCCGGACAATACCAATACCAATAGGAGCACCTGCAGCAATTATATCAAACATTGCCCGTATGTGGATATTATTTTTACGAGCAAACCAAATCATTGCAATAATGATACCGATAAGACCACCATGAAAAGACATTCCTCCATCCCATATTGCGATGATAGCACTTGGATGATTAAAGTAATAAATGGGATCCCATACAAGCACTTGTCCTAAGCGGCCACCAACAACGACACTGATGGCAGACCACACAACAAAATCCCCAATTTTTTCTTTATCCATAGGAGGATGATTTTTATACCATAGAGATTGTTTTTCTAATAATTTTTGCGCATACCACCAAGCAAAAAGAATACCTATAACGTAACCAAGTCCATACCAACGAAAAGATATGGGGCCTAAATGAAAAATGACCGGATCTAGAAAAGAGGGAAAAGCAATAGCGGGGCAAAAAAGATTGTTCATGGTTTTTGAGCATCTTGTATTTAAGTTATTAAATGGTCAGGAATGACAGATGAGTACACAATGGTCAAGCAAAGAGAGAAGCTGATTTCCACTGGATTTCGATATTAAAACGCTATTATAGTAAAAAGAGTGTAAAAAGATTTAAAATAAAATTTATCTGGTAAAACTGATACGGTGAGATAAAATCTATAGGATAAAAGGAACAAATACAGTATCTAAATGTTAAGAAAATACGTTATAGTGCGTATGTCAATAATTAAAATCTAAGGAAAACATTATGCGTAATGGATCAAACCGTATTCTTGATGAATTGGCAAAATTAGCAACAGATGCTGCAGATGTTGCACAAGGTATACGACGTGAAGCTGGAACGGCTTTTCGTTTGCAGGCTGAAAAAATAGCCAATAAACTCGATCTTGTTTCACGTGAAGAGTTTGAAACATTTAAAGAGATGGTACTGAAAGCTCATGCCGATAATGCTGATTTGAAAAAGCGTCTTGATGATTTGGAAAAGACACCAATACAAAAATAGTAAAATAATTTATATTAATAGAGTGCTTCAGAAAAATATCCCCAATTTTTCAATGAAATGTTTAAAGCTAAAAAATGCTTAATCCTGAGTCTGTTAGATTAGATTCTCTATTTATTTTTCAAAAAAAATACTTTTTTTGAAACAGGGGGGGCTAGTACTATGAAATTGTATCAATACACTGAAAAAGCTTGATGATTCGTTTTATTATCATCAGCTACAACAGTGAAACTATAGGGTTCCTGGGAACGTGTCGTATTAGTATTTTTAATGTGTATTTGTTTGGTGTAGGGCTTTGATTGTGGCAAAATATTGTTGCAGTTTAGGCGGTTTATATTCTGTTGACAATGTTTTTTATATGATTGAGGATTATGATGAGGCTTGCATTTTGCACCACAGGAAGAGAAGAGCATCCTGTTGATTTTATAGAACAGATTGCCTGTAAATACGATTGGTCATTTGAACGGGATGCACAAGATGAAATTAGTGTTTGTGTGGAAGGAAAACGGGCAAATTATCGTCTTTCTTTTTCATGGATGGAAGAGCAGGAGGCTCTCCATTTAGCTTGTGCATTTGATCTTTCTATCGAAAAGGATCGAACAGAGGAAATGCATCGTCTATTGCTGGCAATTAATGAAAAATTGTTGCTAGGACATTTTGATTATTGGCAAGGGAATCATAGCGTTATTTATCGGCAAGGGCTTCTTTTGGCTGGAGGAGTGCATCCATCTCATATACAGGTTGAAACATTATTGATACACGCACTTAAAGTCTGTGAAAGCTATCATATTGCTTTCCAGATGGTTGCTGGGTGCGGCGAAAGTGCACGCAAGGCATTACAATATACTTTGTTTGAGACGGTAGGAAATGCCTAAATTGTTAAGTTTTTTCATGGTTTTTATCTTATAGATAATTTATGAGATTTTATTCATAGGGGGATATCGATAATGGCACGCAAGCCCCCTAGTGGGCTATCATCGAGTTGAATATTTCCTCCATGACTACGGGCTATGTCTTGGGCAATGGAGAGACCAAGTCCTGTTCCTCTCGCATCTTGATTTCGTGCTTTATCGAGCCTAAAGAACGGTTTAAAGACTTCTGTGCGCATATTTTTATGAATTCCAGGACCATCATCGTCAATCATCATGATGAGAGTGTCTTGTTGAGATATGGCTGTTAGTTTGACAGTATGAGCGTAACAAAATGCATTTGATACAAGATTATTGACCAGACGGGTAAAAGCTTGGGGGCGGGCTTGTATTTTCGTGGGACCTTCAATGTTATAGAAGAATTGTCGCTTATAAAGATGAGCATCGGCGGAAAATTTTTGCATAAGGGTATTTAAATCAAAGATTTTAACATTCTCACTTCCTTCACCGCGGGCGAAAGCAAGATAGTCCTCTAACATATTTTGCATGTCGCTGACATCTTGTTCTAATGGCTTAATGTCAAAGTCAGTGTCTACTAATGCTAACTGAAGTTTAAAACGTGTGAGAATGGTTCTTAAGTCATGGCTTACGCCTGAGAGCATCATGGTGCGTTGTTCGATTTGGCGTTCAATACGTTCACGCATGCGGAGAAAAGCAATGCCAGCGCGTCGAACTTCATCAGCTCCTTGTGGTTGAAAATCTTTTGGTAAAGGACGACCACGTCCAAAGCTTTCTGCTGCTTCAGCCAATTGTTGAATTGGTTTTATTTGATTACGTAGGAAGTAAATTGCTATCAGCAACAAAACAAGAGCTGTTCCAACCATCCAGCTTAAAAAAATATCAGTATTAGAAGCGTAAGCTTGGCTACGCAATGCAAAGACACGCAAAATATTGTGACCAAGGTGAATGCGGATTTCGACAAGATCAGAATCTCCAACCGTATCAATCCAGAAGGGGCGATTAATTTGACGCGTAATTTCTTCACTTAAAAAATAATCAAGAATTGCAAAAAATGGTTTCGGTCCAGGAGAAGGAAGAGGGGCAGGAGGAAGAATGGAGATATTGAGTCCCATACGTTGCTGTGCAATACGTTTGATATCTTCATAGTTATCTTTTTGGGGATATGTTTCAATGATATCGATAATGGCTGAAATATCATGAACAACAGCCATGGAAAGACGCTCAGTCACCATTTGCCAATGGCGTTCCATAAAAACGTAAGCAATGACCGTTTGCAAAAGAACCATGGGAGCAATAATGATGATTAAAGAGCGAGCATAAAGCCGTTTAGGCATCTTCTTTGTCAACCATCGGATCATTTTTTTTGAGGCGTTGATCATGCTATGCTTACTCAATTGAAAGTTTATAACCTATTCCTCGCACAGTTTGGAGCCATATGGGGAGCGCTGGGTTTTGTTCGATCTTACGGCGTAGACGGTTGATCTGTACGTCAATAGCACGTTCACTAATATTTTTATCATCCATTGCAAATTTATGACGTGGAATGATGTCACCTGCGTTTTCTGCAAAGAGAACCATCATTTTTTGTTCTTTATCGGTTAGTTTGATTACTTCTCCTCTTTTTTTAAGTTCGCGTCGTGCAATGGAAAATATATATGGTCCAAAAATGATTTGCTCAATCTTAGGTTGGTTGAGTGGCAAACCGCGTCGTAAAATGGCGTTGATACGGAGTAGAAGTTCACGAGGGTCAAATGGTTTAGAAAGATAGTCATCAGCACCTGCTTCTAAGCCGTGGATGCGATTGTTTATCTCTGACAGAGCTGTGAGCATGAGAATGGGAACGTTTTTAGTTTGACGGAGTGAGGTGGTAAGATCAATACCATTTTCTCCGGGCATCATGATATCAACTATAAGAAGATCAAAATCTAAGCTTGCAAGTTGTCTTCTTGCCTCATCTGCATTTGCTGAGACGGAAACACGAAATCCATTTTTAAGAAGAAATTGAAATAAAAGACTGCGAATACGGGTGTCATCATCAATCACAAGAAGGTGAGGGGCATTGTCACACAAAGCTTGAACGTGATTGCTCATTCTTAAAAAACCTTGATAAAAATTTAGTTTACACTAAAATTTAACTTACACTAAATGCAAGTTTACATAAGTTGTATAAAGCTGTCGAGCAGCACCTTTACCTTAAAAGAGAGAAAGTTTTATTTTTAAATTTAAAAAAGTTATTTTTGAAAAGGATATTATGGGTAGTCTTAATATATATATTATTCCAGTTACAACATTCCAACAAAATTGTACTTTGCTTTTTGATAGTGAATGTAAAACGGGGGTTCTCGTTGATCCTGGTGGTGATTGGCCGCGGATTCAAGACGTAATCGAAAAGAATGGTGTTATTGTTGAGGCTATTTGGATAACACATGGTCATTTTGATCATGTAGGAGCAGCAATGCAAGTGAAAGAAGCGCTTAATGTAAAAATTATCGGTTCACATCGCGATGATAAGCCTGTGATGGATGCCGTGAGCGAAAGCGCAAAAAATTATGGTATCACTGATGCTTGCATCTGTATCCCTGATCAATGGTTAGAAGATGGTGAGTGCGTTCATTTTTCTGGACATGTATTTAAGGTTTTTCACACCCCAGGACATTCCCCTGGTCATGTTATTTATTTCAATGAAAAAGAGCGCTTAGCCCTCTTGGGTGATGTTCTCTTTCGTGGTTCTATTGGACGTACAGACTTCCCCTTCTGTTCTTATGAAAAATTGATGCAATCTCTTCGAGAAAAAGTTTTACCTTTAGGGGATAATGTTCGTTTCATTTGTGGGCATGGTCCTGGAAGTCACTTAGGTTATGAACGCCAATGGAATCCTTTTCTTCAAGAACTTAAAATATAACCGAAAAAACATTTTAAAGTGTTTTTTCGGTCCTTAAAAATTTTTCTAGAGTGTTATAGTTAATTTAATGGAGCGTAGCACAAATGATCTAAACCGTCATACCCTCTGAAAGTACCTGTTTTTGGATTGAATGAACGGTATTTTTTCTTGCAATATTGAAGCCAGCCACGAGTCCATGGTTCGTGGAGTTGTTGATATGTTGCCGTTGAATTAACTTCATAAATGACTTGATTTTGTGGAATTTGTTGATACACAACTTGCGGAACTTCTTGATATACCACTCGTTGTTGCGGTACCGCTTGATAGATAATTTGCGGTTGTTCTGGTTTCTTCAAGACATTACCAAGAACGGCACCCGCTGCAAGACCAAGAATACCCGCCGCTAAAGCATCTCCTGAGTTATGATTATCTACGTGATGTTTATGTATATGGCGGTGTGTTACCGTTTTGCGCTCAACATAATGATATGTTTTGCGTTCAACATGGTGACGTTTTTGCTCCTTCTTTTTACGGTCAACATGATGATTGTGATGGTGGTGGTAATCATGAAAATGGTTTCCAAAATTGTGAGAATGGAAATCAGCTCTTTTTTGCATTTGCTTCATCATATCATCTATTTTTTTGTTTGTTTCTTCCATTTCCCTCGTAACATGATCACCATGAGACCATGTTATATCAGCAAGCGTTGTATCTAATGGCACTAAAATAGTTGCCGTTGATATTGCCGATAATACCGCTAATTTGGTAAAGTTTTTCATAGCGACACTCCTTAGTAAACTCGTATTCTCCGCATTGTACATGTACGAAACTGAATATAATCTGAATGATTTTAGGCTTTATTTTGACAAAAAGAATAAAAATTCACTTTATTAAAGTTATATTATAAAACTATACAATAAAAATAACCTAAAGAGCTTATTGTTCCAAAATATGCACTCTTTAGATCAATTTATCAAGAATGTTTTATCGTTAATAACCCCTATCGTCATTATTAGAATTTACATGAGATGATATTATTAAGTTTCTTTATTCAGTGATCTTTAATACACAAAATAAAAAAGTAAAAAAAGAAATGTTACTTGTATTATGATAGGTTAATACTAAGAAGCGAGTACGATGATAGATACGCTCTATTTTATTTTGGCATATAATTGTAAAATGGTTGCTGCATCTGTCATGGAGAGTGTTTTTTGTCTCTACGATTCAATTATGGAAACAAGAGAAAAATCTATGAGAATAAGCTTCAAATCTACTTTTTTGTAATTTTTCTTTGTAATTATTGTGACATATAATTTGTACGAATGGGACTATGGCCGATAGCAAAGAAATCATCACGAAACAGCAAGCGCTCTTGTTCTAGAATTTTTAGAACTTTAAATGATAAGAACACGTGAAATTCTGTTGTCACACTGCACTTTTCCCCATATTTGCAGGAGGAGTTGTTTAAATCTTTCCATAAGTGGTGATCTTTACGCATATAATGAAGAGGATTCGTGCGAACACATGTAAGAATAATGAGACATAAAGCCAAATAGGTTAAGTCTTACCATTTGGTATTTTATAAAAATCAATGTTTCTTTTCAATCCATTGCAGATAAGTTTTTGACTTTATAACGCCGTTTATTTAAGAGGTCGCATGTTTTTCTGTTGCGTGTAAGGCAATATTTAGTCGCAACGTAGCAGTATGTTTGATATGAACATTAAAATGATAGAGTGCTTTATAAGCAGTTCCAGCTTTTGTATGTCAAATGGTGGTAAGTGTATTGCGTATATTTACCGGCGTAATCTTTGAAATAGGTAGATAGTATTATTTTCTCAATTTATTTATTTATATAGATAATTTAGCGTTTTTCATATTGAATGAGAGTTCCGAATAACGTAAAATTCTTTTATTTTAAACCTGCTTATCTTGAATCAATTAAAACCACATCCTTGTACGTCATAAGTGGGATGAATTTGTAGATCAAATTTGTATAAGAAAGGACTAAAAATAGCTCTTATGAACTTATCTTAGCAATGGCTATCGTAACATCCACGAGTTGGCAAATAGTGTGATGATGCCGGTTTGCTTCTCGATAAGCGTAAAGATGGAGGTGCTGGGTGGATTTACCGTTATATCCTTCACGGGTGTTGATGTGAAATGGGCTTGGGATGCTTTGAGAGATGTTTCTTTAAAACAAGTCCGTAAATGTATAAATCAATGGCGTTCTGTTTGACGTGAGGAGTATGTCCCCATTAAAAAACACCATCTTTATGCTGATGAAGGAGAAAGCTAGAAATATCATTTTATTTTCCAGCGCGTGTGTACTGTAAAGAATATGGCATTGAGAGGTTCATAAGAGGCATTTCTACTCTATTGTCTTATAAAGTTTTTATCTAAACGCTAATCCCATTTATAAACCTATAAGAGGATAATTTTGATTAGTTTAACATAAATAAAATTTGAAAGGGGGAAACTCTGCAGCATTGTGCTTTCATTTAACATGTAAAACGATAGGTTATCATTATAAACAAATGACTACCCCTATTATGGTGAAGTTTTCTTTTTTCATATATGATTGACAAGAGTACGACCTTTTTTGAGTACTTTTTAAGAAGTTGACGAATACAAAATCGGGTTATGCACTGTATCATTATTACTCAACATGGATGGTGGCTATAGAGTTTTTATGGTTGATAAATATTGGAATGAGACAGACTTTCTAAAAAGACAATATAATAAGCTCTTGTTGGTATCATTTTTTCTTTATGTTTTTTGCCAAATAGACGTATCAATGAAATGCAGGATATCTATTTTATAGAATTATGATGTTTCTTGGTTGTTTTATGTGATTTTAGAAAATTAAGATTGGCTTTCAATGTTCTGAGAACTTTGTATCATTATTTTTTACTGTTTTTTTTAAGAGTATTTTTATGCACTTTTCTTTTGTTCTTTGGATTTTTTGAAATATCGGTATTTAGGGGTGTCTCTTCCTGATTAAGGCCTGATTTGATGAGGACATTTAATTGCATCATAGGCTCGTGGGTGGGGTGTTCCTCATGATGTTTTAAAGGATTATCTGTAAGTGTTAGTTCTATTTTTTGCAATTTTTTGATTTCATCACGAAGTCGTGCCGCTTCTTCAAAATTAAGATCAGCTGCAGCTTCACGCATTGACTTTTCCAAGGATTGAATATGGGTTGCTAGATTATTGCCAACCATATTTTTTTGCGTGATAAAGTCAGGAATATTATGAGGACTATTGTTGTTTTCTTCGTTTGATTTGAGAATATCGTCGATATTTTTTTTGATACTTGTCGGTGTGATATGATGTTTTTCATTATATTCTATCTGCTTTTTTCGACGTCTTTGTGTTTCTTGTAAGGCTCGTTCTATAGAGCCAGTCATGGTATCAGCATAGAGTATAACGCGTCCGTCTACGTTGCGTGCAGCGCGTCCGATTGTTTGGATGAGCGAGGTTTCTGAGCGTAAAAAACCTTCTTTGTCAGCATCCAAAATAGCAACAAAACCGCACTCTGGAATATCAAGGCCTTCTCGGAGCAGGTTGATACCGATGAGGACATCAAAGGTGCCAAGCCGTAAGTCACGAAGAATTTCAATACGTTCTAAGGTATCAATATCAGAATGCATATAGCGTACCCGAATCCCTTGTTCATGGAGATATTCTGTCAAATCTTCGGCCATACGTTTGGTTAGCACTGTGACTAAGGTACGGTAACCTTTTTGAATTGTTTTACGGATTTCGTTTACGACATCATCGACTTGATTGGAGGCTTTGCGCACTTCTGTTGATGGATCAACAAGTCCCGTTGGGCGAATAATTTGTTCGGCAAAAATACCATGAGACTGCTCTATTTCCCAGCGTCCAGGGGTTGCAGAGACAGCAATAGTTTGCGGACGCATGGCGTCCCACTCTTCAAAGCGTAAGGGACGATTGTCCATACAAGAGGGCAGACGAAATCCATATTCTGCGAGGGTTGCTTTTCTTCGGAAGTCACCACGATACATACCACCAATTTGAGGAATAGTGACATGACTTTCGTCGATAAAAACAAGAGCATTATGGGGAATATATTCGAACAAGGTTGGTGGGGGTTCACCGGGTTTTCGGCCTGTTAAATAGCGTGAATAATTTTCGATTCCCATACATGAGCCCGTTGTTTCCAGCATTTCCAAATCAAACATTGTACGCTGTTCTAAACGTTGTGCTTCTAAAAGGCGCCCAGCTGTATTCAATTCATCGAGACGTTGAACCAGTTCCGTTTTAATCGCTTTCATTGCTTGATTTAATGTTAGACGTGGTATGACATAGTGTGAATTAGCGTAAATTTTAATAGATGGAAGATCACCTGTTTTTTGTCCTGTAAGAGGATCAAACTCAATAATTGCTTCCACTTCATCACCAAAGAGCGAAATACGCCAGGCTCGATCTTCGAGGTGGGCTGGAAAAATCTCGATTGTGTCGCCTCGGACACGAAAAGAACCACGAATAAAATTAATGTCTTGTCGATAATAGTGTTGAGAAACTAAATCCGCTAGGAATTGTCGTTGATTGAGTTTGTCGCCCTTGTCTATTTGCAAAGTCATAGCCGTATAGGTTTCTACCGAGCCAATTCCGTAGATACAGGACACAGAGGCCACAATAACGACATCATCACGTTCAAGTACAGCGCGTGTTGCGGCATGGCGCATACGGTCAATTTGTTCATTAATAGAGGATTCTTTTTCGATATAAGTATCAGAGCGTGCAACATAAGCTTCAGGCTGATAATAGTCGTAATAAGAAACAAAATATTCGACGGCATTTTTGGGAAAAAAACGCTTAAACTCTCCGTAAAGTTGCGCTGCTAAAGTTTTATTTGGCGCTAAAATGAGAGTAGGACGCTGTGTCTTTTCAATGACTTTAGCCATTGTATAAGTTTTCCCTGATCCGGTAACACCTAAAAGCACTTGTGTACGCTCTTCTTTTTTAATGCCTTCAACCAGGGTTTTAATTGCTTGAGGTTGATCTCCTGCAGCTTCAAAAGATGTTTCGAGTTGAAATGGAATTCCACCTTCCGATTTTTCAGGACGAATAGGGCGGTGGGGTGTCCATAATTCGCCATTCTTAAAAAGAGGATTACCAGAAGCAATCAGAGCAGAAAGAGCTTCGACTGTTGCTGTGACACCGTTTTTCATTATTGTATCCTTTTAAGATAGAAGAGCTTTTGGCTTTAGAGAAAAGACTAAATTTTACAACTTTATCCCAATGATGGCAAAATGTTACCGAGCTGTTTTTTGCAGGCAGGTTGAATACTTCATACGATATTTGATAAGTTTTCAATATCAAGAAAGTTCTTTGAAGTATTTCTTGGAAGGAAGTCATGTTTACGATTTCTCATGGGCACCATTTTATTATAATAATATGCTATAGAGTGTGGGCTAAATATTCACGGTCGTCGTTACGGAGAAGGATCGCATCTAATGTGATTTTTTTCTGAAAATATTGTGTATATGTGATAAAGGTCATTGGCATCTTTAAAAGAAAGGTAGCGAGCTGATACCCAGCCTGTTTTTGTGTTATATTGAACATGGCACCAGTTCCCTTTACAAGCTTTGACAAACACCAGTCTACCTGCAGGGATTAAACCACAACGCGCGTACTGAGTGCCTGGTCCTGTTCTAAAGTTAAGGTTTTCTGTCACAAATGCATCCACGGCTCTGGACTCTGTTATGGGTAAAAAGAGAGGAACAAGCATAAAAAAAACGACTAATTTTTTCATTTTTTTGCAAAGGATTCCTTTAGAGTTTTTTCTCTTCATACCAACCCTCTTCTAAGCTATAATAAAACAGAAAGAAAGACAATTGTTTCTTCCTGTTTACGAGAAGTGAAGCGTGGCATTTCTAAGTTTTAAAATATTAAAGAACCTAAATATAATTGGTGAATAGTTTGCTTTCTTTTTTATTTTTTATATGGAAAACAAGCATACCGTACTATATAGTAAGAGAGGTTATGGTTTTCGGATTCCAGAAGTAATTTTGGAAGCCGTTTTTTGTATTTTTATTAAACCTTCCGTGTAACAGAAAGGGACGGATTATGGAAAAAGTTCCGATGACTACAGCTGGTTTTGAAAGTCTTAAAGAAGAGTTACGGTGGCGTCAACAACAGGAGCGTCCACGGATTATTGAAGCAATTTCTGAGGCGCGTGCGCATGGTGATCTGTCAGAAAATGCCGAATATCACGCTGCGAAAGAGGCACAAAGCCATAATGAAGGGCGTATTAATGAGCTTGAGGATTATATTGCGCGGGCAGAAGTGATTAACGTTTCTCGTCTTTCAGGTGATCAAATTAAATTTGGAGCCACGATTAATCTTTTAGATGAAGATACTGAAGAAAAAAAGGTTTACCAGATCGTTGGTGATCAAGAAGCTGATGTGAAGACCGGTAAAATATCTATTTCATCACCTATTGCACGTGCACTCATTGGCAAGCAAGAAGGCGATGTCATTGAAGTGAATGCACCAGGAGGTACACATAATTACGAAATTATTAAGGTTCAGTATATCTAAGTTATTATGCGTGTATCTTTAGAAGAAATAGAGATTATTGCTCTTCACTTTAAAAAGCGTTTGTCAGGCGTAACATCTACGGTTATTCAGCTTATTCCCATGCAGCGAAAGCAGGGGGTGCGTATAGCTACTTTTGGGTTTGGATTGCCAGCACATTTGCCAGCTCTTGCTTTTAAGTCGCTTTTTGGGCTTTGGAAAAGCCCAAAAGGTAGGTCGTTTCGTATTTTGCACGCACGGCGCAATATTGAAATGCTTTATGGGATCTTTTTGCGTGATGTATTGAAAATGAAGCTTAAACTTGTCTTTACATCAGCATCTCGGCGTTATCATAAACCTTTTACCAAATGGTTGATTCGCCGTATGGATAAAGTGATTGCTACCAGTGTTTATACAGGAGCTTATCTGGAAGTGCCTCATCAGGTCATTATGCATGGGGTAGATATAAGGCGTTTTTCGCCACCAAAAACGCTTGATGATCGCTTTTCTGCATCAGGCTTACCAGGAAAATATGCAGTCGGGTGTTTTGGGCGTGTGCGTTATTTTAAGGGGACTGATATTTTTGTGGATGCAATGATCGAGTTATTGCCTCGTTATCCTGAGTGGACAGCGCTTATTGCTGGTCGCACGACAGAACAACATTATAACTTTGAAAAGAAACTGCGCCAGAAAATTGCTAAAGCGGGTTTGGAAGATCGTATTATTTTTCTTGGTGAAGTGCTCGATACACCTCTGTGGTATCGTCGTTTGTCTCTTTATGTGGCACCTTCTCGTACAGAAGGTTTTGGTTTGACACCATTGGAAGCAATGGCATCACAGACAGCTGTTGTGGCGAGTGATGCGGGAGCTTATGAAAAATTGGTGGTGGAGGGAACAGGAGCGGTTGTGAAAGCAGGAGATGGTTCAGCTTTAACAACGGCAATTGAGCCTTATTTGGCTAATTTGAAAAAAACAATGGAAGCAGGAGAAAAAGCTTTAGATCATGTTCGTACCCACTTTTCTTTAGAAAAGGAGGCTGCCGCAATTGGGAGCGTTTATGAGGAAATCTTTGCGGATAAAAATTCCTAAATGCAGTAGAAATCTTGCTATGAAGTAAAAAGAATGCGTTATCCTTACAAACCTCTTCGGGGACCATTGATAAAGCAGAGTATTGACTTTAATTGATGTGAGAGTTCTTGAATAATAAGTTTTTGTTTTTCATCTCTTTTAAAGGGGCTGTATATTAAAATAACATGATATAAAATCTCACTTTATGTTCGTTTGATATTGTTTATATGATTGTGTATTTGAATTTTTTTTAAGTTTCAAAATTATTCACGCCAAAAAGCAGGAATGAAAAGTACAAATATTGTTATAATTTCAAGACGCCCAGCTAGCATCAAAAAGCTTAAAATCCATAAAGCACCATCGTTGATTGTAGAAAAATTTCCAGCAGGGCCAATAATGTTCCCAAAACCTGGACCCACATTGGAAAGAGCGGTTAAGACGCCTGTAAAGGCAGAAGTGAAGTCGAGACCCGTCATAAGTAAAAATGCAGTGCCAATGATGAGACAGAACATGTAAAGACATACAAAGAACAAAACGGCTTTAGCAGCATCACTTGATATATTTGAATGATCGTAACGTGCCTTTACCACAACATGGGGTGAGAAAAGTTTTTCTAGATTTGTTTGTGTAATTCGCCAAAGAATAATTAAGCGATTAATTTTCATGCCACCAGAGGTAGAACCAGCACAACCACCAGTGAAAGAAACGATGAAAAAAATACCAAGGGCAAAAGGTCCCCAAAGTTGATAGTCTTCGGCACTATAACCAGTGGTGCTAATGATAGACGTCAGGTGAAAAATGACATCAAGAAAAACCAAGTGGAAAGTACGATGGTCATGAAATTGCAACCATGCGGCTAAAGCAAAGCTGAAGATAAAAACAATATGAAGGAAAATGATGACTTGCGGATCAATAAAGCGTTTAGAGTGGCCAGGAAGGACTAATTTAACATAAAGGACGAAAGGTAGTGCTGAGAGCAACATAAAGATCGTTGAAATAATAAGAATGGCTGGTTTATCAGAAAAATAGCCAAAAGAAGCGTCATGGGTTGAGAATCCAGCTGTTGCTACTGTGCTCATTGCATGGTTGATAGCGTCAAATAAGCTCATGCCAGAAGCAAAATAGGAAAGCATACAAGCCAGTGTTAACCCAACATAAGCGATGATAATTCCATTAGCAATTTGATTGATACGGGGCAGTATTTTTTCAGATTTATCTGATGATTCCATATGAAAAAGTCGAACACCCCCAACACGCAGTGAAGGCAAAAGCAATAAGGCTAAACCAATAAAACCAATGCCTCCAATCCAGCATATGATAGAACGCCATAACAAAAGGCTACGTGATAAATTATCAAGACCAGTAAGGACTGTAGAGCCTGTTGTTGTAATTCCAGAGACAGCTTCAAAGATTGCTGCTGCAAGAGAAATGGGAAGAGGAGAAAGATAAAGGGGTAATGCACCCACAATGCTCCCTGTGAGCCAAAGACAAACAGTGAGAATAAAGCCAAGTCGTGCTGAAAAACGACAGGTAGCCCCCTTTGTTGCTAAAAGAATTAATGTTGCTAACACGGTGGTTATCGCGCAAGAGTAAAGAAAAACGACCCAATTAGGGTTGTTGTCGTGTAAGCCAACAAAAATTGGTAGAAGCATTGCTCCTCCCATGATAAATGCAAAACGTGCACAGACATTGATAATAAATTGAAAAATGACCGTTTCCTATCCTCAGATTTATTTTATGACTGTTTTGTTCTCATAAGAATTTACGTTTATCTCTTTATACGATAAAAGTGAATGCCTACATTAAGCACGACTTGGTGGCTTGACAATCGAAATTTTTTGTCAATTTTGGAAAACAGTACGTATACACCATAATTGAGGCTATTGAAAAATGTTTTTTATAGGCGGTATTTCATTATAATATATAGTTATTCTTCAATAAAGGGGATTCTATGGAACAATTGCATATTCGCTTGCTTATTCTTGGCTCAGGGCCAGCTGGTTATACAGCGGCGATCTATGCGGCAAGAGCGATGCTCAAGCCGGTTTTGGTTACGGGGGTACAGCAAGGTGGACAGTTAACAATTACAACGGATGTTGAAAATTATCCAGGTTTTGCTGATCCTATTCAAGGACCGTGGTTAATGGAACAAATGGCAAAACAAGCTGAAAATATGGATGCAAGAATTATCTATGATCATATTGTGAAGGCTGATTTGCGGCAATATCCTTTTCTCTTATATGGAGATTTAGGAAATCAATATCATTGTGATGCCTTGATTATTGCAACGGGAGCAAAAGCGCGCTGGCTTGGCTTGGAAAGTGAACAAACCTTTATGGGAGGAGGGGTTTCTGCTTGTGCAACATGTGATGGATTTTTTTATCGTGGTAAGGATGTCATTGTTGTGGGAGGAGGAAATACAGCTGTTGAAGAAGCTCTTTATTTATCGCATTTGGCAAAGAGTGTAAGCGTAGTTCATCGGCGCAATCATTTTCGGGCAGAAAAAATTCTACAAGATAGATTGCTTGCTTGCGATAATGTACGTATTCTTTGGGACCATGTGGTAGAAGAAATTGTTGGTTTACCAGCTCAGGATTCAAAAGGAGCCGTTGTTACTGGGGCACGTCTTAAAAATGTTAAAACGGGTCAAGAGACTAAGGTGGATGCGGAGGGAATATTTATTGCTATTGGGCATGATCCTGCCGTTTCTTTATTTGAAGGACAATTGAAACAAAAGCAAGGCGGCTATCTGTGGACAGCCCCCGATTCAACAGCAACAAGCATTTCTGGTGTTTTTGCTGCAGGTGATGTAACAGATGAAATATTCCGTCAAGCTGTCACTGCAGCAGGAAGGGGGTGTATGGCAGCGTTGGAAGCAGAACGCTTTTTAGATATGCGAACATAAAAAATTATTGAAACAGTAAAAAAAACTATAGGTAAAATTGTGACGTCGCCATTGGATTGGGATAAGTTAAGAATTTTTCATGCTGTGGCAGAGGCTGGCTCTTTTACACATGCAGCCCAAAATCTTCATTTATCTCAATCAGCTATTTCTCGACAGGTTTCGGCTTTAGAACAAGATGTTGGGGTATCTTTGTTTCAGCGTCATGCTCGTGGATTAATCTTAACCGAGCAGGAAGAAATTCTTTATCGTACGACCCATGATGTTTTAATGAAGCTTGAAAGTGCTCGCTCACAATTAAGTGAAAGCTGTGAAAAACCCACGGGAGATTTGCGTATTACATCGACATTTGGAATGGGCGCAGGATGGCTTGTGGAGCGTATGCCTGAATTTCTTGGTCTTTATCCGGATATCCGTGTTCAACTCTTGTTTGATGATAAAGAACTTGATTTAACGATGCGTCAAGCAGACTGTGCTGTTCGCTTACAGCAACCTCAACAGCCTGATCTTATACAAAGAAAATTATTTACAATTCATATGCATGTTTATGCCTCTGAGAGTTATATTGCAAATTATGGTAAACCAGAAACATTATCTGAGCTAGATTCACACCGTATTATTTCATTTGGTGAATCTGCACCACCTTATTTGGCTGGTTTAAACTGGTTGGAAAAGGCTGGTAGAAGTGATGGGTCTTTGCGCCTGCCAGTTTTACGAATCAATAATATCATTTCAATTAAGAATGCCATTATGTGCAATCTCGGGATCGCTGTTCTACCTGATTATATTGTTAATAATGATGAGCGGCTTGTGCGTCTTTTTCCTGAAGTTGTTGATATTCCCTCTTTTGATACTTTTTTTTGTTATCCTTATGCTTTAAAGAATTTGGCAAAGCTTAGAGCTTTTCGAGATTTTATTTTTTTAAAAGCGCGTCATTGGTCTTTTTAATGTGTGGCCATTCTTTCAGCTATGTATTTATTGCATAGCTGTTACGCTTAAGTTTTTATTGTGCTTTTTCTTATAAAGTGACATAGAGTATTATCTCTTGATTATGTTGCCTCCCATTGCATTTTCTTGAGTGTTCCCTTACGAAAATCTTTCGGATTGATTTTATCTCTGAAGATTTTCCAGACTTGCCGGACTTATGTCCGGCTTTTTTTTATTTTTTAAATAGCATCTAAAAATGTAAATGTCTTGGAAGATAATAAAAAAATTAAAGGAACTGTATGAGTCTTGAACAGTTTTTGAAGTATATTAAGCTTTGCTGAAAATCTTTGAATAGTTCTGATCTTTTCAAGAGAGAAAGGATTTAATTGAGAAACAGAGCATTTATAAATATAGAAGCTTTAGTTAAGAATTATATATTTTACTCGTATGAAAAATACTCTGAGTTATAAGAAGCACCCACTATTTTGCATATCGTAATTTTTTATTTCAAGTTTTTGTTTATGTTGAATTAAGATAAAATCATTGACTTGCGCATCAAAAATAGGAAGGTATATAAAAATTATTTTACAAGGAAAAAGTGCTTTTTATAGATTATAGAGTTATCATAGAAACATGTGTTAATAAATATATAACGGTGCTCGTTCATTCCTTGAGCAACAACACAACTTGATTTGAGAATTCCATGATAAAAAATCTATTTTCGTACATATAAATTTTTCACAGAATTTGATCTATTTACGACCTAAATCTAAAAGTTATAAACTTCCGTATAAAGCGATTGATAATAAAGCTTTCATGATAGATCGTATTTGAAATTTTTAACGTAAATTATTACAAAAGCGTTGAATACGTGAGCAAGCTTCTTCAAGAAACTTTTCTGATGTCGCATAAGAAATACGAAAGGTTGGACCAAGTCCAAAAGCAGATCCATGGACAACAGCAACCGCTTCTGTTTCCAGAAGGGCTATGACAAAGTCTTCGTCATTTTTAATGATTTTGCCTTCAGGGGTCTTTTTTCCGATAAGATCTGCACAGGAAGGATAAACATAGAAAGCACCTTCCGGCGTCGGGCAGTGGATGCCAGGAGCTTGGTTTAACATGGAAACGACAAGGTCACGGCGCGCTTGGAAAATACTTTTATTTCGTGCAATGAAATCTTGTGGACCATTGAGCGCTTCGATAGCTGCCCATTGAGAAATAGAGCTCGCACCGGATGTTTGCTGGCCTTGAATGATATCCATAGCTTTAATTAACTCTTGTGGACCGCCTGCATAACCGATCCTCCAACCTGTCATAGCATAAGCTTTAGAAACACCGTTCATCGTGAGGGTGCGATCGTAAAGCTTTGGTTCTACTTCTGCTGGAGTGACAAAAATAAAATCCTCATATGTTAAGTGTTCATATATATCATCGCTCAGAATATAGACATGAGAATATTTGACTAAAACATCCGTTAGCTTTTTTAACTCCTCATGCGTATAAGCAGCTCCCGATGGATTTGAAGGAGAGTTAAAAATAAACCACTTGGTTTTTTGGGTAATGGCAGCTTCTAACTCTTGTGGTTGAAGTTTATAAGAAAACTCGGCTTTGGTTTTTATAAAAATAGGTTTTCCACCGTTGAGAGTTACCATTTCTGGATAACTGACCCAATAAGGGGATGGAATGATAACTTCATCTCCTTTATTTAAGGTTGCCATCAATGCATTAAAAAGGATTTGTTTTCCACCGGTTCCAACAATAATTTGCTCTGGCTGATAAGTGAGGTTATTTTCCCTTTTAAATTTTGCCACAACTGCTTGACGCAATTCTGGAATACCAGATATAGGAGTGTATTTTGTTTCTCCACGTCGAATAGCTTCAATGGCAGCATTTTTAACATTATCTGGTGTATCGAAATCTGGTTCTCCGGCACCTAAAGCAATGACATCACGACCTAGCGCTTTCAAGTTACGTGCTTTTTGAGAGACAGCAATTGTTGCAGAAGGTTTGACAGGAGCAAGCTTGTCGGCGATAAAAGCCATAATTTCAATCCTTATTGTGATATAAGTAAATGATTATTGATTTAGAACTATTCTATAAGAGATTACCTTGTATGCGATAGAAAATTGCAAAAATATCCTTAATTCACCTCTTTCAGTAAGTTTTTGCATAAAGATGGTCAGGTCCGGCTATATATCGCTTATAGAAATAGAAAACTTACTGCAAGTCTTACAGCAAGATTAGAGATATGTAAAGGATGTGCAGTCTACGGGGGAAAATTTCTATAATTTTTGTCAGGGTTGAAGATTTTTCTCATCGCTTTGTTGAATGTTTTTATTACCGATGAACATTTCAATGGATTGATTTATAGTCCAGTAAAGCGTTTGCTTTTTCCGTCACTTGCCAATCAGCATCCAACCCCAACATAGCGTCGTGTTTGAAATAAAGGTTAAAACGTTTCGGTATTTTGTAAGCGGTTTCAGTTTTTGTATGCCAAAAGGGTGCGAATATATTGCATATATCAGTTTGATTGATTTCTGAAACAAGAAGATAGTTTTATTAGGGGGAGATATAAAGATGTAAAGGTGAAAATCACTCTCCAGTTTTACCACTCACCCTTGAGTCCAGTTTTCCGATTTTCCAAAATATCTAATGCAATGTCTTTTAAATAATAAAGATTATGCATGGCTTCACACTTTTGTTAAGAAACATCTCTTAATGCTCTCAAATTTATTTCATGACGCTGTCTGTAAATAGAGTAATAGTAAGTTGAGCACCACTATTTTGACGTTTATGAAGCTAAAAGCCAGCGCCATCATTCTGTTTGTTAGTTGCAAAAGCTTTTGCATTGAGACGGTTCATAAGAGGAATGTTTAACTCGTTTTAAAACGTCTTTTGTTCACAGGTTTGTTCTGCTTATCAGGTAAAAACGAATAGTTCTATTTAGACGAATCTGAATAGGTTTGGAATGAAAAAATTTTATGATGTTTGTAACTCCCACTCAAGTTGAAAATAGTAATGATTGTTATAAATCAATGTATTTATTTTTCAGACAGCAGGGAATGTTGTATCCATTAAATATTGATATGTTAAAATATATGAATAAGATAAAAGTATTAGATTGAGAAGAAGTTATCGAAACTATGAGAGTGAATTTATAATAGTCAATATTACTTATTTATTCGTATTCCTGTTATTCTTTTTTGTTAAAATAAAAAAGTACAATATAATGATAATAAATATATTTGCAAAGAATAGTATCTGATCAGACATTGTTTTCAACAAACTCAACAAACGCATTTTTTTGCAATCCAATAAAATTTTTTACGCCATTTTTCAAAATGATGCCTCGTTCTCTTTTTGCACAGTGGAATTTTAGCACAAAGCTTAAGAGTTTCTTTTTAAAGAGAGGGGGATAGATTTTGGTCGGGAAATTGTAAAAGACTTAAGGGAAAAAGCAAGCGTATTGAGGATGATTATGCCAAGTAAAAAATGAGTACGTTTTTACAAAAGATTTTGTGTTTTTTTACAAAGAATAAAAAAACTCGCCTGTGAAGGCGAGGATTATTCATTGAAATGGAGCAGAATATTAAAAAATTAAAGTGCTGCGAGATTTCCAGCAGCAAATTTTCCAGAACGACGATCTTGAAGAACATCATAAGAGACTTTTTGTCCTTCGTTGAGACTGTTTAATCCAGAGCGCTCAACAGCGGAAATATGTACAAAGACATCTGCACTTCCATCATTAGGTTGAATGAATCCAAACCCTTTTGTTGTGTTAAACCACTTAACTGTTCCTGTAGACATAGGAAACTCCTTAGAATATAATAATATTGTGCACTGAAGCTCTATAACCCCCAGTGCGGTTTTAAGATCGAAATTAGGTGGGAGAAGCTTCGTTGAAAGTGCAGAATTGCACAGGAAAGAAAGTCACATAACCGAAAGTTCGATGAAACATAATATAAAAGCTTTGAGGATAAAAAGCAAGCCTTAATCAGTATTTTTATTACAAATAAAGGCTTGAGAGAGAATATAGCACATATAGCATATTAGGAGTATATGCTTGGTTGCGCGGTGAAATATTTAGGTGAAGTAACTTTGTAGTGAGCGTACTTCAAGACACTTGCTTTTAAGTGCTTTGATTGCTTCTACGGCAGCTTCGGCTCCAGCTATGGTTGTATAGTATGGGACTTTTTGCATGAGGGCAGCATGGCGTAATGATTTGGAATCTGAGATAGCGCTGGCAGTACTCGTTGTATTGAAAATCAATTGAATTTGTCGATTACGAATGGCATCTTCAATATGAGGATGACCTTCTAGAACCTTATTAATTTTTTGTGACTCAACGTTATGTTCGGTAAGAAATTTTTGTGTTCCACTTGTTGCTAAAATAGAAAAGCCAAGCTCAGCTAAAAGTTTTACGGGATTTAAAATACGCCTTTTGTCTTCGTCCCTTACAGAAACGAACAACGTTCCCTTCTTTGGGAGTTTAACACCGGCTCCAAGTTGAGATTTGGCAAAAGCAAGAGCAAATTCATAATCAAGCCCCATAACTTCACCGGTTGAACGCATTTCTGGACCAAGAAGTGTATCCACACCTGAAAAACGAGCAAAAGGAAAAACAGCTTCTTTGACAGCGATATGTTGTTTTTTTCGCTGTGGTGGTAAACCACCGTAAGCTTGAAGAGCTTTTTGGAGAGTTTCTCCTGCCATAATACGCGCAGCTATTTTAGCAATAGGGTAGCCAATCGTTTTTGCAACAAATGGTACAGTACGTGAAGCGCGGGGATTGACCTCTAAGACATAAATGATTCCATCTTTTACAGCGTATTGTACATTCATTAAACCACGGACATGAAGTGCTTGTGCTAATGCTTTGGTTTGACGTTCTAATTCTATAACGATTTCATTTGAGAGCGAATGTACCGGAAGAGAACATGCTGAATCACCAGAGTGGATACCAGCTTCTTCAATATGTTCCATAATACCAACGACGTGTGTTTCTTCCCCGTCGCATAGACAATCAACATCAACCTCAATGGCTTCTGTTAAGTAAGTATCAAATAAAAGTGGATTTTTAGCGAGCAATATATTTGCCTGTTCCATTTTGTCATTTGGATAACGGGCTTTGATATCTTCTGAAATCAACTCAGGGACATTCTCAAGAAGATAATTTTGTAAGCTGCGTTCGTCTCGGATAATTTGCATAGCACGTCCTCCTAAAACATAGGAAGGGCGCACAACCAATGGAAATCCTAGTTCATGAGCGATGAGGCGTGCTTGTTCGATTGAATGGGCAATCCCATTTTTAGGTTGTGTTAAGTTAAGTTTAAACAGCAATTTTTGAAAGCGATCTCTATCTTCTGCTAAATCAATGGCATCAGGTGAAGTGCCTAAGATGGGAATATTGTGTTTTTCGAGTGCGCTTGCCAATTTTAGAGGCGTTTGTCCACCAAATTGGACGATGATCCCAACCAATTCACCTTTTTGCTGTTCTGTTTCTAAAATAGCAATAACATCTTCTGTTGTTAAAGATTCAAAATAAAGACGATCAGAGGTATCATAGTCTGTTGAGACGGTTTCAGGATTGCAATTAATCATAATAGCTTCAAAGCCTGCATCACGGAGTGCAAAAGCAGCATGGCAACAACAATAATCAAATTCAATACCTTGTCCGATACGATTGGGGCCACCACCTAAAATAGCGATTTTTTTGCGCTCAGAAACTCGTGCTTCTGAATGTTCTACACCCGCAAAAGGAACTTCATAGGTTGAATACATATAAGCTGTTGGCGAAAAAAATTCAGCTGCACAAGTGTCAATCCGCTTGAAAATTTGCTTAACATTAAGTGATTTGCGCAAGATAGCGATATCATCGGGTTCTTGTCCTGTAAGAGTGGCTAAACGAGCATCTGAAAATCCCATAGATTTTAACATGCGCAGATTATCTGGGTCTTGAGGCAATCCATGAGCACGGATGCGTTGTTCCATTTCAATAATAGAGGCTATTTGTTCCAAAAACCATGGATCAATTTTGCTAATTTGGTGAATTTCACTTAAGGGTAAACCTGTACGCATTGCTTGTGCAATATAGCGTAAACGGTCAGGGCTTGGTATTGCAATGGCAGAGCGTATAGAGCTCTTTTCATCACCTTCAGCATGTTCAGGAATCGCAATTTCATCAAGACCAGTAAGGCCTGTTTCAAGCCCACGGAGCGCTTTTTGTAGTGATTCTTGAAAAGTTCGTCCGATTGCCATCACTTCCCCTACCGATTTCATCGCGGTTGTTAAAACAGATGATGAACCAGGAAATTTTTCAAAGGCAAAACGCGGAATCTTGGTAACAATATAGTCAATAGAAGGTTCAAATGATGCGGGTGTCGCACCGCCTGTAATGTCATTTTTTAATTCATCAAGTGTATAGCCGACTGCGAGTTTAGCGGCTACCTTTGCAATGGGAAAGCCTGTCGCTTTTGATGCAAGTGCTGAAGAACGAGAAACACGTGGATTCATTTCAATAACAACAAGGCGGCCATTTTCAGGGTTTACCGCAAATTGTACATTAGATCCACCTGTTTCCACACCAATTTCGCGCAGTACAGCAATTGAAG
Organism: Bartonella silvatica; assembly: GCF_040545155.1. Lineage (NCBI taxonomy): Bacteria > Pseudomonadati > Pseudomonadota > Alphaproteobacteria > Hyphomicrobiales > Bartonellaceae > Bartonella > Bartonella silvatica. Next base: position 62,639 of record NZ_JBEPLI010000007.1, read on the forward strand.
CATTGCGCATAGATTGATATTCTTTATCCGTTAAGGTGAGGGCAGGGGCGACAGTGATAGAATCACCGGTATGAACCCCCATAGGGTCAACATTTTCTATGGAACAAACAATGATACAATTATCATTTTTATCCCGAACAACTTCCATTTCATATTCTTTCCACCCCAGAACACTTTCTTCAATTAAGACTTCTGTTGTCGGTGAAGCTTCAAGCCCTCGTTCAATGATTTCATAAAATTCAGAACGGTTATAAGCGATACCACCACCAGTTCCACCAAGGGTAAAAGAAGGGCGAATAATCGCTGGAAGACCAATAGTATCAAGAGCTTGAACCGCTTTTGCCGTTGCATGTGCGATATAATGTTGTTTACGGTTAATTTCTGTATGACGCCACTCGCGTTCTAGCTCTTCTAGAGCTTGATCAAGAGCATCACCGGACAGCTTTGCTTTAAGCTCATCGCGTTTTGTCGCATGCAGTTGGCGATTTTCCTCTTTAAGTTCTGTTGCATTGGCTAACATAGAACGTGGCGTTTCTAAACCGATTTTTGCCATTGCTTTACGAAATAACGCACGGTCTTCGGCTTTATCAATAGCGTCAGCATTTGCACCGATCATTTCAACATGATAGCGGTCTAGAATGCCCATGCGCTTTAAGGATAAAGCAGTATTAAGAGCTGTTTGTCCTCCCATAGTTGGTAAAAGGGCATCAGGACGTTCATATGCAATAATTTGTGCAACAATTTCAGGCGTAATGGGCTCAATATAGGTTGCATCAGCTAGATCTGGATCTGTCATAATAGTGGCAGGATTAGAGTTAACCAAAATGATCCGATAACCTTCTTCTTTTAAAGCTTTACAAGCTTGCGTGCCTGAATAGTCAAACTCACATGCCTGACCAATAACAATAGGTCCTGCTCCAATAATAAGAATAGATTTTATATCTGTGCGTTTTGGCATGGTTCTTCCCTGTGACAAACATCCGTACGCGATTGCGGCAGACAAAATTAAACTTTAAGGTTAGAATAGTTTTATAGGTTAAGTGACAAAGAAAGTAAGCATTAAAATGCTTTTTCCATGTTTTTTTTCATAAAATGGCAGACCAATAATTCTTCTTTGAAACTTTGAGAATATGCCCTTAAAAAAATAACAAGGCATAAGAAAGGCAAAAAATTAACGATTATGGCAAATATAGAATATAAGCTATTATTTATAGAGTAATAAAATTTTGCAAAATAAAAGAGAAAGACCACGCAAAAATAAGCATAATTGGTTTATGATTCCCCTTTTATTTGTCATTATAAGTTTTTAAAATTCTTTATATTTTACTTATTTATAATAAAATCAAAGTTTATGAAGGTGATGATTATAAGTCAAATAAAAGTTATGAACATAAGTTTTCAAATGATAATAAAAAATATTTGGTTCTGTTATTAAATCACTACATAAGGGTATCACACCTATATAAGATAAGTTAAATATCTGGTTTAAATATTTCAGTATATATTGGCTATTATTGAGGCGTACTGTTGTTTTTTTAATTATTGAAGGGGTCTTAAAACAATAATTCCCGGTGTTTTTTTAACATAATCCATAAAAGGGGAGTCCACGACTTTTTTATTTTCTTTTAATGAGGAAGCGTTTCGTAATACAGGGTCATGATCTGTCATGATAAAAAAGCCCACATGCGTGACATCCAATCCAGCAAGCTTCGTATAAATACCAATGAAATCACCAGTTTTTAAATGACTTATGACTTTTTCATCAATAAAGTGACTTGGAATATATGTTATCTTACGTTTCACAATTGGTAATCCAGGAAGGTAGCTTCCACCATTAGCTTTTTTATTAAGATATTTTTCAACCTTTACGACGTTTGGGCTTATTTTGGCGGTAATATCAGTGGCGAGTTTATATTTTCTATAAGCCCAGTCAGTGAAAAAATGCTTTCTATTGAAAAAACTAACATTTCCACCAATATAACGCGTTCTGATAACATTGTTTATAAATTCTATTTGCGATGTTGATTTTGATAATGCTTCCACATAGTCTAGATAGGTAAAACAATCTAAACCTCTAAAGTCAATAATCAGCTTTTCCGATATGTTTTTTGAGCCATGCAACATGTTGGCTCGGTAAGGTGTTCCTAAAAAAGCCTCCGAAAGCAATCCAATCAGTTTTCCTCTTTCATGAGGACGCGCTTTCAAGTTTTTTTTAAGGAGAATATCTAGTGTTGTTAAAGTATACGGATCTAGCTTTACTCTAACTGACTGCTGTCTCTCTTTTTTGTTTTTTAGAATATCCTTTTTTGTGTTCGAAACTTGAACAATACATCCTGTAGTCAACATTGCGATTAAAATGAATTGGAATATTTTTCGCATTTTATACATCATTGTGAATTTATTATTGATAGGTTCATCATCAAAAAGGATGTTCACACTTATCAGATGGGGATTGAGTTAACAATAGCATATAATGAATCACGTTATGAATAGACACATTCAAAAATTTTTATGATCATACAAATTGTATACAATATGATTGTTAAATAAAAATTTTGCATGAGGTTTAAAGCATGATAATTGTGTTGGGATAGAATGCTTTAAGGGCGAATTTCTTTGGTTTTTATATAACCGTATATATGAAAAAGGAAACAGCTTTTAAAAAGCTTATGATTTTAAAAGTTGTAGTTATTGCATATGATGCTTAAACCACAAGATTTTTTGAACATTTTAAATGCATGATCTTAGAGTGATGGAGTACATATAACATAATGCTTCTAGAAGTATTAAAAGCAATTTATACTTATTAAAGCTTTATTGACACAAGTTGGAAAGTGGCTTGTATATTATGATATGCAGTTCTCACAAAAGAAGCTAAGACTTCTGATAGAAAAAAGAAATTATTGTGAGAAAGTAAACGTATTTTTTTTAAGAGTACTCTAATGTTTTAGATAGTAAAGGCACGTGAAACTCCGTTGTAGTATCACGCTTTCCTTTCCGTGTTTTCATCAGGGGATGTTCAGATATCTCCATTAATCCGATCTTTATGGATATGACATAAGGGAGTAGTACATCGCCCCTATAAGGACAAATAAAAGCAAAATCATTTGTGTCATAGTTATTTTTTTAAGAGTTGGATAAAAGCTGACATATCTTTCTAAGTCACTTCTGGTAAATTTTGTATTTTATGATTTCTCTTTCTTAAGAGAGTGTGTGCTGTTCTTGTTGCATATAAATCAACATTCAATTCTAACGTAGCAACATAGTTGAGACAAAGATTGAGACGTATTAATGTTGCTCATTTGAAATGGGCAGACAGCTTAATTTTGGTAAAATGTGAAGTTTTAAAGGTGAAAACCAATCCTCAGTTTTACCATCATCTTTTAATTCAGTTTTACGATTTTCAACAATATCCGAGGCGATATCTTTCAAATAATGAAGATTGCTTATTGCTACATGCTTTTGTTTATTGTGTTCTTTAAATAGGACCATGACTCTTATGCAAAACAAAACGCTATTGATTTGCACATTCACGAGCTTTTCTTAAGGGAATGTTTCTTAAGGTTCCTAAGCTCATTTCACGCTGGCGCCCATGAAGACCATGAAGGGTATAACGGTAAATTCACCCAGAACCTCCATCTTTACGCTTATGAAGAAGCAAACCAGCACCATCACACGATTTGCCAGCGCGTGGGTATTGCGACAGCCCTTGCTAAGATAAGTTCATAAGAGCCATTTTTAGTCCTTTCTTATACAAATTTGATTCACACGCTCATCCCGTTTGTGATGTGCAAGCGAATGGTTTTGATTGATTCAAGATAAACAGCTTTGAAATGAAAGAATCCTACGATATTCGGGGTTCTCATTCAATATGAATAACGCTAAATTATCATTATAAAACAATGTGTTGCTAAAATCATGGAAACACAATGTCTGAGAATATAAGAACGTTTGATGTTTATTAGGATGAAGTTTCCTGCTTATGAGATACATTCTCCATTCATTTCATAGAAGAGCTTTTTTAGTTCTGCCTTTAAAAAATAATGTATATAAATAAAAAACTAAAAATATCAGAAAAATATATACTAATGATAAAAAACCAAATCTATCAACTAAAGCAGCACTAAAATAAAAAAATAATAATAGGCTAAGTCTTACTGCAGTCGATAAGAATGATTCATATGTAGCTCTAAGTTTGTCACGAATATTATCATGAAGGAGTACCTCTGCATGCATTAATGTATACTTTATGATATAAAAAATAATACAAAGTAAAATTATGGAGATCTCTTTTTGAGGATGAAAAAATATGGATACAGAAAGCAAACTTATTGATAGAAATAGTAATATATAAAAATTTATTTTTGTATTGAGTTTTGTAAATAAAAAGCTAGCGAACCATTGAGATAGGAGTATTAATGAAAAAACAATCCCTAATTCGAAATAAGTTATAGCGATATTAAAGTCTTTGAATATCCATTGCCAATATTGAACAAAAATATTTATAAAAATTAACGAAAAAAAGAAAAGAATAGAGATATACGGGGTTTTAATGAATATATTTAACATTTCTTTGATATCTGAAATGAATTTATAGTCTTTAGACTGCTTATGATGTTCTCCTTTAAGGTTATCTAAAAACACTATCCCAAACAAATTTGTAAGTATCATCAAAAATGCCGATATGTACCATATATTGGCGGGAATAATCAGCAAAATATGCGCCCACTAAACTAAAGGCAAACATACCTTTGAAAATATATTGAGAACTTGTTCCTAAAGCTTTTTTAGAAGATATATTTTTATTTTTAGCATATTGTATAAGTAAAGCATTGTATGCGCCGGCAATTAATGTTAAAGACAATGCGTTAAAAAGTTCTGCTAAAATAAATCCATAAAAGCCTGTAGAAATCCCCATCAGGAAAAGCCATATTGATGCGCAAAGAGCCGCTAAAACAATTGATGCTTTATAACTTTTTCTATCTGCAAAATATCCAAGAGGAATATCGGCAATCATCATAACAAGAGCTTGTAATGACTTGATTATACCTATATCTAGAAGTGTAAGTCCTTTGTCTAGCATATAAAAGGCAATAAAGGCGCCTGTTAGGATCCTAATTTCGTTAAATAAAAATCCAAATAGAAAAATATTTGTCATACAAGCTCTTTTCAAGATACGTAAATAACATGAATAATACTTTTAGTTGCACGCATTACAATTTTAGACAATGTATAATGCGATTCAACAATTATTGTTTGATTTATTTTGCAAAAAAGGACAATAACTCATATCAGATCCTCTATTGTATCTATTTGCTAATCAGAAAGGATTATAAATAATATCTTTTCTATAATTTGAGAGTTATCACAGTTTGTGAGATATTTTGCGGTATTGAAAGTAAAATAAGAGATCGAGCTGTTATATTGGAGTGTGAGCAGCATCATATAATTTAATTCTATATTTATAACAGAATAAAACTCGGAACTATTCATATCAGCATGTTTCATGTGATTTATACAAAAATAATATCCGTTTTTTAGGATAACGAGTGTACAATAATGGTACTTATCATCGTGGAGCCTATATATATTAAGTATCTTGTATGCAGTTTGTTCATTAAATCAAAGCCTTATCTTGTATTATTGCTGCATATATAACAATATCAATGTCGCTATAAACATGGCAAGAAATCGCTATTTGTCTATTATTTTATCATAAAACAAGTATAATAATGAAAGATGAGTACAAGTCGTTTTTTCTCACTATATTGTTTCTTTACCTATATGAAAATTAAAAAAGTTTGCACGATAAATCTCATTCATCAATGAGGCTAGCGATAAGTAATATAATTTACATTCATTATTGCTAAATTTTAAAATAGGCTTTTAGAATATAATATACATTGAATACATACTGAAATGTTTTACTCTAGATGCCTAACATGGAGGGTAATGCTCTCAACAGTTTGTTAGGCATATAACTTGAAAGGAGAATCGGTTTAAATATTGCTATTGCCATAAAATCAATTTTAGAAAAATAGAACTGTTTTCAGAACAACCAACAAACCTTTAGAAAATGCCATGTTTGTCATATTATTTAAAGCTTATGATAATGCTATAGAGTGTGTAATGTTGTGTTTTACTCAAAGTAAGAAGAAGTTTAACTAGAAAAAAATATACATCAGTTATTTTTTAATAATAAAAATAGTCGGGAATGATGGATCTCTAGAGTGTAAAATTTTGCATTCTCTGTACGAAAGAGGGAGGATGATTAAAAGCGAACAAGATCGTTCGAGGTGAGTTTTTCTGTTCATTGAAAAATTGTTTGAATGTGGGTGTTGTTTGTTGATAATACGTTAACAAAGCAGCCTGATGAAACCCATGCACTCCTTATGTGGTGCATCTTCGTCTTGTTCTTTATGGCACTGATATTTGTCTAGTTACTCTTTCAGTTAAAAAGACATTGATTGATAAAGATCATTTCGCATTGTTGATATTGTATGGGACCCTTGAATATCGTAAGGTTCTCTCATAATCTTTTTATTATAGTGAATT
>NZ_JBEPLI010000008.1:0-61611 GCF_040545155.1 Bartonella silvatica
AGATAAGGCTACGGATGCTGTGAATGAAACGGCAACAGATGCAATGGATAAAGCTTCTGATGTTGCAGATAAGGCTACGGATGCTGTGAATGAAATGGCAACAGATGCTGCGGATAAAGCTTCTGATGCTGCAGATAAGGCTACAGATGCGGTGAATGAAATGGCAACAGATGCTATGAATGAGGCTGTGGATGCGGCAGATAAGGCTGTGGAGGCATTGAATAAAGCAGCTGCAGGTATCGTTGTTAAAGATTCCGGTGGAGCAGATAAGGTTGCGACTGACGCCATGAACGAGGCTGTGAATGCGGCAGATAAGGCTGTGGAGGCACTCAATAAAGTTGCTGCAGGTATGGTGGTTAAAGATTCCAGTGTAACGGGTATGGCTGTGGAGGCAGTGAATAAAGCTTCTGATGCAGTGAATGAGGCTGTTCGCGCTGTGAATGTTGTTGGTGGTGGAGTGAATCAAGCGCCTGATGTTGCCAATAAAGCTGCTTTTGATGCTATGGGTAAGGCGACCGATGCAATCAATAAAGCTTCTGTTGTTGTGAATGAGGCTGTGGATGCAATCAATAAAGCGACTATAGGTATGGTCGATGAGACTGCAGGTGCAGTGAATAAAGAATTTTCTTCTCAGGGGGACGTGCAAAGTCAAGAATTTCCTTTAGAAAATCAGAAAGTTCTGTTTAAAGATTATGATTTGGATAAACTTTTGCTCAATATACGGGCGGTGCTTGAACATAACACTCTGGAAAAGGTACAAAAGCAATTCCATCAGCTGTTTGATAAGAAAGATTCTGTCGTTTATTCTTGTGCTCTTGAGAATGTTGCCGATATGCAGAACGATCATAGCCAAAAAACGCCGGAGGAAAGTGATCATCTGGTATCGCAACAGGATGAAGATGATTCTCTTCTCTCTTCCAAAGCTTTATATAAGGAAGGATATAACTTTATTCGTTCTGCTCACTATGTAGAAGCGGAAAAAGCTTTTTGTGCTTTTCAACAGCGTTATAAAAAAGATCCTTTGAGTGATGATGCTTTGTTTTGGTTGGCAGAAGCTTTGTTGGGGCAAAAACGCTATCATGAAGCGGCACAGGTGTATTTAACTGCGTGGTATAAAGATACCAAAAAGCTCTATACTTCTGAGATTTTATTAAAGTTAGCAGGAAGCATGGTTGCTCTTGAGCAAAATAAACAAGCTTGTGCGCCTGTTGCAAAAAATTTAAAAAAACAGCAAACTTTGCAATCTATCTTTTGTCAATCTCTAAAAAGGGGTGAGGCTGCTCACGGTGCGCATTAGACTAGCAGGAAATCTCTTTAAAGCATCGGATTTTGTCCAATGTCAGAGGTTGATTCTTGCTGTTTCAGGAGGAGGTGATTCTCTTGCTTTACTCTTTTTGCTTAAAGATTATTTAGAGACACTCTCCGCTCCTCCAGAAATGATTGCTGTGACCATTGATCATCAATTGCGCACAGAATCCGCACGTGAAGCAGAAAGTGTTGCAGAAATTTGTCGTGCTCACCATATTAAACACGTCATTGTGCGGTGGGAAGGCAAAAAACCAAGATCGCATATCGCATCAAGCGCCCGTATTGCCCGCTATAACCTTTTGTTTCAAGAAGCACAAAAACAAGGTGCAACGCTTATTATGACGGGGCATACGCTCAATGATCAAGTTGAAACTTATCAGATGCGATACCAGCGTTTTCAAAAAGGGGTCGGAAAGAGGGAAAAAGCAGTCTTTCGCTCTGAACACGATGTGAGGTGGGTGAAAAACTCTGCGGATGTTTTTCCAAGCGAAGCTTTTGGCAGTCCGCGCACTGGAGAGGATGCGTGCAATCCTGCAGGTGTTTTGGCAGGTGAGGCTTTTGGCGGCATGCCGGATAGAATATGCCTTACTGGAGATAAGGACGATATTGCGCAGAAAAATTCTTTTTTTATGGAGGCACGTTTTATGGATGCACGGGGGTTATCTTGTATCCCGCGTGAGGCGTTATTGTGTCAAAAAATACGCTTGATTCGTCCACTCCTTGGTGTTCGGCGTGAAATATTACGGGCTTATTTGCGCTTAAAGAAAAAAACATGGATTGATGATCCAACAAATGAAGATCGTCATTTTGAACGTGTGCGTGTGCGTCAAGCTCTTCCTCCCCAAAAGTTAACTGTTATTGCTCAAAGAATTCATGAAGCCACGCTAAAACGTCGTCAACAGGCACAAATGATTGCTGATTTGATTTTGGCACTGGATATCACTGTTGAATATGGACGTGGTTTTATTGCAAAACCTGCACCTTTTTTACAGCAGCATCCTGCTTTTCCCTTTGTTGTCGGGCTTTTTGCTGTGTTGATGGGAGGGGGGTATTATTTGCTTCCTGTTTCAAAATTGATCACTCTTGCCCAAAGGCTTTGTTTTGGCATATCAAAAAAGCAACGCTTTACTTATGCTGGATCTGTTATTGAATATGATAAAAGGGGAATTGCCTTTTGGCGCGAATCTCGCAACATGAAAGAAGCGATCGTTGAACCAGGAAAAACTCTTTTATGGGATGGGCGCTACCAGATTCGCAACCATGGAAACGATACCATAAAGGTTGGAGCAGCGCATTTAAAACAGCTAAAATCCTTATTGAAAAACAGCTGCGTTGATCTTAAAAAAGTGCATTTCCCCTCTCTGCAGTCATTGTTGATGATTTCAAACAACAAAGACTATGATATTCCAGAGTTGACTCATCACGTTGTTTTTCACAAAAATATCGTTATAAATCGCGTTATGGCCCCTTTCAATTGGCTTTTGTCTTATGAAGATGTCGCTTTTGTGAATGTTGTGGAACCTTTTTTTAATATTGAGGTGAAAAGATAAAGAAAAATCACTTTAAAAGACAATAAACATCTTCTCATACCTTGGCAAGGGGCAGACAAGGTTATATGTTAAAAGAAATTATTTAAAATCTGTATTTGATTAAGTGGGCTGAATATGAATTCTAATTACCGCTCTCTCCTTATTTGGGGGGTTATTGCTCTAATTCTGATTGTGTCATTTTCTCTCTTTAGTGGAGATAGTCAACGTTCTGGAGGAGGAGAGGTCTCCTATTCTGAATTTTTGCAAAAAGTTGAAAATAATGAGCTGAAATCTGTCACCATTCAAGGTCAAAAGTTAACAGGACAAACCGTTGAGCGCAGAGTTATTTCAACCTATGCGCCAAGAGATCCAGGGTTAATTCAAAAGTTAGAAAACAGAAATGTTAATGTTAAAGCAATTCCTGAAAGCTCTGGCAATAATATCTTCCTTAATCTCCTCTTTTCTTTGCTTCCTGTTATTATTATTGTGGGGGCGTGGATCTTCTTTATGCGGCAAATGCAAAATGGATCTCGGGGGGCAATGGGGTTTGGTAAATCAAAGGCAAAACTGCTTAATGAAGCGCAGGGGCGTGTGACCTTTAAAGATGTGGCTGGTGTTGAAGAAGCAAAGCAAGATTTACAAGAAATCGTTGAATTCTTACGGGAGCCACAAAAATTTCAACGTTTAGGTGGGCGTATCCCACGGGGTGTTTTGCTTGTTGGTCCGCCAGGAACCGGTAAAACTTTGCTTGCGCGTTCTGTCGCAGGTGAAGCCAATGTGCCATTCTTTACCATTTCTGGGTCTGATTTTGTTGAAATGTTTGTCGGTGTTGGTGCTAGCCGTGTGCGTGATATGTTTGAGCAGGCTAAAAAAAATGCTCCTTGTATTATCTTTATCGATGAAATTGATGCTGTTGGGCGTCATCGTGGTGCAGGTCTGGGAGGTGGAAATGATGAACGTGAGCAGACCTTAAACCAGCTTCTCGTAGAAATGGATGGGTTTGAACCCAATGAAAGCATCATCCTTATTGCTGCAACAAACCGTCCTGATGTGCTTGATCCTGCGTTATTAAGACCAGGGCGATTTGATCGGCAAGTTGTGGTGCCAAATCCTGATGTCTCTGGGCGTGAACAGATCTTGAAAGTGCATGTGCGAAATGTGCCTTTAGCGCCTAATGTTGATTTGAAGGTTTTGGCAAGAGGAACGCCAGGGTTTTCTGGGGCTGATTTGATGAATCTTGTGAATGAAGCTGCTCTTATGGCTGCAAGCCGTAATAAGAGAATTGTGACAATGCAAGAGTTTGAAGATGCAAAAGATAAAGTGATGATGGGGGCTGAGCGCCGTTCGACCGCCATGACACAAGAAGAAAAAGAACTCACGGCTTATCACGAAGCAGGGCATGCTATTGTTGCTCTTAATGTGCCTGTTGCTGACCCTGTCCATAAAGCAACAATCGTGCCAAGGGGGAGAGCTTTAGGAATGGTTATGCAATTGCCCGAAGGTGATCGGTATTCCATGAGTTATCGCTGGATGATTTCTCGGCTTGCCATTATGATGGGAGGACGTGTGGCAGAAGAGTTGAAATTTGGAAAAGAAAATATCACATCTGGTGCGGCTTCTGATATTGAACAAGCAACAAAACTCGCACGTGCGATGATTACACGATGGGGGTTTTCTGATCTCCTTGGAAATGTGGCTTATGGCGATAATCAGGATGAAGTCTTTTTAGGGCATTCTGTTGCGCGGACACAAAATATCTCTGAGGAAACAGCGCGTATGATCGATATGGAAGTGCGTAAGCTTATTGATGATGCCTATACGAGCGCGACCAAGATTCTGAAAACAAAGAAAAAAGAATGGTTTGCTCTTGCTCAGGGGTTGTTGGAGTATGAAACGCTTACGGGGGCTGAAATTAATGAAGTCATTGCAGGGAAGCCTCCTTCAAGGACACAAAAAGATGACACTGTTGCTCCACGCGCTTCCTCTGTTCCTAAAACGGGGGGTGAAAAGAGTGAGTCTCATGCAAAAATGGCAAAAGATCTCGTTGAGATAAAGAGTGAAGAGGGAGATAAAACCGATTCTGCTCAAACAGGAAAGATAGAGGCAAAAACTGGAAAAGAAACAATAAAATCCAGCGATGCTCAATTCGATGATGCCGAGCTTAAGGGAATGCAATCTCGTGGCACTGAGAAAAAAACACGGAGTACAAAAAGCACCAAAAAAACGGTAAAGCATTCTGAAAGTAAAGCCAGTGCTGAAAAAGAGTCTGATCATGTGGAACATGATAAAGACAAAAAGAAGCCTTCTCATGACGCTTAAGTTATGATGTTTTGGGAACGAGATTTAAAGTTTTGAAAAAGGCGCGTGCTTTGCTTGCGCCTTTTATATCATATGGAGAGCTTTTACATATAAAAATAAAATGATTATTGGTTGGCACTTTTTTATAGAAAATCCTCGCTTTATGCATGATTTATTTGATCATTGTTTATAAGAGGATTGTTCTATTCACGGTTTTTTAAAGAAACACTTCATTGTGCTTCCAATCTTAGTTTATGAAGATGTTTGTAAGTGGTAGTGTAACCCCATTGCGTACCACTGTTTTTATGCTTATGAAGGTGAAAGCTGGTACCATTATTTTATTGACCAGTGTATGAGGGGTTTTACTGTTTTTGCATTGCAATGATTTATAAAAAGCCTTTTTGGTCTTTCCCACTCCTGTTTTACCTCCGTGCGCGCTTTGTTTATGGTGTGTAAGGATATGGCTTTGTTTGATGTGACATATAGAGATTTGAAATGAGAGGATCTTGGAAGACGTAGATCTTTCATTCAATATATACAATGATGAACGATCTGTGAATCAATCTATTATAGCAATATAGGGCGTTTCTTAGGGTATAGAAACTGTTGGTTTGCATATGTGCAAGGGGGGGTGGTAATGGCTGTATGCTTGCTGTGTGCGGGGGGGAGACAGATTGTTTTTTGATAGAGCGGTTATTCTTTAACTTTGTTTAAAGTGATCATATGCATAAAAGATATGCAAATATAATGTTATTTGATAGATGGGGCGTGAAAGCATAATTTGGTGAAGCAGGGCTAATTGTTATGGAAATAAGAGATTTGTTTTCAGCAGCGGATATGGTGTAAGTCTTGATTATATAAAAGTCTGAAAAAATAGAGGGGAAAATGGTCTCAAATTATGAAGAGGAGCACTGTGTCAGAGGGGTTCATTTGATCAGACTGTAAAAGAAGAATTCTGTATAAAGGAAATAAATATGGCACAAAAATATTTTGGTACAGATGGAATTAGGGGAAAAGCTAATTCTTTTCCTATGACGCCAGATTTTGCCATGAAGGTGGGAATGGCGGTCGGAATTTTATTTCGGTCAAAACATCAGCCGTGCCGTGTGGTAATTGGTAAGGATACTAGATTATCTGGTTATATGTTGGAAAATGCTTTGGTTTCAGGATTTACAGCGGCTGGTGTGGAAGCTTTCTTGTTAGGTCCTGTTCCAACGCCTGCTGTTGCTATGCTTTGCCGTTCATTGCGTGCTGATTTGGGGGTGATGATTTCTGCTTCCCATAATCCCTTCTATGATAATGGCATTAAGCTTTTTGGTCCTGATGGTTTTAAACTTTCAGATGATGTTGAAGCCAAAATTGAACAAATGATTGATACTGACCTTTCAAAACATTTAGCCAGTTGTGCTGAAATTGGTTATGCAAAACGGGTTGAGGGCGATATTTATCGTTATATCGAATATGCTAAAAGAACTTTGCCACGTGATGTTCGTTTGGAGGGTTTACGGATTGTTGTGGATTGCGCTAATGGGGCGGCTTATAAAGCGGCGCCACGTGCTTTGTGGGAATTGGGCGCCGAAGTTATTGCTATTCATGATACGCCCAATGGAACCAATATTAATCAAAAATGTGGATCAACCGATTTAACGTCTTTAAAACAAAAAGTTCATGAAGTCCGTGCTGATGTGGGGATTGCTCTCGATGGGGATGGGGACCGTGTGCTGCTTGTTGATGAAAAGGCGCAGATCATTGATGGTGATCAGTTGATTGCTGTGATTGCTGAAAGCTGGCATAAAATGGAACGCTTGCAGCGTAATGGTGTTGTGACGACCATTATGTCAAACCTTGGGCTTGAGCGCTTCTTAAATAGCAAAGGCTTGGAGCTTATTCGGACAAATGTGGGAGACCGCTATGTTGTCGATGCTATGCGTAAAAAAGGATATAATGTTGGTGGTGAAGCTTCGGGGCATATCGTCTTGAGTGATTTTGGTACAACGGGTGATGGATTGGTGGCGGCTTTGCAAATTTTAGCCTGTATGCAAGAAAGCCAAATTCCGATGAGTCAATTGTGTAAGCGATTTGAACCGGTGCCACAGATTTTGAAAAATGTAAAAATTAAAAATAAAAATATATTGAAAAAGGATCCGGTCAAAACCGCGATAGATCAAGCAACGAAGCGTTTGGGAAACGAGGCACGATTGGTCATTCGTGCTTCTGGTACTGAGCCGGTTATTCGCCTTATGGCTGAAGGTGATGAACGCGATGTTTTGGATACTGTGGTGGCGGAGATGATGGAGGTGATCACGCATCATGATGCACCAGCTGCTCTATAATACATCCTTTATCACACGCATTTGCTGTTGTTTCTGAAATGTTTTGATTTATATATTATTGTCGTATGTCTTAGTCGTTTAGGAATCGTTAGATATTTTCAACATGTGATCCTTTCATTGGTTTAATGTTGTGGTCTGTACAGTGATCAAAGCTCTTTTCTTTTAAAGATTATGATGGACATAAGATCTGTTCTTATGATGAAAAGGTCTTCGATATGATTTTTTAGGTAAAAGTTGATTATCTGTTTGGCGGTGGAAACATAATGATGTGGCTTTTTTGTTATCCATTTCATGGTTGTGTGTGATGAGTTTGTATGCAGGAAAGCCAAATTCCGATGAGTCAATTGTGTAAGCGATTTGAACTTGTGCCACAGATTTTGAAAAATGTAAAAATTAAAAATAAAAATATATTGAAAAAGAATCCGGTCAAAACCGCGATAGATCAAACAACAAAGCGTTTGGGAAACGAGGCACGATTGGTCATTCGTGCTTCTGGTATTTAAGCCTGTTATTCACCTTATGGCTCAAGCGTGATGAGCGTGATGTTTTGGATACTGTGTGGTGGCGGAGATGATGGAGGTAATCACGCATCATGATGCACCGGCTGTGCAATGGTCTCTCTATTGATGTATTTATTGCCATTAGCATTTTCAGCTTTTTTTGAGAAAACATGACGAACTTCACGCTAAGATCTGTTTCAAGGAGCCAGTCTGTTCAATGATCTTTTGGAAAAAATGGTTATCTGTTTGTCCGTGGAACTATCATAGGGAAATATGATGATGTGTGCTTTCAGCCTGTTATTGCCTTATGGCTTAAGCGTGATGAGCGGAATGTTTTGGACAGTTTGGTGACAGAGATGATGGAGGTGATCACACATCATGATGCACTAGCTATGCAATGATCTATTCATTGATGTATTTGCTGTTGTTCCCAAGCCGTTTGGCTTTGCATATTCGTGGCATATCTCTTTGAAAATATATCCTTTTTTCAAATATGGTAATTTTATTGGCGTGAATATTTTCATGGTGATTTTAGGATGTGTATAGTGATAAAACCTTTCGCTGGAATAAAAAATGATAGAGGGATGTTATTCAGCATTGAAATTCAAAAGGCTCATATTTGAGGTTAATTTTGTCATGCCTTGTTTAAAAAAACGGTGTCTTCTCTTTAGAGAAAACACCGTAGGGGGGGTAAGATTATAAGATTGCATATTTTAATCTGAAAAGTGGTCTTTTTTATCCTTTTTCCACAGGAAATAAGTCATAAGTCCAAGGATCGGAACGCTGAGTTTTCCAAAAGGGAGATATCTGCCAAGCAGCGCAATGCTAGAAAGTGTTGCTTCTGCCATGAGCTGGTGGCGTTGTTCTTCTGATTTCTTTTGTTGTTCGTAGCGTTGATAAGTTTTAACAATGCGACCAATAAAAACACCCAATCCCGCAAGAAAAAGCCAAATGACAAACAATGTGCTTGCCGCTGCAAGAGGCTTCATAACCAAACATAAGGCAAGAAAACCGATTATGCATAAAAAAAGCAACGCCATAAACAATGCAATGCCAGTAATACTGTAGCAAAATGCTTGCAGGCGTACTTTCTTGACAGTGCTTTTAAGCCCTCCACCAAAAATATGGTTTAAAATAGGAGCAATAAACTTATGCATTGTTTAACGACGCAATAATTGAGCAAGAATAAAACCAACACCCGTTGCAAATAGAACGCTTTTGCCAGGATTTTTACGAATGCATTGATTCATCGTTTGTTCAAATTCGCCCATTTTGTCTTTTGCTTGTGACATTATATCTTCGCTGCCTTCCTTTGCAGACTGGTAGAGTCTTTCGGCTTTGTTTTTAGCGGTATTCAATTTAGTGGCACCAAGATCTGTTAGGGTTGAGGTTATTCCTGAAATTTCATTACTTAGCTTATCAAACTGTTTTTGGAGATCTTTTTCTGCTGCTGTGTTATTGTTCTGTGTTGTTTTATTCTTTGTCATGCTCGTCTTTCCCTCTCTTTGACTTATCCTTTCTCAGGACTCTGTGTGTTCAAATGATTATTTACTTTAGAGTAAAAAATTGACTGCTTGGGTAACGTTAAATGTTTTTTTAAGTTCCCTTTCTTTTTTCAATAAAAAGATATTTTTTATACAGGACATTCCGTTGGGGATTTTGTTAGGCGATAAGATCGGTTTTATTCGTGAATGTGATAGAAAAAACTCATAATATATTGTTATCTTCATGTTTTCAATGTTCCTTATTTTTCTTTTTCAAAGAAAAGTGACAATCCATGAATCACAATGTGTGATAATTATCCATTATCTTTGTTACAAGTTGGAACGATCATTCTATGTGCCAATTTGTGGGTGTTGTAACTGCGCTTGGACGGTTCATGAGAGAGCTTTGTACGCCTTTGTGTCCTCATTGTGTTTCACAGGTGCATCTTGTTTATAAGGCTGGTGAATGGCTGTGATTTATGCAACATAAAACAGGTTGGAAATGAGAAAGTCCTAAGCTCTTCAAGGTTATCATTCCTATAAAAAATGATAAATTTTTTATCAGTCCATATTTTATAAAAATATGCAACACTTTGTTTTTATAGCTTTTTCTTGATTAAAAAAGGAGGGTGTCATAGAACCTTATAAGTAATGAGATATTATGAATAGGGGGATGTAGCGGTTCGCGTATGAAATATGCAACTGTAAAAAAGGTGGGATGATGATCAAAAATAATGAGCATTCTCGTTATTGAGTTGCAGGGAGCACAGGGATGCTTGCTCCTTTGTGTTGATCATTTAAGCTGCAAGAAGTGATGATTGCAGTGCGCTTTCTTTCTCATCGGGATCAGCTTGAGGTCTTGCAAAAAAATGATCTTTGTGTACCGTTGGATTATTATTGTGCAGCTTTGCGGGCGCAATTTTTAGAAGCTATGATGCAGTGGTATGGGCTCAAATATTGCATATTGTGGGGTCATTCGCCCGCTCATACATTTTCTTGCAGCTTGATTGAGCGGTTGGCTCTTTGGGAGAAAACACCCTGTGTTGTTCATGGTTTTGGTTCTAACTTTGACGACAAAATGATTGTTGAGTCTGCCCGTAAAAATAAGGTGGATTTCATAGCCGTGAAATTGGGACGAAAAAGAACGCACAATGACAATGATGGGTGCTGGGACAATGATGGGTGCTGGGACAATGATGGGTGCTGGGGTTGGTGCTGGCTGACGCATCAGGGGATAAGCCAACAGGTCTTGTATGCCATAAAGGGTCATGAAAATAGACTGAAATTATGATTGTTTGAGACGGTGAATGGGGGTGAAGATTTTGTATCTTCTTTAAAGATGTCACTCTTTGTGGTGAAAAAGACCATATCACAATCGATAAAGACCTTTCTATGCTCTTGTCTATGCTCTTGCTGGAGGTGTACAAATTTTGCTCAAATCATTCGAGGCAATCAAAGTTTGTATGCCCATTCTTATGAAAATGGTACAACAATTTGATTTATAATGATAATCTGCCTTGATGGATATTGAATAATAACGCTGAAAAGTGTGGGGTTCTCTCATTTGCAATCTGCTTTGAATCCATTAACGACGCGTTTGCACGTTATAAGCGGGGTTGTGTGTCATAAATAGGATGTGCCTGTGAATCAAAATGAGGAGGCAAAGGAGTCCAAAAACTTCTGATGAATCATCTCAATGCAAGGGCTATCGCAACATCTGGGGGCTGGAAAATAAAATGATGGTGCTGGCTTGTCCATATAAACATCTACGCAAGAAAGTTCCCGCATGAGTGCCATAACGAGTTTTGCTGGTCTTGATCTGTAAACCACCTTTGGTGAAGAAGAAACGGTCTGCTCCTTCATAAGTGTAAAGATGGCCGGTGCTCAATGGCTTTGTCTTTACACCATTGATGGGGGCTGGCGCGAAAGAGGGGGCGTGCTTTAAGAGATGTTTTGGTAAAACACGTGAATATGTAACGCAATGGCGTTTTGTTGTTGTGTGAGGGGTATGATTTTATTCACGAACGCAATAAACAAACATGTGAAGCAATATCTCTATTATTGAAAGACATTGCTTTTATTTAAGAGCTATTGCTTTGGATGTTTTTGAAAGCCATAACGCTGAATTCAAAGGTAATAAAATGGTGCAAAGTTTATGATTGATATAAGCAGCGCGTAAAACCTAAAAGCATATAGGAGGCAGAGAACGCGCTTTCATAAAGTGATGATAGAAGGCGGATGCAATAAGCTGTGATTAAAGAGAGAAAAGTGGCTGATACATTGAAAATGTCATGGGTATTGGGAAAATATAATGGGTACTGGAAAAGTAATTGCTGTTGGTGTGCTTGCTTTAAACGCCTGTTTTTCTGATACGCAAAAGAAAGCAAGTGTATGCGCGTTTGTTATGAAGACGATATTTAAATCGATCTTACAAAGTAGAATGGATGCTCTTGCTGTTGCTTTATCTCGCACGCATGAAATATAACCTGATGATTATTCAGAGCTTGTAAAAGAGCATCATCATGATATTTTCTAGGTCTCGAATTGGTTTTTATCTCGTATCAGAGTGGTCGCGTATGTTATCTTTTACAGCTGTATTTTCATGCCGGCGTTGTTTGTGATTACTCATAAAGTGGTTTTGATGCTGTGAAAGAAGAGATCAAAAATATTCTTCTTTCAGTTCTCTTATCAAGATGATATTGAATCGATTATCATTAGACAGCCAACTCTTTTATGTTATGCATTCTAGACTAGATCAGTCATTTTGTGCAGTCGTTCTTTTTGTAAAGAACGCTCTTCTCATTTTATGAAAGGTTTATGAAAGATATTTTTGCCTCCCCCTTGAAAGATACCTTTCTTGAAATAAAACTATACTTGATTTGTCATGTTTTATTTCTTAGATTGAATACACAGTGATGTTAAAAAGGGATGGTGTTATGGAGACGTAATGCTGTCGGGGAGGAAATGTCATAGAATAAAAAAGAAAGCACAAAGGTGTGAGATAAAATGGAAGCTGAGACACTCCCCCTAGAAAGCGCGTCTCCCGTATTTGCAATGCATAATCTTTCGCCTTTTTCTATGTTTATGGCGGCTGATTTTGTTGTGAAAGCCGTTATTGTTCTTTTATTGCTGGCTTCTCTTGCGTCTTGGACGATTGCTTTTGTCAAAATTGTTGAGATGAGTGTAGCAAAACGAAGAGCGCGTCGAGAGTTGCAATTGGCTCTGAATGCGCAGACCCTTGTACGTTTGGCTGCTGGCTTGAAAGAGAGTAAAGGAGTGGGTGTATTTTTTCTCAAAGAAGTGCTCAGAGAAGTCTATCTTTCTACACAACGGGTGAATCTAAGCAGTGCTGAAGGAAGTGGTGGGGCTGTTGATGAAAAAGCCAGTGCAAGGCAAGAGTCGCAGGGGGTGCCGTTCGAAGATATCTTTTTCTCTGATGAAATAAACCGCAATGAAGAGATCGCACGTGATATGAATGAAGGCGTCAAAGAAAGAGTTCATTCGCTTTTGTCACGTTGTTTACTGGCGGCTGCACGGCGTGCTGCATGCGGGAGCACTGTTCTTGCGACCATTGGGGCTATTGCTCCTTTTGTGGGGTTGTTTGCGACCGTTTGGGGGATTATGAACTCTTTTATCGGCATTGCCCAATCACAAACAACGCGGCTTGATGTGGTGGCGCCTGGAATTGCCGAGGCGTTGCTCGCAACGGCGATTGGTCTTTTTGTCGCTATTCCTGCTGTTGTTATGTATAATATCTTAATGCGTGCTTTGAGTCGTTATCGGAATGATTTGGGTGATATCGCTGCTGCTATTGAAAGGCTTTTAAGCCGTGAACTCGATAAGCAGAGACAGCAGAGAAGTCATAAAAAATGAAAGCAAATTTTAATGATGATTGGGATTCTGATGGCTGTGGGGTGCACAACGAAATTAATGTGACTCCTTTTATTGATGTCGTTTTGGTGTTACTCATTGTTTTTATGGTGGCGGCACCGTTGGCAACATCTGTTATTCCTGTGCAACTTCCTTCTATAACCCAAGCGCCCTCAGTGGTTCAACCGGATGAACCTTTGTATATCACCTTACAAAAAGATCATTCTCTTTATATTGGCAATCATCTTATCACTCCAACAGAGTTTAAGGATGTTTTGTTTAGAGAAACCAATCGAAATCTTGAGACAAAAATTTTGATCAAAGCCGATAGTGAAATCGATTATGGAGCGGTGGTGGATTTGCTGAATCAAATAAAGACTGCCGGTTATCGAAAGGTCGGTCTTATGGGGTTGTCAAAATCTGCCCATGTTGCCTACAAAAAAGGGGGCAGAGAAGCAGGCTCTAACGATGCTGGGCATATAGCGGGTGATGTAGGGGCGGTCATGCGTAAGGAAGCAGAGGGTGCAGCGATGGTCAACAGTGTCAACAGTTCTGTGATGGACACAGTGTCTCCCGCTCACTGAGATGAAAATTTTAATTACAGCCAATAGTGAAATTGATGATGGGGCGTTGGTGGGTTGGCTTCAATCAAATAAAGACTGCCGGTTAGAGAGCTGGTTATAGAAAAGTCGGTGTGGTGGTCAAAATCTTCCCATGTTGTTTGCAAAAGGAGTCATCAGTAGTGGAGTCTTAGGTGCTGCCGGTGCTGTAGAGAATCATATGTTCGGTGGGGGGAGACACAAGCAAAGAAGGTAGAGGGTGTGGCGTCAGGGTGAAGACACAAAGAAATATGATTGCCTATATGGACTGTATAACATGTTGATTTATAATGATCATTTATCGTTATTCATATTGTGTGGGCCCCTTGAATATCGTAAGATTCTCTCATTTCAAAGCTATTTATGTTGAATCAATCAAAACCACTCATTTGCACATCACACGTGAGATGAGTGTGTGAATCAAATTTGTATAAGAAAGGGCTAAAAACGTCTCAAACTTATTTTAGCAAAGGCTGTCGCAACATCTGAAAATATGGTGCCGGCTTGCTTCTCGATAAGTGTAAATATGGAGATTCTAGGTGGATTGACCATTATACCATTTACGGTTGGCGCCATGAAAGGATTTGGGAACGTTGCGAGATGTGTCTTTAAAACAAGTCCGCGAATGTGCAACTGAGTGGTGTGCTGTTTTATGTGAGGGGTGTGACCCTATTAAAAAACATGAAAAACAAAAACGTGAGGCAATGCGCAATTGCCATTATTTAAAAGATATTGCTCTCGATGTTTTTGAAAGTCGTAAAGCTGAATGAAAAATGATGGTGAGGTTTGTAATTGGTTTTTACATTACGCCTGCGTATTCTCTCCAATGAGGTTGTTTCTCATTTCAGAGATTGCCCAAACGATACACACTCTTGCTCTTATTTGGTATACAAAAGCTGAGACTGTTTGGACAGTATTGATGCGTCTTAATTTTTGTCTCAAACATACGGCTGTATGCGGTTTGGATGTGAATTTACAAGCAACAGCAAAGGCACGGGATGTATTGGATAAATAACGTCATAAAAAACAAAAATTACCAGTAATATTTCCCAGCAATGAATTGGGCAGATAGTCTTGCCTTTTATGAGAACAACTTTTACTTCACTGCGATCATTACACTCAGTGATTGTGGGGTGTTTAAGCATGTAATGGGTGTGTTTTAAGGCGAGACTTGAACAGGGGGCGTATTTGTGCTTCAAATCCAGGGCATAGATGAAAAACGAGCCCCGTTGGGATCAGTGCACGCGCCCCAAGAGCCAAGGTTTTCTTCTTCACCAAGGGCGGCGCGCAGATCAAGACCAGCGGAACCCGCTGTGGCATAGTGAGGAAGCTCTAAGCTCTCTGCATGGGCAAGCTAATTTGCATGGTCGAAGTGTTGGGGCGATAAAGTTACTTGTTGAGAAGAACGTGGAGAGGGATGATTCTTTACTACGTACCGTTTAATTGTGCCCCGTTGAGCCAAATCCCCTTGTTCCTCGATCTCCTGCATGGTTTTGGATTTCGTTTTGATCGGGTTCAATGGCGCAAACATGAACTTGAATAACAGGGGCAATGACCGTTTGTGCAATGCGCATGCCACGTTGAATGGAAAAGCTCTCTTCTCCACAATTGATCAGAAGAACTTTTACTTCACCGCGATAATCACTATCAATGGTTCCGGGGGTGTTTAAGCATGTAATACCGTGTTTTAAGGCCAGACCTGAACGGGGACGTATTTGTGCTTCAAATCCAGGGGACAAGTGAAAAACGAGCCCCGTTGGGATCAGTGCACGCTCTCCAGGCGCAAGGGTTAGAGTTTCTTCTTCACCAAGGGCGGCGCGCAGATCAAGACCAGCGGAACCCGCTGTGGCATAGTGAGGTAGCTCTAAACCCTCTGCATGGGCAAGGCGTTGAATCGATAAAGTCACCTGTTGAGAAGAACGTGGAGAGGAAGAAGGAGTCTCTTGGGTGTTTTGCGCGTTGGTTTGATTGTGAGGCATAATCAAGCTATTTCCAAAGTGTAGATCTAAAATAGAAAAAGAACACTTTAGCAAACGTCGCGCATAAAACAAGACAATAAAAATTGATAATATGGGTTTTCCCAGTTCTTATTGGGGGGCAAATATGTTTAATATTGATGCCCTTTCCCGCCATGATCTCTGTCAAGATATGGGCAGGAAAGGAGCATAAATCTGCTAGCCTTATTTTGGAATATTTGCAGACACAGATTGTTTTTGGTGTTGTTAGATACTGCCAATTAAAATACCGGTGGCAAAAACAAGAGCACCGCCAATGATAACCTGTAAAGATGCGCGCCAAAAGGGAGTCGACATGAATTTATGTTGAATCCAAACAATTGCTAAAAGCTCGAAAAAAACAATAATAAATGCAGTGACCGTGGCGATGTAAAAAGAGTGGATTAAATAAGGAAGCGTGTGACCTAATCCGCCCAGTGCTGTCATAATTCCGCTGGAAAGACCTCTTTTCAGTGGAGAACCACGACCCGATAATTTACCATCATCATGGGCGGCTTCTGTGAACCCCATTGAAAGACCCGCACCAATGGAAGAGGAAAGCCCGATCAAAAAAGTTTGATGTGTATCACCTGTGGCAAAAGCTGCTGCAAATATGGGCGCAAGGGTGGAAACAGACCCATCCATTAAACCGGCAAGCCCAGGTTGAATCCATGTCAAAAGTATTTGTTTTTGTGTTTTTGTCGGCTTCTTTGTGGTTGGATGTGTCATTTTTTTTCGGGAGTTTAGATTGTGAGGCTTGCGCGTTACAACGGAAGGATTCTCACAGAATAAATCCATAGTTCTGGTGCGAGCGCTACAAGAAAGGCAAAGAAGCTGTTTATAACTTTCAAGTTCTTGGATGCTCATGGCTGCAAAAATAGCTGCTTGCTGAGGAGAAGAGTGCCTTAAAGCTTTGGCATATTTTAAATAAAGAGCGGCATGCTGTCCCTTTAACCTGAGTGCTTGAATCATTCTCTTTTGTGTTGAACGAAAAAACAGAGCTTTACGTTGTACAAATGAAAAAAACGACCTCAACATTTTCTGTTCCTTTGTACTTTAGAATAGTTCTAAAGATATAGGATAAAAAAAATGAAAGTCAATCTAAAACTTCAGAATGGCAAAAGACTGTGGTGAAAAGAATGTTGGCGTATCAAGAGTGTAAAAAAATAATTGAAAATCAAAAGAGTAGGTGTGGCGAGAAAAACTGTATAAGAAAATAAAGGAAAAATGCTGAAGTTTATAGGGAAGCGTTTGAGAGAAATAGGCGAGAGTGTATGGAAAAAATATATAATCTATTGAAAAAAATAGGAGGGGGATATTGAAGGCGTGTTGAAAGAGAGATGATTGAGATTTTAGTGTGAGAGGCTGGTGTTGAGCAGCCCATTATAGAGCTCTCTTGAAGTGTGTGGTGTATTGAAGATATGGAGCAGAGAATTGTGCTGGGGGTATATCTAACGGACTGTTTTTAAAAGAATGTGTCTTTTAAACTTGAATAAGAGAATGATCCAAAAAGATTGATCAAGAGTGTTCATGCCGCTTTATAGATGCTGGCTATAGATGCTTTTGAGATCGAAACGTTGACATATGAGAAACAACAGGGCGTTAATCAATAAAAATATTTGCAAAGAATCGGTTTTCTCAAAAGACTCTTTGAACCACTTACCAAAATAAGCGATAAAGAGATACCGCATAAAGAGGTGCCTAAAATGACGAAAGGAGCAGTGCCCCACTCCTTCGTTCCTATCTCCCCTTCCGAAGAAGGGGAAGCGGCCACCATTGCTGATGCCGTATATGATAAGAAATATATGCGTATTTCGAAAAAAAGTCAATCAGTTGTACAAAAAATGCAATCGTTTTTTCAGAAAAAGTTAATAATAGCAACGTGGTAAATATTTGAGCATCAGCGCTACAACTTTATGGAATTCTTCTTCGGATAATCTTGGAATGCTTCGTGAGCAGCTTAAGCGGCTGACTGAAATTGTTGTGATATAATTGCAGATAATCCACGCTTTTTTACGTTCTATCGGAGACTGCAATGGGTAGGCGGCTGGATTATTCGGTTGTGATTTTGTTGAAAAAGGCAAAATCGTAACGTTTCCATATAATTTTGCATTTTTAGAGAGAATTAAAACAGGTCGTTTTTTCCAAAATTCAGGTAATATGGCATCATGAGGGAAATCGCACCAAAAAATTTGTCGAATGCGTGGGGCTGATTTGAGTCGTGGTTTTATATGAGGTGGTTTTTGGTAAGGAGAATTCAAATCTCTCTTCAGTGTATGTTCACGCCATACATTGAAATTATGTTCCATCCTGACATGCGGTTCTTCAAGTTGGCATATATCGACTGAAGACGTTAAAGGTGAAGGCGTAACGGCAGGTGTGTTGTTTTTATCCTCAGGCATGTGAGCAGACTATTCGTATTTGTTGGTCCCCCCACTTATTGCTGTGTATTTTGAAGCTTCTCTTTTATGGCTTCTATAAAAATATTGCGCATAAGTACAGAGAGGAAAAAACGCATTCATTTTGAGGTTGTAAAAAAACGCTGGTGTTGGGCAAGAGCTTTTTTGGCTTTAAGGAACAGAGTTTTAAGGAGGGGTCAGGTCTTCTTTCTGTTAAAGGAGCATTTGGGTATTTGTCACCGCGCCCAAAAAACGAGTCATGAGTGGAGAAGGTGAGGCTTTTTATGTGTGGGGTGGAAAGTTTTTCAGCAAAGGTGGAGGAGCTTTGGTGCTGTGAGAAAAATGCTGGTGTTGGGGCGTGTGCAGGCATGTTGAAAATATTGCCTGCTTGTTGTTTTGTCTTTATTGTTTTTTAGAGTTGGAAAGAAGTCCTTTTGAAAAAATGTAAAAACTGAAAAGCATGTAGAACAAGCTTGCCACGGCATTCCATCCTGAAAATGAGAGAAAAAGAAAGCGGGCAGAAGCTTCAGAACAAGAAGGGGGATGGATGTTGCTCAAATGTTCAAACAGCTGGTTGACGTCTGTTGTTCTTCTTATCGCGCTTAAGCCACAACTGCGCGGGGCGGGCCAAAAGCCATATTCAACACCGGCATGATATACCGCTAAAATAAAACTGATGGACATTAAGACAAAAACACATAAAAATAAAAGCTGTACCCAAGAGGATAGGCGGAAAAAAAATGATCCAAAAATTGCTAAAATCAAAAATGGAAGAGCACCATAATATGGAAAACGTTCAATAAGGCATAAATCGCAAGGAAGATATCCGCCAATATATTCAAAACCCAATGCGAGACCGAGCGTTGTGGAAATACAGAACATGAGAAAAAAAGACCAAAAAATGAGCTCTTTTTTGTGGGGACGTCTATAAAAATGGTCTCGAAAAACGTGTTGAGTAAAAATATGTGCCATTGAGTGCATTCCTTAAAATTAAAGCTGTTTCTTTAAAAAAAACAGCACGCCCACATAAAGCAACAGCACAGTAACACAACAAATCAAGATAATCCATTTGAAGTGCTGGTAGAGAAAATTCATTGCGTGTTGTCCAAAACGCTGGATGAGCCATGCAAGAAGATAAAAACGAGCACCCCGTGCAAAAATACAGGTAAGGATAAAAAGTTCGAGACGAATACCCACAACACCTGCCAAAATCGTGACGATTTTGATAGGTGGAAGATGTAAAAAACCTGAAGTGATCAGTAACAGGATAAGAAACTCTAAGGTTGCACTGTTTTTTAAAGCTTGAAAACTTTCCACTTTTCCATAAAACTCTAAAATCGGTTTGGCGAGAGTGTCATAGGCAAAATGCCCAATAAACCAACCAAAAATTCCTCCCAAAACAGAGCATATCGTTGCAATAAAAGCATAACGATAGGCACGCTTGGGATGAACAAGGGTCATAGGGATATATAAAACATCAATGGGAATTGGAAAAACAGAGCTTTCAATAAAAGCAATAAAACCAAGCCAATGTGTCGCTGTACGCCGATTCGCTAAAGAAACCGTCCAAAGCTTTAGTCTGTTCAATATCATGGGTGATTTCATAAAGTGAATAGGTAAAAAAATAACAAATGATGCTGCATCAAGCTCATGCAAAAAAGACCTCAAAAAAAGATCTCAACACAAAACTTTATCAGAAGCGATCAAGCAATAATAAGCAAGATTTTTAAAAAACAAAAAATCTATGTTGACGAATCTATTCTTCTTCATATAGTGCAAGGAAATGATGGGCAAGTCTGTCCATGATCATAATGTGCGGGTGTGGTGGAACTGGTAGACGCGCCAGACTCAAAATCTGGTTCCGAAAGGAGTGTCGGTTCGAGTCCGACCACCCGCACCACTTATAGATTTTCTACAATATCACGTGGTGGTGTTGTTTATCTTGTTTTGTTTATAAGTTGTTGTTTTTATTTCCTTCATTATTTTTATAGACGCTTTTGATATTGGGTGAATCTGTTAAAAGCACAATGGCTGGTTTAAAAAGTGATGAGGAAAACAAGAACATTTGATCGATTATCCGCCTTATCTGTCAAAAATTCATCTCAAGGTTAATATGTAGAGTGTGCTGGACTATGACTTATTAAAACTGCACAGAATCAAGGACGTTAGGTTTTTCATTTCCGTTTCAATAAAAAGCATTGTGAAATGGGATAAGGCTTTTGTCGTGTTGTATCTTTAGAAGCAAGACTTAAGGCTAAAGCTTTTTGTACTGTTTCAAGCGCTTGATCTGATTCGTTAACGGAAAAAGTAACAAGCGACAGGGGTGAAGCTTAAGGCATGGTTTGTATGGAACACCATGTTGAGAGGGGGCTAGTAATATTTCTCTGCATATTTTCCTTCGTTTTAAAGGATGTGTTGTTTATCTTGGAGAGCTATGGAAATGTTAAGATGACGGTAGAGAGATATATAGTGAACATGATAATAGGCATGCTCTGCTTGTCACCCCATTGTATGAAATAGAATGGTTTTTGGAGGGCTGTTTGCTTGTGTGCGTCAATGATGTCATTAGAGCAAAACCTATGGAAATAGGCTGTAAGCGCAATATGTTTTCTATTTATGAAACATGCTCTTTGTACAAATGGAACTATGATAAAGTGTAGGTAAATCAATCGCTTGTTATAAAAATAACAATCTTGTTTCTGTTTAATTCTTATTTTCTTTTCAATAAAGCAAAGAGAGAAAATAATAATTGTTAGAACATGAATCTATGATGTTGAACACCATGTTTAGAAGTGTATCGTCATGATTTGTTCTTTTGATTTGGTGGTGTTCTCACGAATGATGGGTGATAAAGTGAGGGTGTGAGATTACCAACTATGGGACGAAGGGAGCGTTTGAACGATGATGTCCATGACAGATTTTCGGGTGAAAAAATTCGTTCTCTAGAGTGAAAGGCAGATCAATCAAAGTTATAAATATGGCTATATTCACTGTGCTTATGTCATCCGGTGAAGTTTTGAGGGGGCAGTCATGAGACTGACAAAATGGTGTTAAAACTTCTTTTTAGCAATCATTGTGAAAGAGATGAGATTTTCTCACTTTCATGGTTTTTACTCGTATGAATAAGATGGAAGAATACAAATATCTCTATCGTCTGCACATTGATCGATACCATTTGAAATTGTCTTGGTGGCTTTAGTTTATTGTGCGGGGTATTTAGTTATCGGCTCCTCTCGAGTGGAAAATTTAAAAGTGAAGTTAAAAACATACCGACTTTAACGTCATTTCCTTTTAAATCAATATGGATGATTCTCTATCACAAAAATGTGAAGAATATAGCACCGCTCTCTCTCTCATATTGTCGTGTAAAAGAGTTATGTAAGTTTTATGGATAGGTTTCTTTTGTATGTTTTGAAAAGGAATTTTTTAAAACTTCATGATCTTCATGGATAAAGATAAAAACCCTGATAAAATCAGGGTTTTTAGAAAGTTCATCTTAAATTACATGAGAGTGTATATTCGACTAGAATTTATATCCAACGCCAATACGGAAATCATTGGTTTTATAGTGAATATCAAGTTTATCCTTTGCAAATTCCTTTTTACCAAAATCTGAATAACGGTATTCTGTGCGCAAAATAACTTGATCCGTTATTGCAATATCAACACCACCACCAAGGGTGTAACCAACCATTTTTTCTGTCTTATCTAAAACATCACCAGACGCGAAGATAAACGATGGATCTTCCTGTGACTTTGATAAAAGTGACATGGTGTATTGTACCTGTGTATAAGCAACACCACCAGAAACATAAGGCATAAAACGATCACAAGAAAAACCAATCCGTGCGCGTGTCGCACCGACCCATTTTTCTTTCAAAGTCACACTGCTTATGACGATATCACCATAATTGGGAATCGTTTCATCATCTGCCCCAGGTCTGTTAATCGGGATACCCGCTTCTTTAAAGGCGACGTTAATAGAAGTAAGATCTTCTGTAATTTTCTGTTCGTTACCCGTTTTGGTGTCTTTTTTATCAGACCAAGCCATATCCATATCAATACCAAAGATAAAGCTATTACCCAGTTCAATGTTAGAGCCGGCATAAAGGCCTGCTATGAATCCTGATGGTTTGGGTGATAATTCTCTATCAACCCAATCCCATTTTCCAGTACGGGCATCTTTGGCGTAATTTAGATCGCTTTTACTTGAAAAATTACCAATTTGTGTTCCAAGATAAAAACCACTCCATGAAAATGCTGGAGCAGAAATAACAGGTGAAATACTCGCTTTGGGAAGAGCAGGCGTATTGGGTTTCGAAAGAACAACAGTATCAGCTGCTTGTACATTTGATACTGCAAGGAAGGCGAGAAGAGATGCTAAAATTAAACATTTTGTATTCATAAAATTATATAACCCCATATTTAAAATACAATGCGATATCATGATTTGGTAAAAAAATCTATATCTGTATAAAATAAAATACTATATGATTTTTTCTTTTTCCAAAGAATTTAAAATGAGCACATGTTTTTTGACGCTAGAATAAGCGGTCAATCAGTGTAGAAAGTGTTTCAAAAATTTGTTTGATCGTGCGTTTTACGTTTTTTCTTCGTTGAAAGAAGATTTTCATCCACACAAGAGTATAAGAGTGAATGTCTAATTCTTTGAGAGCCATTGTTTTAAATGGGCTAAGACATCATCAACGGCATCCATGAAGCGTGCAAAGTCAAGAATAAGCAAAAAAATGAAAAAGGCTATCCACTTCATATAACGAGACATGACTTTCACATTTTTATAAGTGACGATCATTTCTTGAAGCATTTTTTTTTCTGCTTCTGTCAACTCTACATGTTTTTCAGTTTTCCTTTTGGCCATGTTTCCACCCACATATACGTTCACCCTGCTGGTTATGCTTTAAGATCTCTCTTGCTAAATTGGGACTGATGGCGTTGATATCTTGCTGGCTTAAATAAATGGGTAACCAGCCAATACAGCTTGTGTGTTTATTATTTGCGCAGCCAGTCAGAGAGAGCAGCACGCACATCAGCATCACTTTTCTGATTGATTTCATTTTCTACCTCTAATCGTGTTATGGCTGCTTTGAGAGCTTCTTCTGTTTGCTTTTTCTGGGCAACCTGTTTTCCAAGGGTAAAAGCTTTTGCCAAAGCCATAAAAAAAGCGGCCAAAGCCGCTCCTATGAGAATGAGATTTCTTTTTATCCAGATCATAAACGGTGCTCCTGAAAGCGTTTGGCAACAAAGAAAATGCCAGCTCCAGCCGCTAAAACCATAATGGCAGCAAGCGCCCATTGAACAGGACCATTGCCGGCTAATAAGCCTCCAAGCCCAGAAAAAGAGCCGATGATTGGCGCTAGAGCTTCGGCTTTGAAAGCTGCTGTTGGTGCTTGTGTTTCGACTGTTTGGTAATTCGAAGAAATATACGCTCTTTTCGCCCACAAGCCTGCTTCTGCTGCCCGACGGTGGACAAGACCTTGTAAACGTTTTCCACTGGCTTTGGTCCATTTTTGTAATTCGGTGGGCACAGCTTCGTAATCCCCTTTATTGAGTTTCTTTAAAAGGGTGGAATTGCAAAAGGCTTTTGTTCCCACATTATAGCAAAAGGATACCAAGGCTGCGAATTGTTCATCGGTTAAGGAAACAGTCACAGCGCTTTCAACCGCATTTTCAAATTGTTGTAAATCTTGACAAAGTAGTTCTTCTGCTTGCTTCTCAGTGATGATCATGCCTTCATGAATTAAAGGTTTTCCAGCCATATTTGTATGTCCATAACCGATAGTCCACACCCCAATGGCGTCTTTATAAGCGTTTAAGCGTAAACCTTCCCATTGTTTAATTAGGGCAAGCCCTTCTTGTGATATTTTTCGCATAAGCTCCTCCATAAAAAAAGCCCCACATCAGGTGAGGCAGATTGATAGATTAAAAGACATTTTTTCTTTCTTCTCGCAACGAGAAGGCAGACATCAGCAGTTCGTCGCTTGTAGTTAGAAACCAGACGCTAGCAGCTAGAAAACTGCAGTCAAAAGTTAGTCGCTGGATGTTCGCAGCAACTCCGTACCAGCCCACTGTCAGAAATGAGTAGCCAGACACGAGTAGCCAGAATAGTCAGAACGCGCCCGGTCAAAAAGATGTGAAACTGCATTATTTTCATAATGCGTTTTGGCTTTCGTGGATGATCTTTGGGCTTTTTGGTCCGTACGCTTTGTTGCATGGTGTGGGCTTTTGCTTTGCACTGATGTTCTCGGTTTGTTGTGTGATTGAAAGGGGGTGGCTGAAAGGGATGTAGATTGTTTGTCTTTTAACCAAACTCATAATTGAGGGGCATGTAGAGGGACTTTGATGATTGGTTATCGCCCTCAAAAATTCTACATTTGGGCTGTTCGCATATGCGACTTTTGCTTTTGCACCATAACTTGTATCATAATGATATATTCGGTCTTTCTTTGTTTATGGAGAGGAAAAATTGTTTTTCTCCTTCAACTGAGTTTTTCTCAAATCTTTCAGAAAATGTTTCATTTTTTGATGGATCTTTTCATTTTCGAATCTTTTAATTCGATTCATTCCTTGAGGTGTCGTTGTCATCGTGTGTGTTTGTAAAGACGTGTTGGAAGGTTCGTATTTAGCTGATGGTACTGCCATATTGCTTTTACGTCATCATATGGTATCTTCTTTCTGATGGAGCAGATGCAAGAGGATGTTTGAAACAACAAACATTTCCCATTCAGAGGAGCTCTGTTGAATACTCGTCTCTACTTTGGATCATAACATGCAGGTCATTGTTGACGTTGGATGGTGCGTGGTATTCTGATAGTTAGCAAGAAGCTTGTCTCATCATTGAATGATGCAGGCTCAAAAAGCATTAAAATATTTTTTCATCTATGGTTTTGCGACCAATCACCGTAAAGTAAACCTTCTGTTGTGTTAATGATAAGTCTAGAGGACGTGCCCTTCTCTTTCAGGCTTTCTTTGATTGAGATACAAAGGTCGTGAGGCGTTCGTTTCACTCATTGCGAGATATTCATAATTTCCTTGGTCTATGGAGGGTAGGTATGAGCCTTCGGTCTGTATTGGCATAAAAGCCATTGCCTTTAAGTCGTCTTGCCTTTCAGCCTATCATGGCTTCAGTGTGTAATCATATTTTTTCATGTTTCATTGTGGAATATTTTTTTTGTGGTGGTGAATGGTTTTCCATGGGTAGAAAGCTTTTCTCATGATTCCATTGTTTGCTTACTTGCTTGCGATTGGGTGAACTTGGGGGCAGAGTTTGTTGTCTCGTGTGGTTTCATCATATGAATTTCCTTATTCTTCATCGGGGTTTCAGTATAATTTTTTCATTGTGATTGAAATATGTTTTGGCATTTATGATCCTCTTACCTTTTGTGGTGAGGAGGTCATTAAAATCATCCTTATTTTTTTGAGAAACCCTTTTAAATGGAAAGTATAGACCTCTTAAAGTTCAAGACTTGTGTGTTCTTTCTATTGACATCTATAAAATCAGCCGTTTGAGTGTATTGTCCACTTCATCTGGATATGTCAAAATAAAAAATTTTATGAAAAATGGTTTTATGCGTTTTCTTCGTGTCAGATGCTTTGACATCAACCATTGTGCTCTGTTTTCTTAAAGTGTTTTCTCATGTGAGAATTTTTCCTGCTTTTATATTTGTATCTTCTTTCCCTCTTTTTATATTTTTCTTCCTTTTATATTTCATTGAGCGCGTTGTTTTAATGTTTAGATGTATTTTTTTCTGCTTTACAGATGAAAGCTTCTTAAATCTTCATCATTCTGTACAAAGGTTGGTTTCTTTGTCTTATCTGTTAAGAAAAGCTGCGGGCTATTTTTAGATTGTTATAGATTCATTGTGCAAATTGCATATTCCGCATAGTGGCACGATGATGGCTGGAGCGTTTGGTGTGTTTGGGGAGCGTTGGTTCATGGCTTCTGGAGAGGAGGGACGTTTTGGCACCGCGAGGCTTTGGCGGCAGCTTTGTAGATGGGCAGAATGATCTCGGGGCTGGGGCATTGAGAGAGCTTTGGTTATGGGAGGGTAGGCATGGTTTTTAAGCAATTTGTTTCCTTCTTTTCCATTTTACACTTTTATGCACGGGTTGTATGCACGGTTGATAAAATTTCTCTATGGTTGATGAAAATGAAAGGCTGAAAGGGGCACCACAGCGCTGCCCTTTTGATCTGCATAACCCTGCAGTATCGCTTTACAGGACGATGCTAGACACGCAATAAAATGATAAAAGACAGATATATAATTATGAAATTTAAGCGCAAAAACACACGCCCCGCATACATCATTAAATACGATTTTTCACATATTGTCAATGAAAAAGTGAAATTTTGCGTTTTTTATTTGAGACAATGGGCTATTTATGGAGCAACCATTTATCTGTCTGCGGGGTGACATTTTTCTTGTCTTGTATAGCAACGTTTGTTGCTTGAAACAAAACGTTTTGCCGATAAAGACAGGGTGGTTGCTCCTTCTTTTTGAAACGAAAATGCTGGTTTTACAAAGATGAGATGGTCAAGTGTATTGTTTGGATATGAAGTTTTGAAAGTGCGTGAGGGATGGCTTTTGGAGAGGCTGTTTCATGGTTCTTGGAGAGAAGATATGTTTTGGCGCCGCGAGGCGTTGGTCACAGCTTTGTGGATGGGGGGGATGATAGGCGGGCTGGAGTGTTTTGCTGTGGTGTTTGGGGAGCTTTGGTTATGGGAGGGGGTTATGGTTGTTAAGAAATTCGTTTCCTTCTCTTAATTTGCTGCTTTTTCATTGAGCGTGTTGTTTTAGTGTTTTAGGTTTATTTTTTTCCTGCTTTATAGGCGGAAGCTTCTTCAATCTTCATCACTTTGTAAAAAGGTTGGTTTCTTTGTCTTATCTGTTGAGAAAAGCTGGGGGCTATTTTTAGATGTTATAGATTCATTGTGCAAACTGAATATTCCGCGTAGGGGCGCGATGATGGGCGATGGAGCGTTGGGGAAGTTTTGGTTATGGGAGAGGTGTTTTATGGCTCTTGGAGAGGAGATATGTTTTGGCAGGATGTGTTTGGGGTTTTGGAGGGAGGCGTTTGGAGTATTTTGGTAATGGGAGGGGCTTGAGTGATCCGTTCTGATTGATACAAGGGGCTTATGTTGCTCTTACAGAGAACTGTTCTGTGTCTGGTCAATTAAAATAAGGGGGAAAATAATAAGTGAATGAATGGATATTGATCATGCTTCATGGCTTCAGGAAATATTTCTATTCTTGATGTGCATTTTTCTAAAATTGTTGGGTTTTTTTAAAGACATTGGGGGGCTTTATGAGTGCTATCATCGTGTTTTGGGGCGCGTTTTGATGTTTGTGGTGAGCTGCGTGTTTTTTACAAATTCATCATAGGAATTTTCTTTTTTCCTACAAGGATTTAAGATTGAAGAATTATTTCTTTTATTCTCGTCTCATGATGTTTTTATTCCCATGGAAAGGCACTTTTATGGGTGCCACTGTGTTAATTTAAGCCTTCAAAATATTTATGAAGCACGTTCAGAATCATACGGAGTGAACTGACAAAATGGGGTAGCGCTTGATCTTCGATAACAATATATTCTAATGCTGCATAAAAATTATGTTGACGGTATTGGTGCTGGGTCTCTTGAATAAGGGCTTTTATTTCCTCGTAGTGATCCGTGGCTCTCTTAATCCACTGCTTTTTAGCCTTTTCATCTGCTGTATGGGTAAAGTCGTCATAATAACCATTCGGAAAACCTTTGGCACATAAATAGTCGTTTCTCATTTGAAGATAACGTTGTGCTGCATCATATTGATCTTTGCTTATGCCGGATGCTGCATCTTTATATCCAAGCAAACAGAGTCGACCAATATAGGAACTCGAAAGAGGGTTTTTGGCTTCTTCTATCGATAAACCAAAGTGTTTGGCACGCATTTCTATCGTTGCTTGTGGAGGCGGCGTGTGTGTATTTTTTGCCCGTGAAATAC
This sequence comes from Bartonella silvatica, assembly GCF_040545155.1. Lineage (NCBI taxonomy): Bacteria > Pseudomonadati > Pseudomonadota > Alphaproteobacteria > Hyphomicrobiales > Bartonellaceae > Bartonella > Bartonella silvatica. Next base: position 28,313 of record NZ_JBEPLI010000008.1, read on the forward strand.
GGCCATTGGGTTCTTTTCGTTTGCCTGTTATGCGTGGTCTACCGCGTTTTTTACCGATTTTCATGAAACTACCATTTGAATTTAAAAGAAATTGTCGATTGAAAGAAAAAGGTCGTGAACAAAGCACTCGAAAAAATGCATTCTGCACAAAAACTTTAGAAAGAGGAATGGCGATAAAAGAGAAGACTGTATGCTGGTTGCGTTGATTTTAAGCAAGAAAAACCTGTTATGGAAAATAACCTCTCTACATATTTACGAATATTGCTTATTCTTGTTATTGAGAGCAAGTTTTGCTCCTTAAAAGAGCTTTTGCACAGCTAAAATGAGAAAACCAACCGATATCAAAAGAAAACAATTCACTATGATTTTGCACAGACTGTTTTATTTTTTCCTCTGTTTGGCAGATGATAATTGGAATGTTTGGTACACGCCATAAGCATATTTTTCTATCCTTTTTAGGATAAATTCTATTCTTTTTTAACCAGAATAGAGTTTAAAAAAATAAACTTTTTACTTTTATTATTCTACCATAAAAATGGTGGATTTTCAAATAAATTATCAAGAATAGACTGATAAGACAATGTTTATGATAAAAGGAGAGGGGGGGGTATCGTTGTCTTTTTTCTTGAAATTTCTCCTTTATAGAGGAACAGAATGAGTGTCTCCTGCAATTTTACTGTTTGATAAAACGGCACCTTATCATGATACTATACGCAATTTTTGAGATAATAGCATGAAAAGGGCGGTTTTCTTTAAGAGAAATGATGTGCTGGCTTGTTAGGTTTGTATTGTAACGGTTTGTTGGGTTTGTAAATGCCGCAATCGTGCTGGCAAGAGACTCTATCTGAGAAGAAAGACGTGTCAGAGACGATGTTCTTTGTGAAGTCTTTGCGCGTGCTTTTTTCTGATTTTTAAAAACGAAGAGGTATGACTATCGGATTCCTATGCGATGGAAAATTGCGTCTTTGACCCCTCATTTAATTTCGCAGATCATTTGGCTTCTTTAAACAAGCGTTTGTTTTTTCAAGAATTTAAAGAGGTTTTCGTTTTTTTGAGATCGGTCTTTAAAAAAAAGATGATAAGACAATATTGAATGGATATCGTTTTTTTGTGTTTCCCCTATCCTCAATGTTTATGGTGCTTTTATGATGTAAACAGAGGGCCTCTATGACACAGATAGACAATCGGGGATGATCAATCGTTGTCATTTATTGATATGATGGGGCATTTTTGTTTTGGCATTGTTTTCTTTATCTATACTCTTTCTATACATACCCCAATAAAGCTATCCCATAAACAGTAAAAATGACGCAGAGATTGGAAGCATGTGTTTAAGATACTGGTAAGATGGATAGTGTGAATTATATCATAATAATAAAAAAATTTAATTTTTTTATTGACACTTATTATTACTATTATTTTCAAATCAAGTGAGGTAACATGACGGAAATAGTTGATAAGAAACTTTTAGATAACTTAAAATTATATCTTAAAGAAAATAATATAGCGGCCTATCATTTATCAGGAAAAGTATTAAACAAAAGTCCTTCCTATTTAACAATAAGGTTAAATACACATTCTTTATCTAAAAAGGACTTTTTAAAAATTCTTAATCATTTGCAAATCAATATAGAAAATTTAAACAAGATATAAATGACATTTCGCTTTAATCTTTTAATATATTTATGAAATTGTTTTTCATTTTGAGGGTATGTATTAAATTGAAAGCTTCATTTTTTTTGGCGTTACCATTTTTTCAATTCTTTGCTAATCTTATTAATGTTATTTATATTATTTGTATTGGCATATTTAATACGTTTTTTAAATTCGCTCATTTTCGTTTCTTGTTTTTTATCGACATTGTTAACCCCAATGTTTGAACCTTGCTTAAAGCCCTCTGGTAGCAATAGAGGGCTTATTGGTTTTATTAATTCTCTAGACCCGACCCCCAAATTTTAATGAGATACCAAGTTTGTCTTTTTTGAAATGAAAAAGAAAACGATATGGTTCATAGAATATTAAGCGTGGTCGCATTATAACAGCTGTGATATTTTCTATGCTGATCATTGGGCTTTTTTCAACCATTGTGCATGGTCATTGTTCAGTATGTTTGAAAAAATATGCTTTAAGAAATGAAAAAGAGTGCGCTTATTTCATTCTCGTGAGAGCAAAATGCACGCATAGGATGGTGTATTTAATACAGCTCTTTAGTCCCCTTTCATATAGAAAATTATAGCTTTGAAAGTTGATGTGGTCTTGGTTAGGGATTTCTTTTTATTGTTTTTGTTATGGTAGCTTTGTTGTTTTGTCCACTGTTGCGATAGGAGAGGTGTGTTGAGTGTCGTTCTCATTTGGTTGTTCAAGTTTTATATCGTTACTTTTTTTATACGGGGTGTTGATATGTTATAGATCCCATGAACGTGATATTGACTGGACCATTAAAAAATACAGAACTGACAAGAAGCCCTTAAATCAAGATGTTCTTGAAGCATGTGATCAAGCAATTTGTATTTTGTATAGAGGCGGTTTGTCTATACAATATGTGAAGGGGGACAAGCGTGAAGGGTAAAAGAGAGGACCAAGAGGGGATAGGTGATGGGGAGTTTTGTGACATTTAAAATCATGTATTTTCTGTTTCGGACACTTATAAGTCTTTTATTGACCACACTGACTGTGACCATTTATTATGGATTTATCAAGCGTGTGAGGCTTTATTACAAAGTGAAAAAGGAACTCAAAAAAATGCTTAAAGAACGCAACGTGAGCACTTGAGTTGAGATCAAAAAAGTATAAAAAAATGAAAAAGAAGAATTTAACGTTTCGCTAGGATGATGATTTTCTTTCCTTTAAAAAAGTTATCGCCCTTTCAAAAAAAATTATAAAAACATATTCTATATCTCTACGATTATAGCCGTTGTTCCAACACTCATTTCTTTAGGCGTTCAGGTTATCTGGGGAGATGAGTGGATTTCTTTTATCATCTTACAGCCGCTGGCATGGATTTTTGCGTGTTTTCTTTTATTCTTACCTGTCATTTTTGTGCTGCGTTTTATTGTGACGCGTCGGTTTAAAAAAATGGTCTGCGAGAACAAGAAGAGAACACACAGCTAGGGACATGCCTCGAATATGTTTTGAGATATATTTGTTTTTCTCTGCTATTGTGGTTTACATATGCTCTATGCAGGTAGGGGCACTCTTTCTGTTTTTCTCAGTTTTATCGTGACGTGTTGGTTTTAAAAATGGTTTGCAAGAACAAGAAGAGAACGCACAGTCAGAGACATGCCTCGAATATGTTTTGAGATATATTTGTTTTCTCTGCTGTTGTGGTTTGCATATGCTCTATGCAGGCAAAAGCATTTTCTCTGTTTTTTCAGTTCTCAAATGGAAAAACAGCTTGGTGGAGGCAGGATATAAAGGTGAAAATTCATTCTCTGTCTTGTCATCATTTTTTCATGCTGCTTTCCGATTTTAAGCAGTTGCTGCAATGTCTTTTAAGAACGATATGCGTTGTTCACACTTTTGTTTTTATGTTCTTTTGGGGTACGGCTCTCATGCAAAATAAAATGCTATTGTAACAAAACGCCATTGTGTTGCCAGTTCGTGTCTTTTTAAGGGTTATAAAGCTTTACAGTCCATGTCATAGAGGTGCTCGTGAATGAATATACAAGCCATGGCGTGTCACCATCTTTGCGCTTATGAGAGTATAGACACCGTTATTCTATTTTCCAGTTTATTTGTATTGTTATTGGTGGTGCATTGAGACGATTTATAAGAGGCATTTTGACTTCCCGTGTTTTTATCTCTACGCGCGCCCCGCTTGTGATGTGCAAGAAAATGACTTTGGTTGATGCAATATAGGGACTTGCGATGAGAGAACCTCACACTGTTGGGGGGTATTTAACATGCAACATAATCAATGATCGTTATCAATCAATTTATGGTCTTATTATGATTGAGAGAGAAGTAAAAAAAAGTGCTTTTCTCATGTTTTATTCTTCTGTTGAGAAGGATGTTTTTTCTTATGTTGTCCAGTCTGTGTGATGGTCTTGCAATTCAAAAAACAGTGATTTGTTATTCGTGTTTTCAAGCTTAAAACTCCCAATGATGTCATGAAGAATTTTACAATGAAAATAAGGGGTATGGTAGAAAAGTCGTTGATAAAAACAGACAAGGTTTCAGAGAACAAGAAAATATTGTTTTATAAAAGAGGAGGTTTTTGAGAACCACTGTGTCCTGTTTAAAACCAAAGAGATGTTATGGTGGATGCTCGTGTCGCTTTAAGAAACAGTTTAGGTGAGATGCGTGCTGGGGTATATGGATGCTATGGAGTATGCAGGGCTTATATATAAATGCGGATAAAAGTGGATGAAAGCAATAAAGTGTTGAGTCAAACAAAGAGATTCTTTATACAGTAAAGGGCGGATTAAATTTTCTTACGACAATGGGGGTAAAAAAGGGGAAAATGAAGGGGGAAAATTTTGTGTGTCTTAAAAAATTCCGTTGCTTTTCGTACAAAAAATCTAAGGCTGTTTTTTTTGAAAAATAAAAAAATAGTCGCGCACAACTTCTTTGTCATATTCTATACATTTCTTATGATCATGGTTGTTGAAGCTTCTGCACGTGCAAAACCAATGGACCAGGTGTTGCATTGGGAAAGGTGGGTGCATGTGGGGTCTTTGATTTTTCTGCTCCCCGTTTTGATTTGGGTGTGTTTTCTTACACCTTTGCCTATCCTGTGGGGAATCCGTAGAATCCGTGAGCGTCAATCAGAAAAAGCGATGCAAAAATCTGAAGATGTCACGGAAATAAAAAGATAAACGGATGGGATCTTCAATGTTATGGACGCGATCGTTTTTCTTTTTTTATTCCGATTTGGTGTCTTTTCCTTATAGGAGTCACAGTTCTTACTATTTTTATCAATATGCTTGTTATCGCACCTTATTATTCCTTTATAAAGCGTGCGAGCCTATACTATAAATGGAAAAAACAAAAACATTTGATGAAAGAGTAACCGCAGCGTTTTTAGCATCCTGAAAGCAATGAGAGTGTGCAAAAAAATCAAATCCTGAACAAAAAACTGCATACAGGTGAAAGCGTTTTTTCACTTAAAAAATGGACTGCTTTTTCGCGGAAAGATTATCTCATTGTATCGATTATATCTTTTATGATGATTGCTGTAAAAGTTTATGTTTATATAGCTTTTTGGAATTTGATAGGAAAGTCTATTGAAAACCAGCTTAGAATCGCTCTTGTGAGTGTTTTTGTATCGGCGTGTGTTCTGGTCACGCTCCCTGTTATTTTTATACTCAGAGCAATCGTAACTTTTTATTTGAATAAAAAACTGCAACGCTTGGAAGAGCTGAAACAGTAACAACACGTTGATCAATAAAACAAAAGGGGGGGATTTATTGTGTTAGGCTTGTGGACGATGGTGATTCCATTCCTTATTTTATTATTCGGGATGGTTTGTGATGTTTTGTTAAGTATCGTCATTGTGGCACTGTATTATTCTTTTATCAAGCGTTTGGTCGTTTACTATAGGGTGAGCAAAACATTAAAAAGAGCCATGAAAAATATCTATACTGTTTGAGATTTATGAAAATTTACTCTCATGAAAAAAGAAGAAAGCATGAAGTATAAAGATTCATCATATCGAAAAGAAATGCCGCATTTTTCGCTTAAACACGTCTTTTTCTCTTTCAGGGATTTGAGAATAATCTTCTATATCAGTGTGATCATCGTGGTGGGCAGAGCGGTTCTTTTTATCCCCATTATGGCACGCTGGTTGCTCACTGTTTGGGAGGACTATACTCTTTTCGCTGTTTTTGTTGTGCTAGAAGTCATTACAGCGGGGGTGGTTGTCTTGATACCTGTTATATTGGTTCTTTATATCCTATTGGGATATTTGTTGAAAAAATATCTAGAAATTAGAAGCGGAAATCAGAAAACAAGAAAAATAATTTATCGTCTCGATAAAAGCCAGTATCAATCTAAGGCCAATACATTGTACTTTTTGTGCCATTGTTTCCTTAAGTATGTGTGAGCGCGTGCATGCTCTTGTTGTTGCTTGTAAGTTAATATTCAATCCTAATGGTTTCAGCCATGTTTGCTCAACGGTAGCAGCATTTTCAAGACAGAGATTGAGGGGATGCGCGCTTTCTTTATTGTCGTTTTTGTGTGCGCAATGGGAACAAATATATTGCGTATTTTTGTTGGTATCATTTTGCAAACGGGAAGACAGCTTTATTGGCGGAGAATATGAAGTTTTAAGAATAAATATGTCTCGCTCCTCTTTTTTGTTCATTTCGTTTTACAACTTTTCAAAACTGTCTCAGGAAATGTCTTTTTAATGATGGAGTTTGTGCGTTGCTTTTTTCACGCTTTTGGGCATGTTTGTAAAGCAAACCCCCAGTTGTATCTTCACGTGTTTTCGCAGATATGTCTCAATATTTCCAAGTCCATTTCGCGACGGCGTTTGTGAGTGGTATAGATCTATTGATTTACTCTTATGAAGAAGTAAATTGGCGTCATTATTTTCTGTAAAAAAATTGCGCGTGTTATATCACCCCTTGCATGAAGATGATTCCTAAAAGGTATTTTTATCTCGTATGGTTTTGCCCCTTATGTCAGCCCCGTTATGTTAGCTCTTTTATACCAGCTTCGTTATGCTGGCACCATTATGCCAGTTCTTTTTGTAACATCTAAGCACGTGATTTTACTTGCTTCATATGAGATGATGGGTGATGAGAGAATCTTATGTGATTGGGGCTTATCATCAAGGGAGAAGTGGTGATTTGCTACTATAAAGCCATAGGTTATTTTGAAATAAATTCCAATACTACGGGGAGAAATGAAAAATTGCTTTATAAAATGGGGTGTTTTTTATTCGTCTCTGCTTTTCAATATTTTTTATGGTTTTATACCCGTGTTCGTTTTGTATGACTTTGTCCAAAAGAGTGAGAGAAAAGAACGACGATATGATTGGAGAAGGGAAAAGCGTGATAAAATAACAGAGCAATCTACGCCCATGAGTATGTTGTTTTTGTGGGGGCTAAAGTTTTATGAAGGTAATATCAGGGGGGCAGATGTGGGAGCAAGGAGGCTTCTATGAGGAGGATGAGGCCGGTGATTATTTTGGTCATGAAAGGGGCAACAGTATTTAAGAATTTGGGTGATTGCTAGAAGCTGGAGGAAGAGGGAAGCATGGCGTGCTTTTTATCAGAGTGCCAAGAGTGATGTATCATGATGAAAGCAACAAAAATTTCTCGCAATTTTATTGCAGATTGTTCACGAATACTGTATTCCTTTGCTTTTTTCCTAATAATTTATCCTTATCATCTGGCAATTTTGACCATGGGATGTCTGTGTTTTGTGGTGAAGCGGATTGGAAATTTTTGTAGAAACGGTTCGTGGGTGTTTAATCCAACTGTTTGATGAATCAATGACTGATGATTTTAGCATTTTATAAAATGTTGATCCTTCAATATGGGGAAACCCGTGAATATAGCCCCAGTGTAAGATATTCAACATATTTTAAATAGCGTTGATGATCTTTCAAATATGATTTGCTGATATTGGTAACATCGTTCTCTATCTTGATGCCCAAATTGATAAGATGGGCTGATAAAGTTAACGATATTGCTGAGGTTTCTGTTCGCTATGACAGCAATGAAAATAGTAAAAAACAATAAAATCATTTTCGGAAGGGGCTGTTAGTAGGCTGGTTGCGATTGATGATGTTTTGGTCAGAATGGCTACAAGATTTGAAAGAAGGCATCAATGGCGGGGCGCCTCAAATATCATAGTTTGAAAAAAGCCCATTGTCATGGGGAAGGGATGAGACCAATGCAGCATTTTTTGTTTTGCTGATTCTTACGGTTTTGGCATTGCTTGGTGATGTTGAGATTTTTTGACCTTATCATAAATGTCAAGAGGGGGGGGAGATTTGGTTTCCGTAAAAGTCTCCAAAAGACAGCTCTTGAAAAAATTCATCTTCAACTTGTTGTGATTATGGCAAGGAAAAAGGCGTAAGAAAGAGCAATTCAGTTACCATTTGCTGAAATGCCTTGCAGAGAGTTTATCTTATAAAAGGGGTGGCTATCAGTCTTTTTAGCGTTAGAGAGCGTAAATGATGTCATAAAAAATGCGCTTATCATAAAAAAAAATGGTTGAGCAGAAAAAACAAGAATTGCGAATTCCTGTATGTGATGAAGATGCAGAGGTGAAAGTTCTTCGAGGACTGGGCTGTCTTGATTTTTCTCTCTAAAAGATGGTGCGTACATATTTCTTGATATGGAAATTGATACGTTTATGGCTTCTTATTTTTCGAGAAAATGAAGTCGCTTCTTTATATTAAGGTTAAGGACTTTGCACGAATCAAGACAAGAAAATTGAAAAAATAAAAAACAATGGCAGTTTTGTGAAAAAATTGAGGATAATTTAGGCATGGGAGGGATTTTTTGTGATCAATGGCGAGGTGTTTTGCCAATGGTGTGGGGTGTGATGGTGCAGACTCTTAGGGTGCGGGGTTGTTAGGGGAGCAGGGGCAGGGAATGCAGACGATGATTCTCCAGTAGAGCAGGGTGTTATGGTGGGGATGTGAGGCGTTACGCTTAGGGCGTGGGTATTTTCCAGTGGCGTATGGGGAATGGCAAATTGTGAGAGAATTTCTCCCTTAGAAGCAAACGAGAACAAAAATAGTATGGGATGTAAAACAATATCAGTGATGATAAAATAAAAAGGCCTCAGAAAAACAAGGCCTTTTAATATTTAACAGTGCTTAATATTTAATAGTACTGTAGATTTTCTTTAAAAACCATTCTCCATTCTCTCTTCTGTCTCGTATAAAAAGAACTTATATAGAGAAGATTAGAGTGCGATAAGTTTTTTTTACTAATATAAAATATATTTATACTTTCTTAATTACTCAATCATTTATTTCGGTTTGTTGTACTCCACTCTTACTGTCTGTTTCCAGTATATTCAATGTATCCAATGCGCCACTTACTGATCCATGATTATGTAAATCGCTTTCATGAGCAGTATAAGGAGCAACAATAGGAGAGGGTTTTTTATTGACTATACGATCAGACTCTTGAAGAGCGAGTGTCAATACACTGGTAATGGCACTCGCCATAAAAAAATATCTGATGTTCATAGTTCTTCTCCTAATATTTATTTACAAATAGTAAATATCAAAATGGATTATACGTTAGTATATTGTAAACGATTATAGTAAAAATGCAATATTCATAAAAAAGAATGCATTTTGCCTCTAAATTGACAAAATTTTACTATTAATTGCCTTAATTAATTCTTTTGAGCTCTATTTATAGAATGCATAAAAGTGTGTTTGAAAGTTTTGGTCCATAGACTCATATATTGGGTAAAAAAGAATTGTGGTGGTCAATTTCTGTTGTGCTTTCTGACTTAATAAAAGGAGAGTCCGCATAAAAACGAAACATATCGTGTAGGAACGTTGGATACATCCTGTGAGGGTTTGGGATGTATCCCATAAAGTTTGGGGTATGCCTATGAGGGTTAGGGCATATCCCATGAGGAGCGGGATGCGTTCTTTGAAGGCTAGAATGCATCCCATGAAAGTTGGGACGTATTCTGTGAGGGTTTAGGATACGTCCCATAGAGATTGAGATGTACTTGTGAGGGTTAGGGTATATCTCATAAAGGGCGGGATGCATTTTTTGAGGGCTAGAATGCATCCCATAGAGATTGAGATGTCCTGATGAGGGTTAAGGCACATCTTAAAGAGTGGGATGCATTTTTTGAGGGCTAGAATGCATTCCATGAAAGTTGGGGCGTATTCTGTGAGGGTTTAGGATACGCCCCATAGAGATTGAGATATACTTATGAGGGTTAGGGTATATCTCATAAAGAGCGGGATGTATTCTGTGAGGGTTTAGAATGCATCCCATAAAGATTAAGATGTCCTGATGAGGGGTCGGGGACATCTTAAAGAGCGGGACGTATTCTATGAGGGGTAGGATACGTCCCATGGAAAAAGGACGCATTTTGGAGGGTTTAAAATGCATCCTTTAAGGGCTAGGATACATCCCATGAGGGATGGATGAATCCTATAAAGTGGCGGGATGTATTCCATAAAAAATGGGATGCATCCCGTAAGGGATATGGCGTATTCTGTTCGTCAGGTAAAAATAGCCAAATGAATTGATTTTATACTTATATGAGTTTGTTGTTACACACTCTGTTGATCTTGAAACCTCAATATTGGAAAAATTTTTATAAGATTATCCAATGACTATAATAGCAAAAGGCATGAAAATCTATAGCAATGAGTCCATTTTGGTGTTTTTATTTTGTCTTTTTCCCAATTTATTTTGTTTGTGAAAGTTTTTATAGGGTTTGTACCATTAAAATTCTTGTGCCGAAAAAAGCAACATAGTGAAGCACTCTAAAGGAAAAATAGTTTAATGAATATTGTTTTTCTCAGTTTAGGGTGTGCTTTATTCTAAAATATACTGCTTTTATACTATGCTTTTCCATCGTTTTTTAGAATGCTATGAGCAATCATGGGGTCATTGTGAAAAATACTTTGATTCTTTGTCTCTATGAGCACTTCAATGAGAAAAATAAGTTTGCAGATTTATGAATGTATGAGCAAAATAGTAAGCAAAATGCTATCGATTTGATGAATGAAGATCTGAGCAGATTAAGAATATTGTCAAAATCTAAAAAACGGCAAAGCTTTAAAAGGGTAAACACTCATCGATAGTGATGATTTTCAGAAAGATTATCGCTTATGGTGCAGGGGTTTCTGATGTGGATGCGGGGGTGCCTATGTAGGGATACGGTGTGCCGATTCGGGTGCGGGGGGACTTTCTATTTTGCTGCGTGTGAATGTGGGCATGGGGACGTATGGTGTTGGGATGGGAGGTGTTACTGTGGCGTGTGGCTTACTGCGTTTTTTGGTATCAAAATGATTTTCTAGGAGGCGTGTGGGGATAAATAAGCGCGCTTTTCTTGATGTTCTTTTCGCTGTTCAATCTCTTGATGAAAATAATGGCGCCGTGTGAAATTATGCCACGTGGCTTGCCAGTCGATCTTGAACGCTTCTTTGTCATTTTTGACGTGTCGATAATCGCAAAATTTCTTTTCTTGCCAATGGGTTTGCTTTTCACTTAATCTTTCGGCAGTTTCTGCATCAATATCGGCTTTTCAATGAGCTGGAAGGGGCTGCCCTTTGAGAATCATGGTGTGGATTTTCGTTTTGTTGCGTGTGAATGTGGGTATGAGAGTTGTGGTTGTTAGAGCATGATATGTGGTTGTTGAGGCAGGAGGTATCACTGTGGGTATGTGGCTTGCTGCGTGTGTTGATTTGTGGTTAGGAGGGATTTTCTGTACGCGTATGGGCGGCAATAAGGGGCCATTTTTCTGTGTGCGCCTGCGCGGGTGTATAGGGGAATTATAGATGCGGGGGATGTGAATGTGGGTGTGTAGGGTTTTCTGCGTTTGTTGGTGTGTGGTTGTTGAGGCGTTGGGTGTTTTTGTGTGGTATTTTAGGTTGGTGTGTGACAGAAGTTTTGAGCTGTTGGCTGGTGGGGCATATGGTGTTTGTCAATGGGCGCGGGGCGTGGTTTACCGATGCGGGGGCAGCGGTTACAGATGTGGGGACGTTGGCTTGGTGACGTTTCTTTTCCCACGGTTGTCTCCTTTCTATTGTCGTCTTGTTTTACCATATAGGGGCGGATTATACGCGTGTTACTGCTTGTATGTTTAGTTGGTGTTATAGCTTCTATTCTGGATGGTTTGGGGGGATTCAGAGGTCCTTGCGTGTTGCATAGCCCCAGTGAAAAGCGAGTAAGTCTAAACAATCCCGTAAATGGTCTGCAAGGGAGTTTTGTTTGCGTTTGGAGGTGCTTAATTCTTTGATCGCTTGATCGTAACCCACAACCTTTTCTACAAGAGAATAACCAAGTATACCAAGGTGCACCTTGACCGTTTTTAAATGATTGGAGGCCTCTATTTGGCGTTCAATGGGGTGGATATAGCCTTGGCTGGACTCAACCTTTTCACGCCTGTAGTCTGGACTCATGTGAAGATCTGCCTGACTGTGACGCCAGTAAACATAAAAACGCTCTGCTGCTTTATATTGTGCTTTGCTGATGTGACCTTTCGCATATAAAAGTGCAATAGGGCGGCTGTGCGCATTGGCCGTGGCTTTTATCGTGCGCGGGTTGTTGGCGCTTTCTGGATGAGAGGATTGAAAATAAGGGTTGCTCGTTTCAATCGTGATTTCTTGTGTCTTTAAGTGACCAAGAGGTTGTTTCTCTTGGCGAGGGTGGGAGAGAGAAACCGTTGGGTTTCTTTCATCTTTATTGTCTGTTTTATGTGGATGCTTCATATCATCTCCTCAAAAATTATAAATTTGTTTCTATCGTCAAAGAACTGCCCTTTATGTTTGGCGAAGAACGTTTTTATGCTGGTGTTATTTAAAATAATGGGGTTTTTTGAAAGAATGGGGATCTCTTAAGGGAAAATGGATGGGGACAAGAGGGGGGATGTCTTAAGTGGAGGGGTTTGTCAGAGACACCTGCGCTGGGGCGTTCTATGGTTGTTGTTTGGGGGTTTTGTCTGGGCGTTCAATATAACGACGTGGCGTTAAGGGAAGGGAGGAGGAACAGCGATAGCGATAGGTCTTTTGGTCAAACCAAAGACCAACCTTTCCTTCAAAATCACCAGAACGTTGTTTGGCAATATTCATAATAACGCCTGGGCGTGTAGCGAGATCCTCTTTTTCTTCTTTTAATGATGCAGAAAAAATTTTGTCTTCTAGGGAACGATTGCGCCAAATGGTGATGATATTAAAGGCATTGGCACCAATTTCGGAGGCACCTTTGATGTCTTCTGTGCCGGGAATGTCTAAACCGCCTTTGCGTGCATGGGCGACAAGATGAATATGCACATTGTGCAAAATCGTCCAATCAATGATTTTATAAACGGCTTGTTCTTGCCCGCTATAATCATCAGAGGCAATGCCTAGGCGCATTAAACTGTCGATGATGAATTGATCACAGCCGTAGCGAGCGCGGCAATAGTCAAATACATCGAGTAAGGCGTCCACACTCGATTTACCAACATGTTCATAAAGAATAAGCCCATCATCTAAAAAATTCAAAATCCGTTCAATCATCTCTTTTGTTGGTTGTTCTAGACCTCCTGTTTGTTTCGTTAAACGGCGCAGCGATTGTTCTCCTTTCATTTCTAAAGAAGCTAAACAAAGACGACTCTTTTGTGAAATCCAATGGGGAATGCAGTCTGATAACAATTGGCTTTTTCCCGCACCGCTCGCACCGCTCCACAGGGTTAATTCTGCGGGGCGAAAATGTAATTTGCCATTGAGCTTGGGGTAGGGAACGGTATAGCCAAGATGCTGTTCGGGCTCTGGCCAAAATAATCCGATCACTTGATCTTTATAGTCTGAGGCGCGTCGTAAGCCTTCTGGGGCAAAGCTTTTTGCGGATGCAAAGGTGGCGGCTATGGTGGCGCTATCAATGCCAGCTGTTAAACAGTCATTGGCATCTTTGCGGGGGAGGCGTACACGGTAACAACGATGACGCCCAAGCCTGCTGGCAATGTAATGTGCTGCTTCTTCACCTGGTTTATCCATATCGGTGGCTAAAAAAATGGTTTCAAAAACGTCTAAATGATCAAATTCATTTTCAATCCAATTGTGTTTGCCCCCCGTACCGCCTCCAAATGGTACCGATACTGCTGGGTATCCATAAGCGGCTAAGGAAAGGGCATCGATTTCTCCTTCGGTGATGACAATCGTCCGGTTTTTTGAAGAAAAATCTTTATTTTGAGAGACAGGGGATGCGGGTGCGTGGTGTGCGGATGTGGGGTAAAGTGCTTGCCAACCGAACAAAATGGGTTCACATTGTGAGGTCGTTGGTTTTGTTTTTGCTCCCGCTTGCGCTTGGCGTTCTTTGACCAAGGCGAGAGTCCCGTCAGGCTTATAAAAGGGGAAAATGATCTTATCGCCATTTTCTCCTATGCGGTAACGCTTTAAAATTTCAAAAGGAATAGCGCGCTCTTTATTTAAGTAGGTTTTTACTAAATTTTGTGGTGTTCTCTCTGTGGGCAGAGTGGGACGTTGATAAGAACGATGAGGCGCCATAAAGGGTTTGGGGCGTGTGAGATTCAGTATGGAACGGGCTTCTTCTAAGGCTTGAGAGAGGCTGATATTTTTCACTTCACACCACAGATCTAAAAGGTCACCGCCTCTGCCTTCTGCAAAGTCATACCAAAGCCCTGCTTTACTGCCGCTTAAACAAACCGATAGGCTTTGTCCTGCTTCACCGTGTGTATTTCCGACGATCCAATTATTGCCACGTTTTTGCCCCCGTGGCAGCAGCATTGCGGCGATAGTTTCTGCTTGTAGGAAAAGTTTTTGTTTGATCTCAAAAATGGTGCTCATGGTCATATCAGTGGTTGCATTCTAGGGTTATGTTTTATCTCGAAGTTTGGGTTTGTGGTTTGGTGTGCCGATGTGCGTTGCGGTTTGATTTTAGGGTTCTTTCTTGGTTGTTCGATGAGAGGTCAGAGGTTTTTTTAAGGATGTTTTGTGCATGCTGGCAGAAGCATTGCGGTGATGGTGGCAGTTTTGCGCTGTTGGTTGGTGAGGGTAGTTGTTGCTCTCAGAAATCATGCTCATGTGTGATAATTAATCAAACTCCGATACAGGGTATCATTGTCGTTGCAATGTGGTTTGGAGGAAGGGGGCGAGGATAAAACAGCAAGTTTTTCTTGGTGTTCTTTTAAACGTTCAATTTCTCGGCGAAACCAATTGCGCCATGTGGCTTGCCAGTCGACCTTGAATGCTTCTTTGCCACTTTTGGCGTGCCAGTAATCGCGAAATTTTCTTTCTTGCCAATGGGCTTGCTCTTCACTTAACCCTTCGGCAATTGCCGCATCAATATCGGCTTTCCAATCAGCGGGAAGGCGTTGTCCTTTGAGAATTGTGGTGCGGCTTTTCGTTTTGCTGCGTGCACTTGTGGGCATAGAAGCTGTGGTTGTGGGAGCATGATGTGGCACTGTGTGCGCATGGCTTTCTGCATTTGTTGGGGTGTGTTGTTGTAAGGGGGCGCTTGATGGGGGACTTTTTGGGCTTGCTGGCGTTTTTGTCTGTCCTCTCTCCTCTTTTGTCCCCATTAAACAATTTTTCTTTTCTAAAACACCGTTAGGTGTTTCATTTTCTTCTCTCTTCTGAGCTTCTGAGCTTTGTTGATCATTCCTTGCTTTCTCGTTGAGCAGATGTTGAAGTTGATCATTGATTTTTTTGCGTTTTTTAGCCGATGAACGCCCCGCAAAGGATTTTTGTTCAAGCAATTTTGCACGCTCATGAAAGATATTTTCACAACGCTTATTCCACAAACCATTGTCTAATTTTAAAATCTTTCCCTCTTCGATTAACATTTTTAAAACATTCAAAAATGTTCGCTTGTCACAGCCGCAAAGACGCGCTAACCGTTCCGATGAGAGCTCTAATGGACGACCGCGGGCATACATTTCATTAAGAAGAATCGTATAAATTCCAATTTCATGGGCGCGCATTCCACGCACGCCTCCTAGAAAATCATTTTGATACCAACAAACATAAGGAAGCGTAGATGATTCATAGTAAGACGTTTTTGATTCATTGACTTGTGTCATGTTTCAATCCACTTTCTTTTTTTCTCTCATTCCCGTTAAAAAAAATCAGATAAGATATCGTAATATCTATGGAAATTGGGTTGTCGTTGTTTCGTTTGCTCTTTTCATCTTGTTGCGGCTGCTTCTGTTAAATGATAGGCACTATGAAATCATTTCATCAAGACAGTAGATATTTGCCTCATGGAGATGGATCAGTCTTAAAGTTTGGGCATTATGTCGATCGCAAAGGATAAAGAATGAAATATTTTTAAATAGAGGGCGTTTTCAGCGAGTACCTTTGGGCGTCCTTTGGGTGGTACAATGTTCTGGTAACTTGAAAATAAATGTTTATACCCCCTTTATAAAATGCAAAACTGGCTGCCTTAATTCTATCCTTTTTAGAGGATAATGCAAGTCCGTTTTATAAAAAGGACATGTTTTTTTTAAAAGATGCGCTATATGGTGAAAACATGGATATTGATGGTTGGCGACAAAGATTAAAGACTGCTCTTGAAAAAAGTGGAAGGTCAAAGAGGTCTGTATCCCTCGCAGCCGGTAAAGGTGCTGGGTATCTTCATTCCATTCTCAGCGAGGGAAAAGAACCGACAATTGAATCCCTCGCACGGATTTGTCATGAAATTGATATCAGTATGAATTATATTCTCTATGGACAGGGGGCGAGCCCCGAAGATAAAGAATTTATCGATCTGATTTCAAAGCTTTCTCCTGAGGAGAGGCAGGCGATTTTAACTCTTTTGCGCAGACCAATCGGCGAAGCGCCAAAATAATATCTTTTTGTGTTTTTAAATCAAGCTTGCACCATTCCTCTATCAATTCTAAATCACTCATTTTTAGTCCTCCTGTCTATGATGGTTACATTAATTAAGAACAAATAGAGAACGACACGGAGCATAGCGTAGATAAAATAAAACAAGCTTTCATTCACATATGTCGTTTGAACATCATAATGATTCAAAATATATCTTTTTTCGAGGATAAAAATAATTGACATCTCCCTAATAGAGGATATAAGACTAACGCTATATTCGGCCTTGTCAAGACAAAGTGGGGCTTTATAAACTATCTAAGGGGGGGAAATATGAAAAATATTCCATTCGTTAAAGAGGATGAGATCATCGTTATTCTTTGTGAAGATGGAAAAAATGAGGTCTATGAAGGGCCCGTTGATCAAATTGAAGAAGGACTCGAACTGATTGAGGAGTATGAAACGCTTTACAGACTTTTGCGTCTTGATCTTACAACACTTCACGCCGAGGATATTACGGAACAATTTGCTGAGGCTTATGTCGAAAATTATGAAATAAACGACCAAAATACACAACTTCAGCCATTCATTCTCAATAGTGATGCTTATCATGACTATCTCAATGCACAAGTGGCACGCGATTATGATGATCGTATCTATGGATCTTACGAAAAACAGCACCGTTTGCGCCCTTGTGATGTCTTAAATGATTACTGGTGGTAAGAAAATGGCACATTATCTCAAAACTTTTTATCAGGGGTTTCCGCTTTATTACGCTGGAAATATTCAAAATACCATCAAACTTGAATCTCAAAAACATCAGGCAATTCTTTATATGTCAAAAAAGGATGCCATGCGTGTTGCAGAAAATTTGGCACTCAAATATTGCCGAGATGATTTTTGTGTCGTGCAGCAGCATGAGTGAAACTTTTTAGCCCCATCAATGGAGAGCGATTTTGTGTGGTGGGGCGTTTTGTTTAGGCAGCAAAATGTTGCTCTATGGTTTTGGTGGCATTGTGGGGAATGTGGAAAATGCGGAAGTAGATGCGGAGGGGATGTGAGAGGTTCCAAAGCTGTGGGGTGTTTGGTTCGTGGGGCAGTGGGTTTGTGAGGAGGTAGATATTTGGGAGGGGCGGTCTGTGAAGAGATGTTTGGGGGCATTTGTGATGGGGCAGATGTTTTTGTGGCGTTCGAGATATGGAGCGGTGAGGTCTGCGGGGGAGTTTGTGCGGTGAAGGTGGGAATTCCGATAAGGTTGGGGGTGTATCCAGTGAGATCTATGAGGGGCAGATGTTTGGGAGGTGTCTTGGTGGTGTTCGGGGCGCTTGATTGAGGTGGCATCATAGAGAGCGATTTTGTGTGGCAGCGTTTTGTTTAAGCAGCAAAATGTTGCTTTATGGTTTTGGTGGCATTGTGGGGAATGTGGAAAATGCGGAAGTAGATGCGGAGGGGATGTGAGAGGTTCCAAAGCTGTGGGGTGTTTGGTTCGTGGGGCAGTGGGTTTGTGAGGAGGTAGATATTTGGGAGGGGCGGTCTGTGAAGAGATGTTTGGGGGCATTTGTGATGGGGCAGATGTTTTTGTGGCGTTCGAGATATGGAGCGGTGAGGTCTGCGGGGGAGTTTGTGCGGTGAAGGTGGGAATTCCGATAAGGTTGGGGGTGTATCCAGTGAGATCTATGAGGGGCAGATGTTTGGGAGGTGTCTTGGTGGTGTTCGGGGCGCTTGATTGAGGTGGCATCATAGAGAGCGATTTTGTGTGGCAGCGTTTTGTTTAAGCAGCAAAATGTTGCTCTATGGTTTTGGTGGCATTGTGGGGAATGTGGAAAATGCGGAAGTAGATGCGGAGGGGATGTGAGAGGTTCCAAAGCTGTGGGGTGTTTGGTTCGTGGGGCAGTGGGTTTGTGAGAAGCGGTTTGGGGCAGTTTGTGCAGTGAAGGTGGGGAGATACTTTGTGAAAAAACGGACGAGATTATAGAAAAGCAAGCTTTATATGTTTTGAAAAAATTGTTCAACTCCAAAATAGCGAATGTTGGAAAAAATGCGGTTGGAAAGATCTGAAGGGTTTCATCAAAAAAGCGTTTTAAGGCAAAATGACAAAATTATTGTGAGACAAAATGTTTTGTAACAGGGGGAGAAAGATCATGCCAATGATTATCGATTGTATTCAGGGAACAGAAGAATGGAAAAAAGCACGCAATGGGTTGATGACAGCTTCTTTGTTTGAAATGGTGATGGCACAAAAAAAACAAGGGCAAAAAACTTCAAAATATCATGCCGTGATGATGAAACTTGCTGGTGAAAGAATCACTGGAAAAACTGTTGATGAGGGCACAACATTGGCTATGCGACGGGGAATAGAGTTAGAACCAAGGGCACGGATTCTTTATCGAACGCTTACGCACACAGAGCCGGAATGTGTTGGGTTTGTTCTTGCAGATGATCGCATGAAAGGATTTTCTCCGGATGCTTTTGTTGGGACAAACGGCGTGTTGGAAATTAAAACAAAAAAACCGGAAATCCTTATTCCTCATTTCTACAAAAATGATTTTCCGGCAGAGCATAAAGCACAATGTCAGGGAGGGTTATGGATTGCTGAACGTGAGTGGGTGGATTTGATGCTTTATTGGCCAGATATGCCGCCTCTTATTAAGCGTGCTTATCGGGATGATGTTTATATTCGCAAGCTTGAGGGTGCAATTAACCGTTTTAATGAGGAATTGGAGCATATGGTGCACAAAATTAAGTCGGCTGAAACAGGATTTAGCATCAGAATAGTCAATGCTTTAGAAGATCAAACATGTCAGCAGCCGGAGAAAAAAGCAGGGCGGCGGCTGGGTGAGAGAAGAGTGGGTGTTGATGTGGTAGGGCGGAATAAGAGGCGGGGAAATAAAACGAGAATAATGCGTGGCAAGAGAAGGCGGGGAGCTGTTTAGCGTGCGCGAGGATTCGATGGTGCTGCGAGAGAGGATTGAACTCTCGACCTCTCCCTTACCAAGGGAGTGCTCTACCACTGAGCTACCGCAGCATTTTTCAATCTCTTGCGCCGTCTTGTGCCATATTGTCATAAAATAGGCAAGAGAACATTTGTCTATTCTTGAAAGAAAACCTCTCTTGTGTCATGACATAGATTCCAGAGACATCAATGTTTAAAAAAGCTCAACATTGTTTAAAAGGTTGTGCAATGACGCAAAAACAAGAAAAACAAAATCATAAAGCTCATCAAGAGCAAAAAGAAAAACAGCGCCAAGAAAGATTGGCAAAACAATTGCGACAAAATCTCAAACGTCGAAAAGAACAAAGTCGACAAAGAGCGCAAACCGAACCCTAAAAAGGCTTTTTACCATATCTTTGAAACCAAAGCTCTCCATGTTCATTATAGAATTTGGGAGATGTTTTTGATATCACCTAGCGCATTGTAAAAATATAAAATAACTTCCAAAATTTCCCAAGGGGGAAAAAACCTTTGGAAGGGGAAATACAAAGGGAAAGAGGGAAAGCATTATGGATTCTATTCAAATCATCGGGGGGAAAAAACTGCAAGGGACCATTCCTATCTCAGGAGCAAAAAACGCTGCATTGCCCCTTATGATTGCTTCTTTGCTTACTGAAGAAACGCTTACTCTTGAAAATATTCCTCATCTTGCTGATGTGGAGTTGCTCATTCGTATTCTTAATAATCACGGTGTTGGATACGCTGTGGATGGACAAAAATTTAACGATGATTGCAGCAATGCAAGAATCATTCATTTTGCTGCTCAAAAGATAGCGACAACGCATGCCCCATACGAATTGGTGAAAAAAATGCGTGCAAGCTTTTGGGTTATTGGACCGCTGCTGGCACGGTGTCGTGAAGCTTATGTGTCTCTGCCTGGAGGATGCGCTATTGGGACAAGACCCGTCGATTTTATCCTCGAGGGACTCAAATCTTTAGGGGCGCATATTGCAATCGAAAATGGATATGTTCATGCAAAAGCGCCAAAAGGATTAAAAGGGACTCACTATCATTTTCCTAAAGTCACCGTGGGGGGAACCCACGTGATGCTTATGGCGGCGACAATGGCAAAGGGGACAACTATCCTTGATAATGCGGCTTGTGAACCTGAGGTGGCAAATCTTATTCGCACCCTTAATGCAATGGGTGCAAAAATTATTGGTGAGGGAACAAAAACCCTTACTATTGAAGGGGTGCAAAAACTCCATGGGGCTAAAGCCCACGTGATTGCTGATCGAATCGAAGCCGGAACCTATGCAATGGCGGTGGCAATGGCTGGGGGAGATGTGTTTCTGCAAAATGCAAATCATAACCATTTAACCCAAGTGCTCAAAGTCTTGCAAAAAACAGGACTCGCTATTCAAATAGAAAATCAGGGAATTCACGTAAAGCGCGATCCTCGACAGACAAAAATAATGCCTGTTGATATTGAAACAGGACCGTATCCCGCCTTTCCAACCGATCTGCAAGCGCAATTTATGGCGCTGATGACACGGGCTCAGGGAACAGCGCATATTACCGAAACAATTTTTGAAAATCGTTTTATGCATGTGCAGGAACTGATCCGTTTGGGGGCACAGATAAAGCTCGATAAGCAGACGGCAACAATTATAGGGACAGGAAATCTACAAGGGGCGCCCGTTATGGCAACGGATTTACGTGCCTCTGTTTCTCTGGTAATTGCAGCATTGGCGGCAAAGGGAGAAACTATTGTCAATCGTGTTTATCATCTTGATCGTGGTTTTGAGAGATTAGAAGAAAAATTATCACGCTGTGGTGCGCGCATCAAACGGGTCACCGTTTAAGTTTTGTGGCTTTTTATGCCCTTGAGTGGGGGGCATTGCCTCTTATGCGGGCGCGCGTTGAGGCGTTGTTTTTGTGCCTCTTGGATGATGTTTGTGGAGTGTGAGGCAGCATTTTAGAGGTTTTTTCTTTATTTGTGGCTTTTCTATAGCTGTTTTTAGGCATTTCTGAGGGGGGCTCGCCTCTTGTTTTGCGATTCATGCTGTCTTTTGGAGGTGTGGCGAATGTTTCTTTTTGAGAGTCATTGGCATGAGAGATGAGATGTGGGGAAGATAAGATGTGGATGAAAATTTATCTCATAGAATAGAAAATCTACAAGGGATGTGGGGGATGGCAACGGATTGGCGTGTCTTCTGTTTCTCTGGTGATTGCGGCATTGGCGGCAAAGGGGGAAACCATTGTCAATCGTGTTTATCATCTTGATCGTGGTTTTGAGAGGTTAAAAAATTATCACGCTGTGGTGTGCGCATCAAACGGGGCCACCGTTTAAGATTTTGTGGCTTTTTATGCCCTTGAGTGAGGGCATTGTTTCTTATGCGGATTAAGACGATTCAGTGTTTTCTCTGCTGTTGAAGCTTTTGTATGCCAAATAGGGGCAAGGGCATGGTGTATCTCTGTTTGTGTAATCCCTGATACGGGCAAACAGCCTAATTGGGGTAAAATGTGAAGTTTTAAAGGTAAAAATCAATTCCCATCTTTGCCGTTATTCTTTAATTCAGCTTTACGGCTTTCAAAAGAATCTCGTGCAATATCTTTTAATAAATGGAGATTGCGCATTGCTTCATGCTTTTGTTTATTACGTTTTTTAATGAGGGCACGATCTTCGCGTAAAACAGAGCCCACCCCGTTGCCAATTCACGCGCTTGTTTTAAAGAGACATCTCTTAAAGCACCTAATCCCATTTCGCGACGGTGCCCGTGAATGGTATAACGATAAATCCACCCAGCACTTCCATCTTTACGCTGATGAAGGAGCATGCCGGCACCATCATACTGTTTGCTAGCTCGTGGGTGTTGCGACAGCCTTTGCTAAGATAAGTTCATAAGAGCCATTTTATTCCTTTCTTGTACAATTTGTATCCACGCGCTCACTCCGCTTGTGTTGTGCAAGCAAGCGATTTTGATTGTTTCAACATAAACAGATTTGAAATAAGAGAGTTTTGCGATATTCGGCGTTTTAATTCAATAGGAATAACGATTTATATCATTATAAATCAATATGTTATACACTAAAAATATGTTGTGCCTCTTTGGTGATGTTTGTGGGTGGGGTGTGAAGCAGCGGTTGAGGCTTTTTCTTTATTTGTGGCTTTTCTATGGCTGTTTTAGGCGTGTCTAGGGGGCGCTTTCTCGCCTCTTGCTTTGCGATTCATGCTACCTTTGGGAGGTGTGGCGAGTGTTTCTTTTTGAGAATCATTGGCATGAAAGATATTTGAAATCTTTATTTCATGGTGCTTAATGGACTTATCCTTTTAACAGATATTGGGGTCCTTTTAACAGATCTTGGTGGCAAAAAAGCTCAAAAATCTTTTCTTATAAACGACCACTCTTTTTAGGAAAAATATTGTTTAAAAATCTTCTTTTTTCAACTTGAAAAACCAAAAAGAAAAAGCGGGAGAAATAGTCTTGCTTCCTTTGATGAAAGGATCATCTCAAAAGTGACAAAGTATATTACCAAAAATCTGGAAGCTCAGGCTTTAAATGAGGACCAATGCGCACCGCTGAGACCTTTTCTGCAAGACCGGTGCGGTCTGAAATTTCAACGGCTAAACCACAAAGAGTGGCCGGTCCTTGTGCGGGTTCATAACGGTATTTCTTTTGCTTAGAAATAAAACGATTTAAGGGCTCTTCCTTCTCCATTCCTATAGAAGAATTATAGTCTCCACACATTCCGGCATCTGATAAGTAAGCACTGCCTTCTTCTAGGATTTTCGCATCTGCTGTGGGAACATGGGTATGCGTTCCAACGATAACACTGACACGACCATCAAGAAAATGTCCTAGACACTGTTTTTCGCTTGTCGTTTCTGCATGAAAGTCAAAAATAATAGCATCTGCTTGATCCATCAAAGAACAAGAAAATAAAATATTTTCAGCTATTTCAAACGGATCAATCACCTTACATGGCATAAAAATACTGCCTAAAAGATTGGCAACAAGAACACGAGCACCATTCTTGGCCGTAAAAATACCAGAGCCTTTGCCTGGTGTTTCCTCTAAAAAATTAGCAGGGCGTAAAAAACGATCACTCTCATAAGCATAGCGTAATGCTTCTTGGCGTGAAAATGCATGGTTGCCCGTCGTGACAACATCAACACCCGTTATTAAAAGGTCTTGATAAACCTCTTGTGTGATGCCAAAACCATGCGCTGCATTTTCACCATTGACAACGACAAAATCAAGTTGCCATTTCTCAATGAGCTTTGGAAGCTCTTCAAAAACAGCTTTGCAGCCTGTTGCGCCAACAATATCGCCCAAAAATAAAAAACGCATAGGCGTTTTAATCACACTTTTGCCTTTTAAGAAACCTTTTTTTGTAAAAATTCTTTACAAAACAAGATCATGTTGTTTCTTGCGGAATTGTTTCAACTTCTTGGCATAAAAATGCATCATTGCTTATCATGATAACATCACCTCCTGTCATTAAAAAGCCTTGATAAACCTTTTTTGTGATGCCAAAACCATGCACTGCATTTTCACCATTGACAACGACAAGATCACGTTACCATTTTCAATGAACTCTGGAAGCCCTTCAAAAACAGCTTTATAGTCTGTTGCTTCAACAATGGCACCCAAAAATAAAAACGCATAGGCGTTTTGATCACATTTTAGCCTTTTAAAAAACCTTTTTCTGTAAAAATTCCCTGCAAAACAAGATCATGTGTTTCTTGGGGAATCGCTTCCACTTCTTGGCATGAAAAACCTAAGCCTAATAAGTGAACTTTATGCCCCTGCTGTTTAAGAGTTTCAACAGTACGGTCATAATATCCTCCTCCATAGCCAAGGCGGTGGCATTGACTGTCAAACGCGGAAAGGGGAACAATAATAATATTGGGGATAACAACCGCATTTTCTATGCCTGGACCCAAAGTATCAAAGCGCATCCGCTCTAAAACCGTATGTTGTGAATAAGCACGAAAAACCATGCTGGTAGAATCAAGCACTGCTGGTAATGCTAACCGCCCACCACGTAACGTTATCGCCTCCAATAAAGGGCGAGGATCTATTTCTGATTTGATGGGCCAATAACCCGCTAGCATAAGGCGAGAAAAATCCTCTCTTCTTTCTTCCAGATAATGAACCAAATGAGAACAGGACTGCTGAGAAAAAATATTGCGCTCTGATTCAGAAAGAGCAGAACGGCGGGATAAACCGATCTTACGTAGCTGATTACGAAGGGATGAGGCGGATTGTGAGTGCTTTGTGTCTTCTACCATTATTTCGTCGATCATAATGTCTATTGTGTATGACATCTATTGTAGTCGTTGCAACGAAATAAAGTCAAACCTTTAGAAATATTGACAGACCTCTTCCCGCATAGAAATTAACTTATTGATGTAAAAAGGTGATCCACGACAGCCGGTGGAAAAAATTGACTCCGAGAACCTATACAAATAGGTGGGCGCCATATGAAAAAGCCCACGAGCTTCATCAGGGACAGCTCCCTTGGAGATCATTAAGGTCTCAGGAATACGTTATTTCCTGTCGAGAAGCGCAGAACACCGACCCCATTATAAAACAGTTTGAAATCTTCTGCTAGATGTAAAATGTCTTGTTCTCTCTTTTGCAGAGATTGAGACAACTCTTTTTCGGTCAAAGCTTTTGGTTAAATCTTCGTGTGTTTTTATCCCTTTGATCATGAGGATAAAATGACAGTTTTTATCATTTGTAGGTCATAAAGAGTTAGAAGCCTTGAGGGGGTATAGAGGCTTTGCTTTGTTTCTCAAAGTGTATACGCTCTCTGCGTGGTTTAAGCATCAAAGCTTGGTGGCGTGGAAAGCAAAACAAGTAAAGAGAGTGGGGCAGAGTATAAGGGTATGGAGGGTAGGTGAGCATGTGCAGGGTAGGTGCAGGGAAGGAGGATGGATGGGGGGATGCAGGGTGGATGAAGAGCACGCGGGGTCAATGAAGAATATGGTGGGTGAGCAGGATATGCGCGGCGCGTGATATATGCGGGGTGGGCGTCATGCGTTTGGATGTGACGTGGATAAAGGAAAAGCTTAAAGTTTCGTTGGCAACTTCCGATTACAGAGGTTGCGGTGATTGTTCCTCTAAAAGAGTCTCAACGCGTTTTTGTAGTTTTTGCATTTGCGGATAATATTTAAGGGCTGTTTCATAGGCTTTAAGGGCAAGTTCTGGACGCTCTGTCGCTTCCATGACGATCCCAAGTTCAAAAAAGGCTATGTAATTGCGTGGTTCAAGTGTTAAAGCTTGGTTAAGGTCAAGCATGGCAAGCTTAAAATCGCTCATTTGAATATGAAGCCATGCGCGTCTTACCCAAGCTTCCGCATAGTTGGGTAAAAGTGCAAGTGCATTATCAATATAATCAAGTGCTAGGCCATAGTTATCGGAATTAATCGCATTTTCAGCCCAAGACATTAAAAGATCAATCGTTTCACTGCCCGATTGTGACCATAAAAGCTGAAGTTGCCGACTTATTTTTTGTGATTCACGAAAATGAGCGCAAAACTTTAATTCTTTCAGCAGACGTACAATCTCTGCTTCTTTGCGCTGCTTAGCTTGTTCAGTAGGAGAAAGCTGCGATGTATCAAAGTCTTCAAGAACGGTTGCAGATGAATCAGGCGCAGGCTTTGATGATTCTGAAGGTGGTCCGTTGGGGATGAGATCATCTAAGGGCAAAAACAATTGGGGAGAAGGGTGATCTTCAGGCAGGGAAGGCACTTTTTGACCATATGAAACACTATTCAGACAAAAACTGCCGGAAAAAACACTGAAAAAAAATATCAAAGAATAAAAAAAACTTCCCCGAAAATCAGAAATTCGGAACTGTAAAGCTTTCAAAAAAATAAAAAAACGCATAAAAACAAGTCCTCAAACGATAAATTGTCAGACAACGGACCTGCATGCAAAAAGAACCTGCAACAAAAAATGCCAAAAAATAAGAAATTCAATGCCTGCCAAAAAGCAGGCACAAAAACATTATCCTTGACGGGCTCTAAAACGCGGATTCGTTTTATTGAGGATATAAACACGACCCTTGCGACGCACCAAACGATTGTTACGGTGGCGCTCCCTTAGTGCTTTAAGTGAATTCTTAATTTTCATCATACTCACCGTTTATATATTTTCTTACATAAAACCAACACACCATGATGCGATCACTCTCATATGACAACACATCGCGGTGTTAAATAATATTTTGCTCCGTTCTTGCAACTGCAAGACCACACATTTTTCTCTGTAGTCATAAAACAAAAACACACCCTTTAAAGGGGCGTGCACCTATACATTCCATAACTACAACGAATAAGTGAAAATCGCAAAATAACAGAAGTTCTTTTAGCAAGAAGTCTTCTTTTTGTCAAGGAAACATTCCTTATAATTTCTTGATGGCGTATGAGAGAGAAAAGAAAACATTTTAAATTAAGAGAAAAAAGTTAGTTTGAAAAATGAATTTATTGCTTGGGGGGTTGGCTTTTTTCTAAAAACGAGGAACTAAATATTCACCATAAAACCGGATGGGTAAACTATATTCAATAGATTGATTTATAATGATCATCTATTGCCCACGCATATTGAATGAAAATCCCGAATATCGTGAGATTCTCTCATTTATTTGAAATTTGTTTATCTTGAAGCAAACAAATCATTTGTACGTCACAAGTGGGGCTGATGTGTGGGTAAAAAGGAGAAAAGATATGCCTCTTATTGTCTTTATGCAAAAGCTGTTGCTTGTCTTCATGCTAGGGCGACACCTACGAGAAAGATGAAACGCGCTGTTATGGTTAACCCTTCTTTTTTCGATGAAAAGACGTTCGCGGTATGAGAGTATGAGGTGCGATTCATTGCCTTCAATTGTATCAACGGTATGATAGGATGGCTTTATGACGGAGTGGTTTTGGGGGTATGAGGCGAAATATTGGGGAGGGAGATAAGTTATGTCTGGGAGGGAGACAAGTCATTGCAAATAAAATGATCAGAAAATTGAATAAAAGAACGGACAGGTCAAATCTGCTCGAATGAACAGGCCAGAAATAGGGATTCGATGTTTGACCATAAAATTTCTTGCTATCCTTGCTATAAATGAGAGGGAGGATTTTATTCTTAAGCAGAGATCGGTTGGATATCATGATCAATTTGCTCTTTACGTATAGAACATAAAAATGTGGTAGAGCATTAAAGGACATCTGTGAAAATCTGTCAGGATCATGAAATATGAAGCCCGTTATGGTAAGCAGCGTAACTGCACGAAAGAACGCTATAAAAGCGTGAGACAATGCGCCCTTTCTCTTTTTTACAAGCTTTTTTTACAAGGCATCGTTGTTATATCATCTCATGTTTTATAAAAAGCATCTCATCTCTTGCCGATTTTATGATGTTGGTGGCTGATTTTATGATGTTGGTGATTTGAGAGAGTGCGTGCTTTTGTTGTTGCTTGACAAGCAACACGTCATCTTAATGGTCGCCGTGTGTTTGCTCAATCCTAGCAGTATGTTTGAGAGTAGGATTGAGGTGAATGAAAGCTCTGTTTACTGTTGCTGCTTTTCTATCTGAGGTGAGAGAAAGTGTATTGCGTCTTTTTGGGTGATGTCATTTCTGCAATCGGAAGACAGTCTTGGGCAGAATATAAAGCTGTAAAGACCGGAGAAAGTCACTGGTTTGCTGTCGTTTTTTCATTGTGCTTTATGGCTTCCAAAAATGGAGTGATTCAATCAATGGAAATGATGTATTTCTTCACGCTTTTGTTTCTTTCTTTTAAGAGGGGTAGCCTCTCATGAAGAACAGAATGCCACAGGGTTGTACATTCATGGGCTTTTTTAAGAAACATCTCTCAAAGAGCATCCAAGTCCATTTTGCGACATGCTTGTGACGGATATAACGATAAATCTACTGAGCCCCCATCTTTACGCTTATAGAGAAGTAAGCTGGTACTCTCATATTATTTTGCCAGCTCGTGGATGTTGCGACAGCCCTTGCTAAGATAAGTTCATGAGAGCTTCGTCCTTTCTTGTACAGTTTGATCCACATGCTCATCCCACTTGTGACCTGCAAGCAAATGGTTTTGATTGATATAACATAAACTAGTTTGAAATGAGAGAATCCTACGATATTCGGGATTTTCATTCAGTATGGGTAGGCAATAGATGATCATTATAAATCAATGTATTGAATTCTGTTGTCCAGTTCGTGGGATTGTAACAGTTTTTATATTGAGATTCTTCATAAGAGGCATTTCTTTAAATGTTTGGATTTGCAAGATAATTTCACTTGTGATGTGTGAGAGGATGGATCTGCTTCAAGATAAACAGATTTGTCGTGAGAAAAATTTACGATATGAACGTTTCTCACTGAAAAGGTAAAATGCTTATCAATCAGTATCTTATCTCTTATCCGTAAAAGTGAGAGAAGAAAGTGGAAGTAAGAAAGCTTGTTCCATGAAAGGGAGGCGGTGGAGAGATGGTGTTGGTGAGGGGGATCTGCTGTGTTTGTAGGAGGGAGTGAGGCAAGCTCTTTTGTGAAGTTGGTGTGAAGCTGGAAATAGGGGGGCACTGTTGCGAAGATGGTGAAGGGGGCGTTTTGGCAGATAGTTTTAGGGTATTTTGTAAGGTGGGGTTGCTTCTTAGGACAGGCGAGAGGTTTTTGGTGGAGAGGGTGTGTCTGTGAAGGCTGACGGTGTTGGTGATGCGGGCTGTTTTGTTTGTGGTGGGGGAGTGAGGCAAGCTCTTTTGTGAAGCTGGTGTGAAGCCGGAAATGGTGGGGCACTGTTGCGAAGATAGTGAAGGGGGCGTTTTGGCAGATAGTTTTAGGGTATTTTGTAAGGTGGGGTTGCTTCTTAGGACAGACGAGAGGTTTTTGGTGGAGAGGGTGTGTCTGTGAAGGCTGACGGTGTTGGTGATGCGGGCTGTTTTGTTTGTGGTGGGGGAGTGAGGCAAACTCTTTTGTGAAGCTGGTGTGAAGCCGGAAATGGTGGGGCACTGTTGCGAAGATAGTGAAGAGAGCGTTTTGGCAGATAGTTTTAGGGTGTGTTGACGGTGTTGGTGAGGGGGCTGCTGTGTTTGTAGGGGAGAGTGAGGCAAGCTCTTTTGTGAAGTTGGTGTGAAGCTGGAAATAGGGGGGCACTGTTGGGAGGGGCGTGAGCGTGGTGCTCTTAAAAAAGAAACCAAAAAACGATGGTTTCTTTTTCATCTTTTGATTGTCTATGAAAGCGTTTTCTTAAAAGATTGTCTGGCTAGAATTGGGTGGCTGGTCCTGTGAGCTGGATAACGTGTCCCATTTTGCGTTGTGGTTGAACAGAGCTTTTGCCATATAAATGAACGGATGTACGATCTTGCGTGAGAAAATATTTGAAATCATTAAGATTATCGCCGAGAAGATTGATCATTTGGCAGTTGCTGTGTCGATAGGGACTCCCTAAAGGAAGCCCACAAATGGCGCGGATATGCTGTTCAAACTGTGAGGTGACGCAGGCTTTTTGTGTCCAGTGACCTGAGTTGTGAACACGGGGTGCCAATTCATTCACTAAAAGATGATGGTCGAGAAGAACAAAAAACTCAATGCAAAGAACACCAACGTAATCTAAGCTATCCATGACCGTGACACTGATTTCTTGCGCCGTTTTTTGCACGCTAAGCGGAACACGTGAGGGCACAAAGGATTTATGAAGAATGCCCTTTTTATGTTGATTTTCAGGGCAATCATAAAAAATATGTTCCCCTTTCTTCGTGCGCGCTGAAAGAACTGAAATTTCTGATAAAAAAGGAACAATTTCTTCTAAAATTAAAGGATGTCCCTGAAAAGTCATTAATGCTTCATCAAGAATTTTTTCATGGGGGTGATCGAGCATAAGCTGATTTTTTCCATCATAGCCAAAACGACGTGTCTTTAAAAGACCGCGATTGCCGAGGGAAGAAAGACCTGAAAGGAGAGAATCATCATCATCAACAGCGTACCATGATGCTGTACGGATCCCTTGCTTTTGCAAAAACTGTTTTTCAAAAAGCCGATCTTGTGTGATTTCTAAGGCTTTAGAAGAGGGATAAACATTTTTGGCTTTCTCTACATACTGAACCGTTTGAAGTGAAAGATTTTCAAATTCATAGGTTACAACATCACACAGAGAAATGAAATGGTCTAATGCTGAGCTATCATCATAAGGTGCAACAATATGCTCGTTTGCTGTTTGGGCTGCTGGACAATTTGCTTCAGGGCAAAAAACGACCGTTTTAAATCCTAGTTCTGCCGCTGCTATTGCAAGCATTCGTGCCAACTGCCCTCCTCCTATTAAACCAATTGTACCTCCCGGTAATATGGTGGAGACAGAGGACGTGTCGGTTGTGTTTGTTGCTGCGGCTGTGTCAGAGGAAAGAAAAGAGTCTGAAGTTTCTGTCATTTTAAGCCTCAGTGATTGGGGTTTGTGCTACATTGTCTGTTTGTTGCTGACGCCAATCTTCTAAACGCTGGGCGAGGCTTTCATCGTAGGGAGCCATAACAGCGGCAGCTAAAAGCGCTGCATTGATAGCTCCTGCTTTACCAATCGCTAATGTGCCAACTGGTATGCCAGCTGGCATTTGCACAATTGAAAGGAGAGAATCTTGGCCAGATAAGGCCTGCGATTGTACTGGAACACCAAAAACTGGAAGAGGTGTCAAGGCTGCTAGCATACCAGGAAGATGTGCTGCACCGCCTGCTCCGGCAATCAAAACTTTAAAACCGGCTGCTTTTGCCCCTTTCGCAAATTGGTAAAGACGTTCAGGGGTTCTGTGTGCTGAAACAATATGCGAAACGTGAGAAATACCCAAACATGTCAAAATATCTGCGCTATGATACATGGTTTGCCAATCGGATTGACTCCCCATTAAAATCGCAACATCACATGATTTCTTTGTCATTTCACACCCTTTTCAAATGGTTAAGGCGATTCTTTTTGTTTACTCTTGATAAGATTTTTATACCCTCTTTGCAAAGTTAATTCATGACAGAATAACAGTTTTTTCAAGCAACATTGAACGTGCATGATTTTACACCTAGCGCATTTGCAAAAACTGAAAAGAAGAGAGAAACTTTTCCGTTATCAAAAAGAAGTCTTTTTTTAGAAGAGATAATAAAAATTGAATTTTTCTTGATATTTAAGAAAAAGAACGATCAAGTTTGTTGCTTTTGGCAATATGATGCACTTCTTTTAAGTAATGAAAAATAAAGATCAAAAAAATATGAGAAATAAATAAAGTAAAAATTTTCTCTTTGCGTTGGAAATAACAGCTGTTGTGCATGATTGGTTTTGGTCAATGATGATATGCAGGAATGATGTGCAGGGGATAAAATCATCATTTTATAAGTTTTCCCAAATTATATATGGTGGAGGGGATGTGAAGGCAATAGCTGTGGGGTTTGAGATGTCTTGTGGGGTGTGAACAAAGGTGGGGGGAGGATGGTGGGAGTGTTATTGATCCTTGGGGGTGTGTGGAGGTGTGCGTGTTGAAAGCCTTCTTGTGATGGGACAATGGAAGGGGGACTGTGAGATGAGGATGTTATCGGAGGAGTTGGTTCAGGTAGGCAGATGGGGAGTGTATGATGTTTTGAGATGTCTCGCGGAATGGGGGCATAAAGGGGCGCGTATGAAAGGTGTGTATGGGGGTATGTATGGCTTGATGCTGTTTTAGCGTCTGTGCGTTGGTGGGAGAGAGAATGGAGTATTCTCGTTGAGATGGAGGAAGCCTGTGTGAGATATGGATATTTGAAAACGGAAAGTGCATGTTGAGGGAATTTTGAGGGGAAGAGCTTGCTTGAGGGTGTTTTGGCATTTACGAATTGGTGGGGGTGAGGGGGAGACGTTTCTGACCGGAAGGGGACAATAGGGATGTCGTCCCATGTTAGAGAATGGTCGGAACAGTGTTTGCGGTTTTGGGATGTTGGGTATTGGAGGGGAGGCTATTGTAACAAGGTATTCATTTATAAGGATAATTTATTGTTTTGTATGTTGAGTGAAAGTCCCAAATATCGTATGCTTCTTTTATTTCAAACTTGTTTATCTTGAATTAATAAAAACCCTTCGCTTGCACCTTACAAGTGGGATGAGTGTTTGGATAAAATTGTACAAGAAATAAAAATGGCTCTTAATAAATCGTCTTAATGCAAGGGCTGTCGCAATATCCACGAGCTGACAAATAGTGTGATGGAGCCGGTTTATTACGCCATAAGCGTAAAGATGGAGGTATTGGGTGGATTGACCGCTTCTTCATGAGTGCTGTTGCGAAATGAGTTTGGGGGCTGCAATGTTTTTTAAAAAAGCTCATGAATGGATAGCTGGGTGGCGCTCTGTTTTACGTAAAGGGCGTGATCCCATGAAAGAACGCAATAAACAAAAGCGTGAAGCAATCACTATTATGAGAGGGATATTGACTGTGTTTGCAGAGTGAGTGCGTGTTGAAAGCCTTCTTGTGACGGGGCAATAGAAGGGGGACGTGTGGGGTGAGGATGTTATCGGAGGAGTTGGTTCAGATGGCAGGTGGTGAGTGGGAGAGGATGTCAGGGGCGCGTATGAGAGGAGTGTATGGCTTGATGCTGTTTTAGCGTTTCGTTGATGGGAGAGAGGATGGGGTATTCTAGTTGAGATGGAGAAAGTTTGCGTGAGATGTGAATGCTTGAAAATCGAGTGCAGATGTCGAGAGAGGTTTGGGGGTAAGAGCTTGCTTGGAGCGTTGTGCTTTCGCATTTGCGCATTGGTGGGAAAGAGGGGAACATTTTTTCGTGAAGGAGACAATAGGGATGCTGCCCATGCTAGGGGAGGGCGAGGGGGTGGTTTTAGCAAAATAGTGTTTGGGCGTTGGAGCTGGAGAGGAGGAAAGTCTCTTGTGGGATGTTTATTGTGTTTGTGGGGAGGTAAGGGAGT
>NZ_JBEPLI010000009.1:0-59484 GCF_040545155.1 Bartonella silvatica
TTGCTATGGAAGAGAAACTCCGTTTCGCTATTCGTGAAGGTGGTCGTACTGTTGGTGCAGGTATCGTTTCTAAGATCATTGAGTAAATAGTGGTTATTGAGGACTGTTGAAGGTATAATTTTTGATAGTTAGTAGGGGTATAGCTCAGTTGGTAGAGCGGCGGTCTCCAAAACCGCAGGTCGCGGGTTCGAGCCCTGCTGCCCCTGCCAAAGAGGTTGGGGTTCTTTTGTGAGAAGGTGTTTTTTAGCTGTCTTCTTCGCTTTTTCTTTGTGTGGGGCTTGTTTTTTTGTTTATGAAGCGGTATTGAGTAGAACAATGGGGAAGCTGTATAGAGCTGATGGTTAGCTTTTTGAGTTTTGTCATATGTGTTTTTATTGTGTAATCACAAGTAAAGTTAAAAAGAAAGAGTGTAGTGTGACTGATGGCATCTAAGAGCAATCCAATTACCTTTTTAAAGCAAGTCTATGCAGAAACAGTTAAGGTGAAGTGGCCTACACGTCGTGAGACAGTGATTTCAACTGTTATGGTGTTATTTGTAACTGCATTGGCTTCAGCTTTCTTTTTTATTGTAGATCAGGTTATGCATTTTGGTGTTTGGCGGGGTGTTGATCTTCTAAAGTATCTTTTTAGTTGATAATGCAAGGAAGTGTGACTGTGGCTGCTCGTTGGTATATTGTTCAAGCATATTCAAATTTTGAAAAGAAGGTAGCTGAAGCTATCGATAAGGAAGCAAAGCAAAAAGGACTTGATCACTTATTTGAGAAAATTTTTGTTCCAACGGAGCGTGTCGTGGAAATTCGTCGTGGTCGTAAGGTTGATGCTGAGCGAAAGTTTTTTCCTGGTTATGTTCTTATTCGTGCTGAATTGACGGATGAAGTTTATCACCTTATTAAGAAAACTCCTAAAGTAACAGGCTTTTTGGGATCGGATTCGCGTCCTGTTCCTATTTCCGATTGGGAAGTTGAACAAATTCTTAAGCAGGTTCAGGAAGGTGTTGAAGCTCCAAAATCCTCCATATTGTTTGAGGTTGGAGAACAGGTTCGTGTTGCGGATGGTCCATTTGTTTCGTTTAATGGGGTTGTTCAAGAGGTTGAAGAGGAGCGTTCTCGCCTTAAGGTGGAAGTACTCATTTTCGGGCGTCCTACGCCTGTTGATTTGGACTTTGATCAAGTTGAGAAACTCTGATTAAATTTAGAGTGATTTTAATCGCTTTAAATTAACTGGTGGAAGGTGATTTGTAGCTTTTGTCAGCTTAATGATCCGGACCACTTGGCTGCAGTAGGGTGCGGCAGCTTAAGTTGCTGGTGTACCGGTAAGATTGAAGGCAGGTTGTTATGGCAAAAAAAAGTATAGGTCAGCTCAAGTTGCAGGTTCCTGCAGGAGCTGCTACTCCCTCTCCACCGATTGGTCCAGCTCTTGGGCAGCGTGGTATTAATATTATGGAATTCTGTAAGGCATTTAATGCTGCTACGCAGGAGATGGAGAAGGGGGCGCCAATTCCGGTAATCATCACTTATTATCAAGATAAGTCTTTCACTTTTTCTTTAAAAACGCCTCCTGTATCGTTTTTTTTGAAAAAAGAGGCAAATTTGAAATCTGGTTCAAAAGAGCCTGGTAAAGTTTCTGTAGGTAGTATTTCTCGTGATAAAATTCGTTCAATTGCAGAAGCGAAGATGAAAGATCTCAATGCGAATGATATTGAGTCGGCAATGCGCATGGTTGAAGGTTCTGCTCGTTCTATGGGCTTAGAAGTGGTGGGCTAGTGTTATGGCAAAATTAACGAAAAGAATAAAGAATATCCGCAAAGGCGTTGATTTTGGCGGAGTTTATGCATTAAAAGATGCCGTTTCGATGGTAAAAGAGCGTGCAGTTGCTAAATTTGATGAAACAATTGAAATTTCAATGAACTTGGGTGTTGATCCGCGTCATGCCGATCAAATGGTTCGAGGTGTTGCTCACTTACCTAATGGAACAGGGCGGAATATTCGTGTTGCCGTTTTTGCACGTGGAGATAAGGCTGAAGAAGCTAAGGCTGCTGGTGCTGACATTGTGGGAGCTGAAGATTTGTTTGAAAGCATTAATGGTGGCAGTATTAATTTTGATCGTTGTATTGCGACACCAGATATGATGCCTCTTGTCGGTCGTCTTGGTAAGATTCTTGGTCCACGGAGTTTGATGCCAAATCCAAAGGTCGGTACTGTGACGCTTGATGTTGCGAGTGCTGTCGAAGCTTCTAAAGGTGGTGCTGTTGAGTTTCGTGTTGAGAAAGCTGGTATTGTGCACGCTGGTATCGGGAAGGCTTCTTTTGGTGTTGAGAAAATTGTAGAGAACATTAAAGCTTTTGCCGGTGCTGTGATTAAAGCTAAGCCGCAAGGTGCAAAGGGTGAATATATCAAGCGTGTTGCAGTTTCTTCAACGATGGGGGTCGGTATTAAGGTCGATCCTACAACAATTCGTTCCGAGCAGGCTTAGAAGTATATATAGTTTTGTTTTGAGGTGTGTGAATATACTGAATTGTATTTGAGGGGATCATATTAATTGATATTGGGTTATCTAGGCTTTAACGAGTCTGGGTTGTGCCGGAAGAAATTCCGGAATATCCTGTCCGAGATTGTGGGTGGTGCTGTTTGAGTATCTTAATCAAAAAAAACCTGCATGAGACTGGAGTGAAAACTGAGAGTTAAGAAACTTAAAGGGTTTGAGCCAGAGTTGCCTTTGATCGTTGTGCGTGAAAAGGGGACAGGATCCTCGCCGATGGCATGAAGTATTTTATGTTATCAAAGGTAATAAACAGATTTGTTTTAAGCAAATCTGTTAAATGGAGAGAGACAGTGAATAGAGCGGAAAAACGCGAATTTGTTACGTGGCTGAACCAGGCTTTTCGGAAGTCCGGTTCTGTTATTGTTGCACATTATTCTGGTCTGACAGTTTCACAGATGAATGACCTTCGTTCAAAAATGGGTGAAGCTGGCGGTGCTATTAAAGTTGCTAAAAACCGTCTTGCTAAAATCGCTCTTCAGGGCACGGAATCTGAATCAATAATGGGGTTGTTTACTGGACAAACACTTATTGCTTATTCAGAAGATCCAATTGCAGCACCAAAAGTTGCTGTTGATTTTGCAAAAAACAATGACAAATTTGTCATCCTTGGTGGCTCAATGGGTGCAACCAGTTTGAGTGTAGATGCGGTGGAGTCATTGGCTTCATTGCCTTCATTGAACGAGTTGCGTGCAAAACTTGTGGGTATGGTTTCTACACCTGCAACTCGTATTGCGCAAATTGTTAATGGGCCTGCTGGTCAAGTTGCACGCGTCATTGGGGCATATGCTCAGGAGGATAAGGCGGCTTAGGGCTGTTTTATATTCATTTCTATAGAAGAGCTTTGGTGCTTTTTTATTTTTTTGAATAAGTTGTAAATGTTTAAATAATAGTTCAAATCTTTTAATTGAAGGAATTTAAAAATGGCTGATCTAGCGAAGATCGTAGAAGAGCTTTCTAACCTAACCCTTTTGGAGGCTGCTGAGCTTTCTAAGCTACTTGAAGAAAAGTGGGGCGTTTCTGCTGCTGCTCCTGTAGCTGTTGCTGCTGTTGGTGGTGCTGCCGCTCCAGCTGCTGAAGAAAAAACGGAATTTGATGTTATTCTTGTTGAAGGTGGTGCGCAGAAAATTAATGTTATTAAAGAAGTTCGTGCTCTCACAGGGCTTGGTCTTAAGGAAGCCAAGGATTTGGTTGAGGGTGCGCCTAAACCTATTAAAGAGGGGGCTTCTAAGGAAGAAGCAGAGAAAATTAAATCTCAACTTGAAGCTGCTGGTGCGAAAGTTGAGCTTAAGTAATTTTATCTTAATCGGCGAACAATTATGTTCGCCGATTTCCTTTCTGTAAAAAGAAGGTAGATGATAAAAGGATACCTTTTCCCAATGAATTCAGTAATTTCTGTCATGGGGTGGTTTTTTCTTTTAGTCTCTCATCGTAGAGCTAGGTAAATAAATGGCTGGTATGATGGGATAAGTTAGTGGTGCCTTTGTATCGGGTATCAAATGAACTGGTCTGCGTGTGCAGGTTAATGGCATAAAGCTTTCAAGGTTTAGTCTACCTTGAAGAGTAGAAATCAAGGAGCGACGATGGCTCAGACCCTAGCAATGATGTCTCAATTCAATGGTCGTAAGCGCGTGCGCAAATTTTTTGGTAAGATTCCTGAAGTGGCAGAGATGCCGAATCTTATTGAGGTTCAAAAAGCGTCATACGATCAGTTTCTTATGGTTGAGGAACCAGAAGGTGGACGACCAGATGAAGGTTTACAAGCTGTTTTTAAATCGGTGTTTCCTATTTCGGATTTTTCCGGTACAGCTATGCTTGAGTTTGTTGGTTATGAATTTGATTTACCAAAATTTGATGTTGAAGAGTGCCGTCAGCGTGATTTGACCTATGCTGCGCCGTTAAAGGTGATCTTGCGTTTAATTGTTTTTGATGTTGATGAGGATACTGGGTCAAAGGATATCAAAGATATTAAAGAGCAAGGCGTTTATATGGGTGATATGCCTTTAATGACGGCGAATGGGACCTTTATCGTGAATGGTACGGAGCGTGTTATTGTTTCGCAGATGCACCGTTCTCCGGGTGTCTTTTTTGATCATGATAAAGGGAAATCACATTCGTCGGGAAAGTTTCTTTTTGCTGCTCGTGTTATTCCTTATCGTGGTTCTTGGCTTGATATTGAGTTTGATGCTAAGGATATCATTTATGCTCGGATTGACCGGAGACGTAAAATTCCTGTGACAAGTTTTTTGATGGCATTGGGCATGGATGCGTCAGATATTTTGTCAACATTTTATAATAAGATTGCTTATGAGCGGGATGGAAATGGTTGGCGTACACCTTATTCTGTTGATCGCTTTAAAGGAATGAAGCTTATTTCTGACCTTGTGGATGCTGACAGTGGTGAAGTTGTCCTTGAAGCTGGTAAAAAATTAACAGCTCGTATTGCAAAGTCTTTAGCTGAAAAAGGTCTTAAAGCGGTTAAAGTCAGTGAAGATGATTTATTAGGATGCTATCTCGCAGAAGATATAGTTAACTATCAAACAGGTGAAATTTATCTTGAAGCTGGTGATGAAATTGATGAAAAGACACTAAAGATTTTGTTTGATGTTAATATTGATCAAATTAATATCCTTGATATTGATCACATGAATGTCGGGGCTTATATCCGCAATACTTTAAAAGTAGATAAAAATGAAAGTCGGCAAGATGCATTGTTTGATATTTATCGGGTGATGCGTCCAGGTGAGCCGCCGACAATGGATACAGCAGAGGCTATGTTCCATTCCTTATTTTTTGATCCAGAGCGTTATGATCTTTCGGCGGTTGGGCGTGTTAAGATGAATTTGCGTATGGATCTTGATTGTCCAGATACCGTTCGCGTTTTGCGCCAAGAAGATATTCTTGCTGTCGTGAAGATGTTGGTTGAATTGCGTGATGGTCGCGGAGAAATTGATGATATTGATAATCTTGGCAATCGACGTGTTCGTTCAGTTGGAGAGTTGATGGAAAATCAGTATCGCATTGGTTTACTTCGTATGGAGCGTGCGATAAAAGAGCGTATGTCGTCGGTTGAAATTGATACAGTCATGCCACAGGATTTGATCAACGCGAAGCCTGCAGCAGCAGCTGTTCGCGAGTTTTTTGGGTCTTCACAGTTATCACAGTTTATGGATCAAACCAATCCATTGTCAGAAATTACCCATAAACGGCGCCTTTCTGCTCTTGGTCCAGGTGGTTTAACGCGTGAACGTGCAGGGTTTGAGGTTCGTGATGTACATCCTACACATTATGGTCGTATTTGTCCGATTGAAACACCAGAAGGTCCTAATATTGGTTTGATTAATTCTTTAGCGACATTTGCACGTGTTAATAAATATGGTTTTATTGAAAGTCCATATCGTAAAATTATTGATGGTAAAGTAACAACAGAAGTTATTTATCTATCAGCTATGGAAGAATCAAAGCATTATGTTGCTCAAGCTAATTCTTCGTTGGATTCTGAAGGGCGTTTTATAGAAGAGTTTGTTGTTTGTCGTCATGCAGGTGAAGTTTTGATGGCTCCCCGTGAAAATGTGGATTTGATGGATGTTTCACCAAAACAGTTGGTTTCAGTTGCAGCAGCCCTTATTCCATTTTTAGAAAATGATGATGCCAATCGTGCGTTGATGGGATCGAACATGCAGCGTCAGGCGGTTCCTCTTATGCGCTCTGAAGCGCCATTTGTTGGTACTGGAATGGAATCGGTTGTTGCGCGTGATTCTGGTGCTGCGGTTAGTGCGAAGCGTGGTGGTATTGTTGATCAAGTGGATGCAACACGTATTGTTATCCGTGCGACAGAAGAGGTAGACTCTTCAAAATCTGGCGTTGATATTTATCGTTTACAGAAATTCCAGCGTTCTAATCAGTCTACCTGTATTAATCAGCGTCCTCTCGTGCATGTTGGTGATCGAGTAGAGAAGGGGGACATTATCGCAGATGGTCCATCTACGGATCTTGGTGATTTAGCTCTTGGGCGGAATGTTCTTGTGGCATTTATGCCTTGGAATGGGTACAACTATGAAGATTCTATCTTGTTATCCGAACGCATCGTTGCCGATGATGTTTTTACTTCAATTCATATTGAAGAATTTGAAGTGGCGGCGCGTGATACAAAGCTTGGTCCTGAAGAGATTACACGTGATATTCCTAACGTTGCAGAAGAAGCTTTAAGAAATCTTGATGAGGCTGGTATTATCTATATTGGTGCTGAAGTTCAACCTGGTGATATTTTGGTTGGTAAAATTACCCCAAAAGGTGAAAGCCCTATGACACCGGAAGAGAAGCTTTTGCGTGCAATTTTTGGAGAAAAAGCTTCAGATGTTCGTGATACTTCTATGCGGATGCCTCCTGGGACTTTTGGAACTGTTGTTGAAGTTCGTGTCTTTAACCGTCACGGTGTGGAAAAAGATGAACGTGCAATGGCAATTGAGCGTGAGGAAATTGAACGTTTAGCTAAAGATCGTGATGATGAGCAATCGATTCTTGACCGCAATGTTTATACACGTCTTACAGATATGTTGATAGGCAAAGTGGCTATCGAGGGACCAAAAGGTTTTTCAAGTGGTCAGAAGCTTGACAGTACAATAATGGGGCAATATCCGCGCTCACAATGGTGGTTATTTGCTGTTGACGATGAAAAGCTTCAGAATGAAATTGAAACTTTGCGTAAGCAGTATGATGAATCAAAGGAAGCTTTACAACGTCGTTTTATGGATAAAGTTGAAAAGGTTCAAAGAGGCGATGAAATGCCTCCTGGTGTCATGAAAATGGTAAAGGTTTTTGTGGCTGTGAAACGCAAAATTCAACCAGGTGATAAAATGGCTGGGCGTCATGGTAATAAGGGAGTCGTGTCACGTATTCTTCCGGTAGAAGATATGCCGTTTCTTGAGGATGGAACGCATGCTGATATCGTATTAAATCCGCTTGGTGTTCCTAGTCGTATGAATGTTGGGCAAATCCTTGAAACCCACCTTGGGTGGGCATGTGCCGGCATGGGTAAAAAAATTGGAGATTTGCTAGAATTATATAAAGAGACTGGGGATATACTTCCTTTGCGTCAGCGTATCGAGAATTTTATGCCTGATAATAATCGTAATGAACCGGTACGTCAGTATGATAATGAAAGTCTTTACAAATTAGCCCAGCAGATGAGGAAAGGGGTTTCAATTGCGACGCCTGTTTTTGATGGAGCTCATGAAACCGATATCAATATGATGCTGGAGGATGCGGGCCTAGATAGTTCAGGGCAGGTTACGCTTTACGATGGTCGTACTGGGGAGCCTTTTGATCGTCCGGTAACAGTGGGGTATATTTATATGCTGAAGTTACATCACCTTGTTGATGATAAGATTCATGCGCGCTCTATTGGTCCATATTCACTTGTTACACAACAGCCATTGGGTGGTAAGGCCCAGTTTGGTGGTCAACGTTTTGGTGAAATGGAGGTTTGGGCACTAGAAGCTTACGGTGCCGCATATACTTTGCAGGAAATGTTGACTGTAAAGTCGGATGATGTTGCTGGTCGAACAAAGGTTTATGAAGCAATTGTACGTGGTGATGATACATTTGAG
Source organism: Bartonella silvatica (assembly GCF_040545155.1). Lineage (NCBI taxonomy): Bacteria > Pseudomonadati > Pseudomonadota > Alphaproteobacteria > Hyphomicrobiales > Bartonellaceae > Bartonella > Bartonella silvatica. The sequence continues at coordinate 8,148 of NZ_JBEPLI010000009.1, forward strand.
GCTGGTATACCAGAAAGCTTTAACGTGTTAGTAAAAGAAATGCGTTCACTCGCTCTTAATGTAGAGCTTGATGATGCACGTGAACTGATTGCACAGCGGGAATTGTCTGATACAACAGAGTAAGAAGATTAAGGAGCGCACTGGAAAGAGTGCGCTTTGATTGCCTTGAAAAGCCAATAAAAAAACTTTTATTGAGAGTACAGGCAATTTAAAAGGTAGAAATAGGTTTTAAATAAGATCTGTGATAAAGTTATTTAAGATATTATAACAGGTTCTAAAAATCTTTGAAGGAGAACGGCATGAACCACGAGGTCATGAATCTTTTCAATCCTCAAGCGCCAGCGCAGACATTTGATTCTATTCGTATTTCCATTGCGAGTCCTGAAAAGATTTTGTCTTGGTCATACGGTGAGATTAAGAAGCCTGAGACTATTAATTATCGGACTTTTAAGCCAGAGCGTGATGGTCTTTTTTGTGCACGTATATTTGGCCCTATTAAGGATTATGAGTGTTTATGCGGTAAGTATAAACGCATGAAATATAAAGGTATTATCTGTGAGAAGTGTGGTGTGGAAGTCACTCTTTCGCGCGTGCGTCGTGAACGTATGGGGCATATTGAACTTGCTGCACCGGTTGCTCATATTTGGTTCCTTAAATCTTTGCCAGGGCGTATTTCTACACTTTTAGATTTAACTTTGAAGGATATTGAGCGTGTTCTCTATTTTGAAAATTATATTGTAACGGAACCAGGATTGACGTCTCTTAAGTTTCATCAGCTTCTTTCTGAAGAGGAATATGCGCTTGCTGTTGATGAATTCGGGGAGGATCAGTTTACAGCTATGATTGGTGCTGAGGCTATTTATGAGCTTCTGGCAAGTATGGATTTAGAAAAAATCGCGAATGACTTACGTGCAGAGTTATCCGAAACAACTTCAGAATTAAAGCAGAAAAAGCTGATTAAAAGGCTTAAAATTGTTGAGAATTTCTTGGAGTCTGGCAATAAACCAGAATGGATGATTATGAAGACTATTCCAGTCATTCCACCTGATTTACGCCCACTGGTTCCGCTTGATGGTGGTCGTTTTGCGACATCAGATTTGAATGATCTTTACCGGCGTGTCATCAATCGTAATAATCGCTTAAAGAGGTTGATTGAATTACGCGCTCCTGGGATTATTGTACGCAATGAGAAGCGTATGGTGCAAGAAGCTGTTGATGCATTATTTGATAATGGTCGGCGTGGGCGTGTGATTACTGGAGCAAATAAACGTCCGCTAAAGTCTCTTTCAGATATGCTAAAGGGTAAACAAGGGCGTTTCCGTCAAAATCTGCTTGGGAAGCGTGTTGATTACTCAGGACGTTCTGTTATTGTGACGGGACCTGAATTAAAATTGCACCAATGCGGTCTTCCCAAAAAAATGGCATTGGAATTATTTAAACCATTTATTTATGCACGGCTTGATGCAAAAGGGTATTCATCAACGGTAAAGCAAGCAAAGAAGCTTGTTGAAAAAGAACATCCGGAAGTTTGGGATATTCTAGATGAGGTTATCCGTGAGCATCCTGTTTTACTTAATCGTGCACCAACATTACACCGTTTGGGAATTCAGGCCTTTGAACCTATCCTGATTGAAGGAAAAGCTATTCAACTTCATCCATTGGTCTGTACCGCTTTTAATGCTGATTTTGATGGTGATCAGATGGCGGTTCATGTTCCGCTTTCGCTTGAAGCACAGCTTGAGGCGCGTGTTTTAATGATGTCAACCAATAATATTCTTCATCCAGCCAATGGGGCGCCCATTATTGTTCCATCACAAGATATGGTTCTTGGTCTTTACTATCTTTCGATTGTTTCTGAAAAAGAACCTGGTGAGGGAATGGCTTTTGCCGATATAGGTGAATTGCATCATGCTTTGGAAAATAAGGTTGTGACTCTTCATACAAAAATTAAAGGTCGTGTTAAAAATATGAGGAGAGATGGGAAAGAAGTTGCTAAACTTTATGATACCACACCTGGTCGCTTGATTATTGGAGAGCTTTTACCAAAGAATCCGGATATATCGTTTGATATCGTCAATCAAGAAATGACGAAAAAGAATATTTCTAAAATGATTGACCAAGTTTATCGTCATTGTGGACAAAAAGAGACGGTTATTTTTTGTGACCGTATCATGCAGCTTGGTTTTTCTTATGCTTGTCGTGCAGGAATTTCATTCGGTAAGGATGATATGGTTATTCCTGATAGTAAGTCGCGTTTGGTTGAAGAGACAGAAACTTTAGCTAAAGAATACGAGCAGCAATATAATGATGGTCTCATTACGCAAGGTGAGAAATATAACAAAGTTGTAGATGCTTGGGGTAAATGTACAGATCGCGTTGCTGATGAAATGATGAGACGTATTCAGGCTGTTGAGTTTGATCCTAAAACAGGTCGTCAGCGGCCCATGAACTCGATTTATATGATGTCACATTCCGGAGCACGTGGATCCTCTAACCAGATGAAGCAGTTGGCTGGGATGCGTGGATTAATGGCAAAGCCATCGGGTGAAATTATTGAAACACCAATTATTTCAAACTTTAAGGAAGGTCTAACCGTTAACGAGTATTTTAACTCGACCCATGGTGCACGTAAAGGACTTGCTGATACTGCATTAAAAACGGCCAACTCTGGCTATTTAACACGGCGTCTTGTTGATGTTGCACAAGATGCCATTATTTCAGCGGTCGATTGTGGCACGGTAAAAGGGCTTACCATGCAACCAATTGTTGATGCAGGACAAATTGTTGCATCTCTTGGACAAAGAATTCTTGGTCGTACAGCATTGGTTGATATTTTGCATCCAGTTTCCGGAGAAGTGATCCTTGAAGGGGGGACTATGATCGAGGAAGCGGATGTTGCTAAGATTGAAGAAGCTGGTATTCAGTCTGTTCAAATCCGTTCTGCTTTAACATGTGAGACACGCCTTGGTGTTTGTGCCAAGTGTTATGGTCGTGATTTGGCCCGTGGGACTCCGGTTAATCAGGGTGAAGCAGTTGGTGTTATTGCTGCTCAATCTATTGGTGAGCCAGGGACTCAGTTGACTATGCGTACTTTTCACTTAGGAGGAACCGCGCAGGTTGTTGATACGTCTCATTTAGAAGCATCTTATGAAGGTACAGTAGAGATTCGTAATCGCAATGTAGTCCGTAATTCTGAGGGGCATTTGGTGGTTATGGGGCGTAATATGGCTATTCTTATCAAAGATGATGCTGGGAAAGAACGTGTGGTGCATCGTGTCAGCTATGGTGCGCATATTTTTGTTGATGATGGTGATGTCGTTAAATGTGGACAGCGTATAGCGGAGTGGGATCCTTATACACGTCCAATCTTAACTGAAGTTGAAGGATATGTAGGATTTGAAGATATGATTGATGGTTTATCAGTGATTGAAACCGCTGATGAATCTACAGGTATTACAAAGCGCTTGGTGACAGATTGGCGTGCTAATCCGAGGGGGGCTGATCTAAAACCAGCTATTGTTATTCACGCAGATAAAAGTGGAGAGGCCATTGCTAAACTGTATAAGGGGGGAGAAGCCCGTTACATGATGTCTGTGGAAACCATTTTACCTGTTGAACCTGGTGCTCATGTTAAGGCGGGTGACGTTATTGCTCGTTTGCCAATGGAAAGTGCCAAGACAAAAGATATTACAGGTGGTCTGCCACGTGTGGCTGAGCTTTTTGAAGCGCGGCGTCCAAAGGACCATGCAATTATTGCTGAAGTCAGTGGTACAATTCGATTTGGTCGTGGGTACAAGAATAAGCGTCGTATTATTATTGAACCAAATGATGAAACTCTTGAGCCTGTAGAATATTTGATTCCAAAGGGTAAGTTATTCCACTTCCAAGAAGGTGATCAAATTGAAAAAGGAGATTATATCCTTGATGGTAATCCAGCGCCTCATGATATCTTAGCGATTAAAGGTGTTGAAGCTTTGGCATCTTATCTTGTTAATGAAATTCAAGAGGTTTACCGTTTACAGGGGGTTTTAATCAATGATAAGCACATTGAAGTTATTGTTCGTCAAATGTTGCAAAAAGTTGAAATTACTGAATCGGGAGATTCCGGTTATATTCCAGGCGATAATGTTGATCGTATTGAGCTTGAGGAAATTAATGATAACTTGATTGCAGAAGGAAAGAGGCCGGCATCTGGCACGCCTATTCTTCTTGGAATTACGAAGGCATCTCTTCAAACGCCTTCCTTTATTTCTGCAGCATCGTTTCAAGAAACAACGAGAGTTCTTACTGAGGCAGCAGTTTCTGGTAAAATTGATACTTTGCAAGGGCTTAAAGAGAATGTTATTGTTGGTCGTCTTATTCCTGCAGGCACTGGGGGAACTATTGCGCAAATCCGCCGTATTGCGGCAGTTCGTGATGATTTAATTGTTGATGAGCGGCGTAAAGCAAGCAATAATGAAACAGCTAAGGCTATGTTGACAAATATGACAGCAGAAGCGGCGACTGAATAACTTAAATATATGCCAAAAAAGAGTAATGTGAGAGCGTCCGAATTTAGAATTCGGACGTTTTTTATCTTAAAATGCAAGGTGTTGGTATGCTTTACATTATGTAAATGTAAAAACTATAAGATGATTACTATTTTAAGTATTTTGGGTCGTTTATTTTATAATGATATTCATATTTTTATTTATTACAGTTAGATAGAGGAGATTTTCAAGGCACTCAAAGTTGAAAATTGTTTAAGATAATAGTTCATGGTATTTTCAGGAAAAAGGATAGATTATCTGAAAATGGGCAATAGCAGGTTTTAAAGCTTATTTAATGAGTAGTCTTTATAAAGGGTAAATAGGCGTTATAATGAACACCCACAAATTTTTTGTAATCTGAAAAATAATTGATTTCCTATTATATCATTTTTCACGCTAAAAAAGTTTTATATTTAATAATTTAGAAAAATAGTGGTTATAGTATACACTAAAGCTTTTTAAAAAGCGATATATTTCTGGTGATGTCAACCATAAAACAGAATAATAAAATGTACCAATATTATTTAATTGGTCGATTGAGACGTGATTTTTTGATAACGGCTCAGGTTTCGCTTTCTTATGAAAAGAAAGATTCTATATATTTTTTGGTACGGAGGGGTAGGTTTTTGTAAGAAAACGAGTCGTTATAAATTAAAACAGATACTATGCGCTAAAAGAGTAAAACTTTCCTTATTTTATATATGGTTGAAAAAGAATCTGATGACAAAAAGGCTTAAGAAGATTAATGGCAAGGGATGATAAAACGAGCTAGTTTATAATAAATACAGTGAGATACTGATATTTCTATATAATTTGGAATGCCTTGAAGAAGTTTTTTCCAGAGTTTAGCCATCTGAAATAGGCGTTGTTTGTTCTGTAAGTGTGTTGTGTTCACTACCTTTTTGTGTTTTGCTTGTTGTTAAAAGAGATGAGAGGTTGTGTTTGCTATTCTTATGAACAGCCTATTGGCTGTGTAGTTTGATGTGGGGACTACGCACAAAAATAAGTCGACAAGAAAAGCTGCGAAGTTTTTTAGAAATACATTGGGTTTGAATAAGTAAATAACGATATTCAAGTTTAGTTTTCAAAGAGAAAGTAAAAATAATGACAGTTTCTTCTAATATTTTTCAATCTATCCTATCACGTAAATCAATTCGCGCTTTTACGGATCAGCCAGTTCCACAAGAAACGGTCAAAGAAATTTTAAGGCTTGCAGCACGTGCACCATCTGGAACAAATATTCAGCCATGGCAAGTTATTGTTTTGACGGGGAAAGTATTGCAGAAAGTAGGAGAAGAACTTTCACAGTTGGTACTCTCAGGTGTACAAGGAGAGCGTGAGTATCATTATTATCCTCTTCAATGGCGTGAACCTTATCTTTCAAGGCGCCGAAAAGTTGGTTTAGATCTTTATCAGAGTCTTGGAATTCAAAAAGGTGATGAAGAAAAAATGCTTCATCAGAAGGCGCGTAATTTTTCATTTTTTGGTGCACCTGTAGGTTTTTTGTTTACAATGGATCACGATATGGAAATTGGAAGCTGGCTTGATTTGGGCATGTTTATGCAGACTATTATGTTAGCAGCGCGTGGATTTGGATTAGATACTTGTCCTCAGGCAGCTTTTGCTGATTATCATCAACAAATTCGGACTCTTTTGTCAGTACCTTCTGATCGGAAAATTATATGTGGTATGGCACTTGGCTATTGCGACAGGAGTGCTCCAGAAAACAACTTTGAGACTGAACGCGAACCAATCGACAATTTTGTACGCTTTATTTGACAATTACAGAGAGTATTATTTATGTAAATAAGCGCGATTTTTAAAGAGTCTGAGGGACTATATAAATATTTTTACGAGGATTTCTCATTCTTTTCTAATTTTAATGTTGCATGCCAAGAGTTATTTTATTACGTTCGGGATATCAAAGGAGTAGTGACTCTAGAATCATTGTCCATTTTGAAGGTTGGCTATGGGAAACGCTATAGAGGGGAAGTGTTGGGTCGTCGCAAGACGGGCAACATTCGTATTTATTGCCATTATTTTTTTAGTTTATCTCACAATTTAATTTTAAGAAAGACAAGTGTAATAAAAAAGCATATACTTAGACTATATGTCGTTTGGGGGTGATGTGTGTTTTTATCTGTTTTTGAACTTTTTAAGATTGGTATTGGTCCTTCAAGCTCTCATACAATGGGGCCAATGACTGCAGCTAATATGTTTTTGCAAGAGATTCTTGTAAAAAAGAGTTCCCAATTATCTGAAGCTAAAGTTTCTCGTATACGTGTTTATCTTCATGGTTCTTTGGCTTTTACGGGAGTGGGCCATGCTACAGATAGGGCGGTTGTACTAGGACTGTTAGGAGAAAAAGCTTCTACTGTTGATCCTAATCGTATGGAATTTTTATTAGAAAAGGTTACACATGAAAAAAAGGTGCAACCAGAAGGCCATCCTACTTACCAATTTGATTTGCAAAAGGATCTTATTTTTGAACGAAAAAAAATTTTATCGGGGCATGCGAATGGACTTGCGTTTGAAGGCCTCGATTCTGATGGAAATGTTCTTTTGCGGCAGGTTTATTACTCTATCGGTGGTGGTTTTGTTGTGACTGAGGATGAGTTAGACCATATGAATAATGGTCTACAACAAGAAACGTCTGAGATTCCATATCCCTTTGATACTGCACGTATAATGTTATCAATGGCAGAAAAGTCAGGTATTTCAATTGCTGACATGAAGCGTCTCAACGAAGAAACAAAGATGAACCACTCTTCTCTTGATAGAGGGCTCGATGAAATCTTTTCAGCTATGACAAATTGTATTGATAGGGGGCTTTCGCAAGAAGGTGAGTTACCAGGTGGTTTGCGGATCCCAAGGCGTGCTAAAAAATTGCATGAAATTCTTTTAGAGAATCAAAAGAAAAATCGCAGTTACCCACTTTGGGCAAATGATTGGCTTTCAGTATATGCTATGGCTGTGAATGAAGAAAACGCGGCTGGAGGACGTATTGTTACAGCTCCAACGAATGGAGCGGCCGGTGTTGTACCTGCAGTTTTGCGTTATTATCTTCAGTTTTGTGATGATTCAGGTCGAGAAGGGATACATAATTTTTTGTTAACAGCAGCAGCTATTGGTGGTGTCATCAAACATAATGCTTCTATTTCCGGTGCAGAAGTAGGGTGTCAAGGTGAAGTTGGAACAGCATCTTCAATGGCAGCTGCAGGGTTGACAGCTGCATTAGGGGGTACACCAGCTCAAATTGAAAATGCCGCAGAGATTGCACTTGAGCATCATTTGGGGATGACATGTGATCCGGTTGCTGGTCTTGTACAGGTTCCTTGCATTGAACGTAATGCAATGGGTGCTGTTAAGGCGGTGACAGCTTCTTCTCTTGCTTTACATAGTAATGGAGATCATTTTGTTTCTCTCGATGCTTGTATAAAAACAATGCGCCAAACTGGGCATGATATGAGTGAACACTATAAAGAAACAAGTAAAGCAGGCCTCGCAGTGAACGCTATCTCTTGTTAAAATGTGCAATGGACATTTAATCTAGTAAATTTTTATGAGATATTTTATCACTTATAAAGATGCAGAAGGTATCACTATGATATTTGGCAGTTTCTAATATTATCTATCAGTTGTTTTTGGTTAAGATGAAGCATAAAAGGTGTTTTAGTCGCTTTCTTAAAGCGAGTTTTTATTCACATAGCTTTTTCACTTATAGAAGAAGGTATTTTTTACTGATTTATTGTAAAAAGGTTTGAAATGAAAGAATATGTCTGTATTTGATATGCTCGTTCAAATTATAAAATGGCGAACTGTCTTTATAAGGTGTATTCAATAAGGTTTGATAATTGGATATTTGTTCACAAGTTATCATTTTTATACCACATCAAACTATTTTATATGGCGATATATTCCTATTTTTTTCACTAGTATAAATAATCAGCTGAATTTATTTATGCTATTGTGAAGGATGGATTACTATGTTTGAAAATTATTTAAGCGTAACAATCATGGTGGCATATGAGTATCTATTCAATAGAGATGATGACAGTTTTTAGCTAATAAAATACAAGGATTAAATACGTGTTGTACTTAAGCTTAATGGACGGTAATGAGAAATGAAAGGCGAAGTTATAAAGAGTTTTATTTTTAAGTTATTTTATAATTTAAAAAGTACATAATTTTAGAAAATGATTTCAAAAATTTTGTACAATATGTGTAGTAAAGACAGTTTTTTACATTATTGAATTTTTTTCATTGAGTTTTTATGGTAGTACTCTCCCCAATGAGCAAGTTATGTATTCAATTCAAGTTCTGTTTTTTATCAAAAATAAGGATATTTTTTAATATTAGATCCAAAAATAAATCAACATTTGATACTTTTCATATAAAAAAGAGGACATTAAAGTCCTCTCTAAGAGTTGGACAAAAAATTATCAATATTGTTTTTACTAATCTAAATAAGATAAGCTCTCTTCCAAAGAGGGTTTAAAAATCATAAGAAAAATATGAATTATTTTTAATAAACAAAAGAATCTCAAAAAAATACCTATGGAGTTAAAGATTGGTTGCACCGAGATGAATTTTAATAGGTACATTACCAGTTTGGCTTACAACACGTAAATGAATACGTACAGGAGGCATTATAATCCGACGATTCCGCGTTGTTTGACAAATAAGAAGGTTGACAAAAGACTGTGTATCTAATGTTGCTGGAGTCGATTTTAAAGAAGCTAATTTTATGACAGCATCGTGAAGAGAGCGCAATGAAAGGAAAGACGATTGCTTCAAGTTTTTTTCTTTTTTAGGGGAAGAAGCAAAAGCATTGTGGGTCATGGTACTATCCTTAACGCGAATCCAAAAACTCTCAGTAAGCTACAGTATAGCAGTTAAAATTTGCTTTCTTTAATGCAGAACAAACATTGAGTGCGGCTTTTTTTGATTGGAAACCAATAAATCGCGCACGGTAATAACGTCGTCCACTTTTTTCAAATATTTGCATATGCGAAGATGCATTCTTTAAAGCAGAATAAGCTGTATTTTTCGCTTTTAAAAGCAAAGTTTTTGCTTGTTCTTTACCTGGTAGAGAACCAATTTGGATAGCCCATCCAGTGTTTGTGAATAAAGAAGCTGTCATAATTTTCGTCTCATCAGGTGTGGTTTTATGAGGGTTGGGAATTGGTATAATGACTTTATTTACAGCAGCTATAGCCATATTGGAGTTTTTAGGTTGCTCTGCAAATGCTGTCAACAGAGGGGAAATTTCATCATCTGAATTGGTTGGCTCAGCTTTAACGATCGGTATAGGGGCGTTTGCCCCAGTGGGTAAATTATAGTGTGCAGAAGCTACTAAATGTCCATTATTTTTCATTTGACTTGCTTGTGGCAAATATTGGCTTAATAAGCTAGCCATATGCGCATCACGCGCAGTAGAAGATTTGCCTCCCATAACAACAGCAACAATGGAACGTCCATTAAGACGCATCGAAGTTGCTAAGTTAGAACCTGACATTTGTGTATAGCCTGTTTTTATTCCATCGACTCCTTTCATTATTTTGACGAGTTTATTGTGGCTGCTAATTGTATGCCCATGAAAAGAAAAACTCTTTATTTTAAATAACTTATACTGTTTTGGGAAATGTTTTCGCAAGGCTAATGATAGAGTGGCCATATCCCGTGCCGTGGAATAATTGTGTACATCCGGTAGTCCTGAAGCATTTGCAAAGTGTGTATGCTTCATTCCGAGTTTGCGGGCTTTAGCCGTCATTATTCGAGCAAACTTTTTTTCATTGCCACCAAGATATTCGGCGATAGCAGTAGCAACATCATTTGCTGATCTTGTTATAAGCGCTTTAGCAGCAGCTTCTGCAGAAATTGTTTGTCCTGCTTTAATTCCAAGTTTTGTTGGTGGACGCGCTGCTGCACGGTGGGATATAGGGATTGGAGTATTAGGTGTCACACGACGCATATTCATAGCTTCAAAGAGTATGTATAGTGTCATCATTTTTGTCAAAGAAGCAGGGTAGCGTTTTAGCATTGCATTGGCTTGAAAAAGAGTTTTTCCTGTATTTGCATCTATAACAATAGCAGCATACTTATCAGGATATGCTCCATGCGGAGTAGCCGCTGCACAGGAGTAAGAATGAGCTAAAATAAGAAAAACAATTGCCATCACTCTATAGCAACGTATGATTTTTAGACAATTAATATACACTAGTGATATCCTATTTCTCCACGAAAATTTTGTAAAGCCTCTTTATTTACAGCTTATTGATACATTCTAGACGAATGATATTACCAATTTGTTTACAGAAATTATTTTATGCGTTCCTATATTAATTGAGTAGTTAAAGAAAGTCCTCTTCTTTGTACAAACAGCTATTGCAATAGTTACGAAAGAACTTAAAATTAATGGAAGCTTCCCCCTTGGAAATGATGATGGTAAAAAAATAGATAACAAATCCCATGTATATATTATGCACGATGAAAAGGGCAAAAATTGGGATAAAAGCAGACATAATGCTATTATGATAAGAAATATTAGACAAAAATTTCAACAGGTTAAGCTCTATGGCGTGTTTTTATTGAATGATGATTTTTCCTCTACAGATTTTATTGTGTTTATCTTGATTTTTTTTAGTTCTGAAGAGGTAACAGATATTATATGAGTATTTATTAGAATGGAATGAGGTGAATGTAGAACTTATAATTATGAAGTTACCAAAATAGAGAACAAAAGTTAGGGAGTTTCCGTGTCAAAATCAACATTCACTTTGATGTATAATGAAATGGAAGTGAGGGATTATGCCATCTTTTACACCCAGTCTTGAAGAAGTTTTGCATCGCGCTTTAACAATTGCAACACAAGCGCGGCATGAATATGCAACATTAGAGCATCTTCTGCTTGCTTTGCTAGATGATGCCGATGCAAGCTTAGTTATTCAGGCTTGTCAGGTTGATGTAGAGGAGTTGCGAAAGCGCTTGACCAATTATATCCAGTCAGAATTGAATATGCAGATGAGAGCTGATAAGGATACAAAACCAACAACGTTTTTTCAGCGTGTTATCCAACGTGCAGTAATACATGCTCAATCAGCTGGAAAAGATGAAGTGTCGGGAGCAAATGTCCTTGTAGCCATTTTTTCTGAACATGAAAGTCATGCGGCATATTTTCTCCAAGAGATGGGAATGACACGCTATGACGCTGTGCGTTTTATTTCACATGGCATCACACCGGATGATGGATTATCCATGCTGCTTGAGGGGCTTGAGGAGCAATTAGATCACCAGATTTCAGACAATGATGAAAAGATCACGAGTGCACTGACAAATTATTGTACTGATCTCAATTGTAAAGCACGTAATGGAAAAGTTGATTTATTAATTGGTCGTGAAGCAGAAATTTCACGCATGATTCAGATTTTGTGTCGAAGATCAAAAAACAATCCGCTTTTAGTTGGTGATCCTGGAGTCGGCAAAACGGCTATAATTGAGGGGTTAGCAAAACGCATTATTGATAGGCGTGTTCCTGAAGTTTTATCAAATGTAACGATACTTTCACTTGATATGGGATCACTTGTTGCTGGAACACGCTATCGTGGTGATTTTGAAGAACGGTTAAAACAAGTTATAAAAGAGTTTGAGCAGTATCCAGACGCTGTTTTATTTATTGATGAAATTCATACTTTGATTGGAGCAGGGGCTACATTAGGGGGAAATATGGATGCGGCAAATCTTTTAAAACCAGCATTATCTTCAGGAGTTATTCGATGTATTGGTTCAACAACTTACAGAGAGTATCGCAAAATTTTTGAACAAGATCGTGCTTTAGAGCGCCGTTTTCAAAAGATTGATGTTAATGAACCTTCTATCGCCGAAGCAATTAAAATTTTGCAAGGTTTAAAACCCTATTTTGAGGATTTCCATCAGATTAAATATACAGATCAAGCGATGAAAGCATCCGTAGAATTATCGTCACGCTATATGATCGAGCGCAGGTTGCCCGATAAAGCGATTGATATTGTTGATGAAAGTGGTGCAGCACAAAAGCTTTTACCAAAAAAACAACGGAAAAAAAGTATAGGTGTTAAAGAAATTGAGGCGATTGTTGCTTCTATGGCAAGGATTCCACAAAAAACAGTTTCTGGTGATGATCAGAAGATGCTTAGTAAACTTGAAAGAGAACTTAAAAATGTTGTTTATGGTCAAGATCAATCCATTTCTGCATTAGTGTCATCGATTAAATTGGCGCGAGCAGGGTTACGCGAATTAGATAAACCAATAGGGAGTTATTTATTTTCAGGACCAACAGGTGTCGGAAAAACTGAAGTTGCAAAACAGCTTGCATCCTCTCTAGGTGTTGAATTGTTGCGTTTTGATATGTCAGAATATATGGAACGGCATACCGTAGCACGCTTAATTGGAGCTCCTCCAGGTTATATAGGATTTGATCAAGGAGGTCTTCTTACAGATGCCGTTGATCAGAATCCTCATGCTGTCTTATTGCTGGATGAAATTGAAAAAGCGCACCCAGAATTATTTAATATTTTATTACAGGTAATGGATTATGGAAGACTAACGGATCATAATGGTAAAAAAATTGATTTCCGTAACATTATTTTGATTATGACAACCAATGCTGGTGCTTCAGATATGGCGAAGTCAGCTATCGGATTTGGCAAAGTGCGTCGCGATGGTGATGATATGGAAGCAATTAATCGGCTTTTTACACCGGAGTTTCGTAATCGGCTAGATGCGATCATTCCATTTGCTCCTTTGTCTCAGTTAATTATCAATCAGATCGTGCAAAAGTTTATCTTTCAACTTGAAGCGCAATTGGCAGACCGGGGCATTTGTGTTGAATTAAGTCCTTCTGCAGTGATTTGGCTTGCTAATAAAGGATACGATTCTCATATGGGAGCACGTCCATTGGGTCGCGTTATACAAGAACATATTAAGAAGCCATTAGCCGATGAAATTTTATTTGGTAAGTTGCGCAATGGTGGCATGGTTCGCATATCGACACAAAAAACCAATGGAGGAAAAGAAAAACTGCAATTAAAGATTTCAGATTCCGTTATATTTGTTGGTTCAAAGAGTAAAAAAACAGTAAATCCTACAAAAAAACACGTAAAGAAAAAAAGCTCAACATTTTAAGAGTGTTTTAAAGGGCGGCGCGGATTTTTTTTGCATTTTCTTCCAGTATTTCTGTAGGTGTTATTATGCTACTATGGGGAGTCAGCTCTACTCCTTCCATACGTGGTATAATATGGAAATGCAGATGATAAACGGTTTGATGACTTGCTGCTTCGTTAAATTGCATGACGGTTATACCATCTGCTTGAAAAGCTTTTTTGACAGCTTTGGCAATTTTTTGCACTGCCTTAATAACTAGAAATAATGTTTCAGTATCTGCGTCCAGCAGATTTCTAGAGCCTTTTCGAGGAATTACCAATGTATGACCTGGGGCTTGTGGCATGATATCCATGAATGCAATGATATCATCATTTTCATAAACACGAACAGAAGGGACTTCATTTCGAATCAGTTTAGCAAAGATATTGTTATCGTCATAAGTTTGTTTCATATAAATAGCTCCTTATACCGTTTTTATTTAAAACTGAAAAAGGCAAAGATAAATAGAGTATTGAAAAAAGAAAAATTTTGCTTTCAATTTCCTTTAGATATCATCGCCATTGATCACGTTTAGACTTCTATGATAGCTTCAATTTCTACTGGAGCGTCCATAGGCAGGGAAGTAACACCAATAGCGGAACGAGCATGCTTTCCAGCGTCGCCAAAAATATTGACGAATAAGTCAGAAGCGCCATTGGCGATAAGAGGAATATCGGTAAAATGGGGGGCAACAGCAACAAAAACAGTGATTTTTACCACGCGTTTTATTCTATTTAAATCACTGAAATTTGCTTTGATTTGTGAGAGAATATTGAGAGCACACATTTCAGCTGCTTTTTTGGCTTGTTCGGCACTAACGGTTGCACCAACTTTACCGATTGCTATTGGCTTTCCATCACAAAGGGGCAATTGTCCAGAAATAAAGAGTTGGTTACCGCTTTGTAAGGCTGTGACATAATTGGCAATGGGCTGTGCGGCTTCAGGAAGGGTGACACCAAGTTTTTTTAGGTGAACTTCAATCGCGTTAGTCATAATTTAAACTCCAGAGTTTTTTATAAATCCACTCATTGTATAAACCATTTTTCAATTTAAGAAAATGTGTGGTTAATTAAGAAACAACCCTTTTTTGCCTTATGGTATGATGTTATGCCACGGGGATAGAATTGGAATTTGGGAATGATCAGATCATTATTTGTAATAACTTTATATGTTGCTTTTTTATCGATGGCGAAAGCTGAAAACTCTATTTTTATTGCACCTCATCGAGCAATTTATGATTTTCAACTCGATAGTGTTTCTCATGAAATGACAATCTCGGGGATGTCAGGACGAATGGTTTATGAGTTAACTGGTTCGGTATGTGAAGGGTATAGCACGCGTTTTCGCTTTATCAGTCGTATGTATATTGAAGATATGCCGGTCCGTATCACGGATCAACAGACGACGAGTTATGAGACAGGTGACAGTCGTATATTCCGCTTTAATGTTACAGATCAGGTTGGGCAAGAAGTTAGACATAGTGCTGAAGGAGTCGCGGAACGTGTTCAGGAAGGCATTATCGTAAAATTAAAGAAACCAAAGGAAAAAGAATACAAACTTGAGACTGCTGAGTTTCCGATTATGCAACTCAAAAACATTATTCGCCATGCAAGAGCAGGCAATCACTTTTACCATGTTCGTGTATTTGATGGAACAGATAAAGCGGAAAAGGCTGTACAAGAAAGTGTCGTTATAGGAGAAAAGAAAACACATTCCTTTGATGATGAAACAAAAAAAATGGGAAAATTAGCTGGGAAAGCGTATTGGCCTGTTACAATCTCTTATTTTGATGATGAAGAGAAAAAGGATGGTTTGCCGGTTTATAACACCAGTTTCCTCTTATATGAAAATGGTGTTATGCGGGATCTTCGTTTAAACTATGGGACTTTTGCAGTGCGTGCTACATTAAACAGTCTCGAGTTCCTTGAAGGTAAGAAAAATTTTAATCAATGTAAACATTAAAAGATTGCAGAAAATAACTTGAAAAAGAATCAAATATTAGTATGTTTGCGTCATTCCACACGCGGAGTTTTGGGTATTTGCAAAGAAAACTTAGCAAATGTCCGCCGGTAGTAGATTTCTCTACTTTTTCCGCGGAGGCTAAACCGGAAAGGATAAACTATGGCACTACCAGATTTTACTATGCATCAGCTTTTAGAAGCGGGTGTACACTTTGGACATCAGACTCATCGTTGGAATCCTAAGATGGGTCCCTATATTTATGGTCAGCGTAACAATATTCATATTATTGATCTTGCTCAAACTGTTCCTCTTTTACATCAAGCACTCAAGCTTGTTTCTGATACAGTTGCACGTGGTGGGCGCGTTCTTTTTGTTGGTACGAAGCGACAGGCATCTGATATCATTGCTGACGCAGCGAATCGCTCGGCACAGTATTACGTTAATGCCCGTTGGCTTGGCGGTATGCTTACAAACTGGAAAACGATTTCTCATTCAATACATCGTTTGCGTAAGTTAGACAAAATTCTCGCTGCTGAAGCACAAGGTTTTACCAAGAAAGAGCGTCTAAACCTTGAACGTGACCGTGAAAAGCTTAACCGTGCACTTGGTGGTATTCGGGATATGGGCTCTGTTCCTGATCTTATGTTCGTTATTGATACCAATAAAGAGAATATCGCGCTTCAAGAAGCAAAACGGTTAGGTATTCCAGTTATTGCTATTATTGATACGAATTGTGATCCCGATAATGTTACGCATCCGATACCGGGTAATGACGATGCTTCACGTGCAATTTCTCTTTATTGTGACCTTTTTGCTCGTGCTGCTCTTGATGGTATTGCACGTCAACAAGGTGCAATGGGAGTTGATTTAGGAGCTCAGGCTGAAGCGCCTGTAGAACCCACTTTAGAAAATGTAGTTGTGGTTTCTGAATAGTATTAAAAAACGCCTGTTAGGGTATTTTTTCTAAGAGAAGAAGTTATAGGCGTGTGGAAAGTTTTCTTTTTGCGCGCTTTCATTGTTATAGAACAAAGAGGCAAATATGAGTATTACGGCTGCACAAGTAAAAGAACTTCGGGAATTATCAGGCGCTGGTATGATGGACTGCAAGGCAGCGCTGGCGGAGACACATGGTGATATGGAAGCTGCTGTTGATTGGTTGCGTAAAAAAGGGATAGCGAAAGCAGATAAAAAAGCTGGTCGGACAGCGGCTGAGGGATTAATCGGACTTGCGTCAAATGATTCAAGTGCAGTTTTGGTTGAGATTAATTCTGAGACGGATTTTGTAGCGCGCAACGATGTATTCCAAGATATTGTACATAACGTGGCGACAGCTGCTTTGAATACGCAGGGGAATGTTAAGGATGTTTCCAACTCTCTTTATCCTGGTTCTGAAAAGACTGTAGAGGCTACGATTAAAGATGCGATTGGTACAATTGGCGAAAATATGACGTTTCGACGTTCAGCTAAACTCTCTGTTGAAAGCGGTGTTGTCGCTGCTTATATGCACAATAGTGTTGCTGATGGACTTGGAAAGCTTGGTGTTTTAGTTGCTATTGAAACGACAGGAGATAAGGAGGTTGCAGCTGTTTTGGGTCGGCAGGTTGCAATGCATATTGCTGCAACGAATCCATTGGCACTTACAGCAGAAGATGTTGATGCGAGTGCTATTGAACGTGAAAAAGCAATTTTTTCAGATCAGGCACGTCAATCTGGAAAGCCTGAAAATATCATTGAAAAAATGGTGGAAGGGCGTATGCGTAAGTTTTTCGAAGAGGTTGTTTTGCTTTCTCAGGCTTTTGTTATGAATCCTGATATAACTGTTGAAGCAGCTTTAAAAGATGCTGAAAAGTCGATCGGGGCACCCGCAAAAATTGCAGGTTTTATTCGTTTTGCACTTGGAGAAGGTGTCGAAAAAGAAGAAACTGATTTTGCAGCAGAGGTCGCAGCCGCTGCAAAAGGATAGTACTCTGTTGATTATCATCAGAAGTTTGGAATCGTATTACTGATTGTAAAGTTTTTGGTGTAAAAGATATGATTGTGAAAAGGGTGTCACGTGATAAAGTGGTGCCTTTGGTGTGTCAAAAGCAAAAGATAAATGTGCTTTTGGGAGATGATCCATGACAATAAAGCGACAGTATAAACGCATCCTTTTAAAGGTTTCTGGTGAAGCACTTATGGGGGGACAGAGCTTTGGAATTGATGTTTCCGTTGTCGATCGCATCGCGGCTGATATTGCTGAAGTACGGGCACTAGGGGTAGAGGTTGCGATTGTTATCGGTGGGGGAAATATTTTTCGTGGAGTTGCTGTCGCTTCGCATGGTGGGGATCGTGTGACCGGTGATCACATGGGAATGCTTGCAACTGCTATTAATTCTTTAGCGTTGCGAACATCATTGACAAAGTTAGGGGTTGAAGCCGTTGTATTGTCTGCGATTTCTATGCCACAGATTTGTGAGAGTTTTTCACAGCGTAAAGCGGTGGGGTATATGAATCAAGGAAAAGTCGTTATTTTTGCTGGAGGTACGGGCAATCCATTTTTTACCACTGATTCTGCGGCTACTTTACGTGCAGCAGAAATTGGTGCAGATGTTCTTTTAAAAGGAACGCAAGTGGATGGTATTTATTCTGCAGATCCCAAAATAGATCCAACAGCCAAGCGTTTTGATCAATTGACACATGTAGAGATTTTGCAATGGGGTTTATCTGTTATGGATACAACGGCGGTTACTTTAGCACGTGAGAACAATGTGCCGATTATTGTGTACTCTATTCATGAAAAAGGTGGATTGGCGAAGGTGTTAAATGGAACAGGACAGTTTACAATAGTATCGGAATAAGGATAAGCTTCAAGGAGCAATTGAAGGAGACAGAGATATGAGTGTTACGTCGCTTATGAGTGATCTAAAACGTCGCATGGATGGTGCTATTTCCGCTTTTAAACATGAATTAGGAGGCTTGAGGACTGGGCGGGCTTCGGTTAGTTTATTAGAGCCTTTAACAGTTGAGGCATATGGCTCTATTGTGCATATAAATCAGGTTGCAAATATTTCTGTTCCAGAATCGAGAATGCTTTCTGTATCTGTATGGGATAAAACGATGGTAGGGGCTGTAGAGCGTGCCATTCGTGATTCTGGTCTTGGTTTGAATCCTATCACTGATGGTATGAATTTACGGATTCCTCTGCCTGAGTTAAATGAAGAGCGCCGTAAAGAACTTGTAAAAATTGCACATCAATATGCAGAGCAAGCGCGTATAGCAGCCCGCCATGTTCGTCGAGATGGTATGGATCATTTGAAAAAATTAGAAAAAGAGGGGGAAATTGCTCAAGATGAAGCACATAGTTTCTCTGAGAAAGTTCAAAAACTTACAGATGAGACAATTGCTGATATTGATAAAGTTTTAGCTTTAAAAGAAGCTGAAATTATGCATGTTTAAGGTAATTTAATCATTCGTAGAAGAAGAGTTATCTGTGTTTTGTGATATCCTTTTAGGTGGGAATAAGCAAATGACAGCAGAAAATAGGGGGCATATTGATGGTATTTGTGTATTTTGAAAACCAAGTGAATTCGAAGTGAAGGTGTCGGGGAGTAAGCTAATATAGTGGATGGGGTTCTATATTAGGATATAGTTTTTTATAGAGAGTCGATGAAAAGTTTTCATCGCGTTTTATGATGAAATTATTTTCATTGTTAAAGACCTTCAAATATTTCATAACTCATTATGAGAAGAAGAGTATACCGCAAAAAGGGGGGGTCTTAGTCTTGTTTTGATTTTCACTGTAGAAAGTTTTGTATTCTGAGGTAAGCTTTCTTTATTTCTAGCTGACCGGCTGCTTTATAGAGAGTTATTTTATGCAAAATAACTCTCAGGTTTGGATTTTTTAATTTTTTATAAACAGTTTTCTCAGTTTTGAAGTTGATAGCGATGTTTCTAAATACAGATTCTTAGGTTGGGTTTCTCTAATTTATAATCTTATAATCCTATATTGGTCTTTAGGATTATTTATGATAAACTACAAGCGTGGAAGATTATAAAAAAGTCTACAAAAGCATGAATATAAAGATATTTTGTGTAAAAATTTTTATCTTGCGCCAGTTTTCGAGCTTGTATTTTCTATTTTTATTGTGTGGATGTTATTTTGTCTAATCTTGTTTATCGTATTTTGACGGCTTTTGTTTTCGGTATTATTACTTTATATCTAACATGGTTTGGAGGAACTCTATTTTTTTTATTTGTATGGATAATGGGTGGTTTTATTCTTTACGAATGGATTAGCATTACTAAAGAGAAGTGGTGTATTTCACAAAAAATATTGGCGAGTATATTTTATTTTATTTTTGGTTGTTTTTTGCTGTTAAAGGGCTCTGCTTTATTCATTTTTTGTGTTTTAGTAGTTTTAGCAGCAGTGTTAGCAATTAGCCCTATGAGAAAAAGTTATTGGGTTCCTTTTGGTTTTTTATATGCATCTCTTCCAGCTGTAGCTTTATCATTTTTACGGGGGCATGAAACGTTAGGGCTGCAGACTGTATTATTTTTATTTGCAATAGTTTGGGGGACAGATATTGCAGGGTATTTTTGTGGGCGTTTATTTGGTGGACCAAAATTAGCACCACGATTTTCTCCTAATAAAACATGGTCAGGAGCGATTGGTGGGACAGTCGTCGGAGTTCTGAGTGGTGTAATTGCATGTCAGTTTTTTAATGTACATTTTGCAAATCTTTTTGCGCCCTTTCTTGCTTTCATTTTATCAATTTTTTCGCAATTAAGTGACTTAGGGCAATCATGGCTAAAAAGGCAGTTTTCTGTGAAAGATTCCAGTTCTTTATTGCCTGGACATGGTGGTTTTATGGACCGTCTGGATGGGTTGGTTGGGGCTGCTTTTCTTCTTTATTTAATTAGTTCATTTATGTCTAGTATGGATTCACCTTTTAATCTCTTTTTGGTTTAATTGGGAGGAAATGTTTTGGAGCTTTTAAATCATATGATCACCGTTAGTGATGTTCTATCAAGAAGTTTAGGTGTTCTTTTTGTTGTTATCATTATTATTTTTGTGCATGAAATAGGGCACTATCTTGTTGGTCGCTGGTGTGGTATTAAGGCCTCTGTTTTCTCACTTGGGTTTGGTCCTCAATTATTGGGGCGTACAGATAAACATGGTACACAGTGGCGTTTAGCACTTATCCCCTTAGGGGGGTATGTAAGATTTGTTGGCGATGAAGAGGGGGCAAGTATGCCATCAGCTCAGTCGTCTTTGGCTGTTGATGGTTCGTTTGCAAGCGCGCATGCTTGGAAAAAAGCAGCCACTGTTTTTGCGGGTCCTTTGTTTAATGCGCTTTTCACTGTGATCATTCTAACCCTTTTTTTCTTTATTTATGGTCGTGTTGTCACTGAGCCTGTTGTTGGTTCTATAGTACAAAATTCTCCTGCTTTTCAGGCCGGTTTGGAATTAGGTGATCGTTTTATTGAAATGGATGGTAGGCGTGTTGAAAGTTTTGAAGGTTTGATGAACTATGTGAGTTTTAATGGTGGAGATCCCGTGGAGTTCAAAATAGAGCGTATGGGGCGGATATTTACAACGGTGATCACGCCAAAAATGATCGAGCGAGATGATGGGTTTGGTAACCAGGTTCAAAGTGGTATGATAGGTGTAGGTGCTCCTGTTGATCCAAATAATCCTACACGTTTAGATAGAGCCTATGTAAAGCATATTCATTATAATTTTTTGGAAGCTGTGAAAGAAGCATCAGAGCGTACTACGTTTATTGTTACACAAACAGTTTTTTTTATAAGCCGTCTTATGGGGGGAAAAGAGGATCGTTGCCGTTTAAGTGGTCCTTCTAAGACTGTTAAAATGGCTTGGAAAGTGAGTGAAACAGGTTTTGTCTCTTTATTAGGATTTGCTGCTTTTCTTTCCATAGGTATTGGGATTATTAACCTTTTTCCTCTTCCACCACTAGATGGTGGGCATTTATTATTTCACATTACTGAAGCTCTTACTGGGAAGCCTGTATCTATTAAAATGCAGGAGTTTATTTTTCGCTTAGGTTTTTTTGTTGTTCTTTTGTTTATGGTTTTTGCGCTTTTGAATGATTATTTTTGTTGGTTTAGCGAATAAATTATGGAAAACATTTTACAAATTAGATAATAATAGAGAAAAAATTAAAGGTTGTTTACCATGTCCGCAAAATGTTGTGGCATCGTTTGCTATAATTGGTAATTAAAGAGTAAAAAGTCTCGCTGTGAAAAAAAGAGTTGTTATGGCGGTTAGCTTTTTTAGGCATCATGTCGAGGGAATAAGATAAGGTAAAAGAAGCCAATGACTACGAGTTTGAAGTTTTTAAATACAGCATCTGTTTTGGTGTTAGGCGCAGGAGTAAGTGTTCCAGCAGTGGCGTTTATGTCAGTCGCAATGGTTGGAGAAGTGCAGGCCTCTGTTGTTCGTTCTGTTGAGGTTCGCGGGAATAAATTTGTGAGTGCCCAAGCAGTTCGAGATAATATGGGCATTAAAGTTGGACAAAGTTTTTCCAGTGGCGATATCGATGCTGCGGTGAAGCGTCTTTTCGGGTTAGGCTTGTTTTATGATGTAAAAATAAATCAAGTTGGCGATAAGTTGGTGGTGTTTGTCAAAGAATATGAGGTGGTTAACCAAGTGTTATTTCAGGGGAATAAATCTTTCAAAGATCCTGATCTTAAACGATTCATTTCTTTAAAACCGAATGAGACTTTTAATTCTGCAAAGCTCTCAACGGATGTTAAAACTATTCGTGAAGCTTATAAGACCCTTGGCCGTAATAATGTCTCTGTGAGCGTTCAAACTATTAACTTAGGAAAAGGGCGTGTTAATGTAGTCTTTAATATCACTGAAGGTCGAAAAACAAAAGTTACTGATATCATTTTTACAGGGAATCATGCATTTGGAAGTCGCCGTTTATATGATGTGATTACAACAAAACGCTCAGGGATGTTTTCATTATTGCTGGGGGGGGATGTTTATAGTGAAGAACGTTTAGCTTTTGATGAAGAGGCTTTACGCCGCTTTTATTATAATCGTGGATATGCGGATTTTCGTGTTATTTCCTCTAAGGCGGTTTTTGACGAAAAAAATAATATCTATAAAATTTATTTTGTACTTGATGAGGGCGCGCGCTATAAAATTAGCGATATTCAGGTTGAAAGTGATATTGATGGGATTAATGTTCAATCTGTAAAAGGAATACTTAAAACCCAGCCGGGTGATCTGTATAATGCAGAGAATATTGAACAGTCTGTGGCAATTATCAATAATAAGGTTGCTGATTCGGGATATGCTTTTGCTAAAGTTGAGCCACGGGGAAATCGTAATTTAAAAAATCATACAATTTCGATTGTGTATAACATTGAACAAGGTCCACGGGCTTATATTCAGCGTATTGAAATACGCGGCAATGAAAAGACACGGGATTATGTCATCCGCCGTGAGCTGGATTTAAATGAAGGGGATGCTTACAATCAAACTTTAGTGCAACGGGCAAAGCGTCGTCTGGAAAGTTTGGGCTTTTTCAAAGGCGTTAACATTTCAATGGTTCCGACAGATCAGCCTGATCAGATTAATTTAGTTG
The DNA here is from genome assembly GCF_040545155.1 of Bartonella silvatica. Lineage (NCBI taxonomy): Bacteria > Pseudomonadati > Pseudomonadota > Alphaproteobacteria > Hyphomicrobiales > Bartonellaceae > Bartonella > Bartonella silvatica. The sequence continues at coordinate 31,417 of NZ_JBEPLI010000009.1, forward strand.
TAGATGTTGTTGAAGCATCGACAGGAGATCTTTCTTTATCTGGGGGATATACAACGGGTGGTACGAGCCCTGGTATGTCACTTGAGGTATCTGTTACCGAGCGTAACCTTGGAGGACGTGGTCAGTATATTCGTTTGGGGGTTGGGGCTGGACAAGAAAAGTCTCGTAATTATAATCTGTCGTTTGTTGATCCTTATTTCTTGGGGTACCGTTTGTCAGCTGGTGTTGATATTTTTCGGAGTACTTACCGTGCTGACAAAGCGTACGATGTACGACAGACAGGGGGATCTCTTCGGTTTGCGCTACCTATTAATGACCAATTGTCTGCGAATGTTGCCTATTCTTATGTGCAAGAAGAATATGACTTTGGTGGAGATTATGACTTAGGCAAAGAATCTGATATCAAAGAATTGTATGGAAAATATTCTGGTGCGATTGTGCAAGCTGCAAAGCACAGTCCTTGGAAGCGTTCATCAATTAGTTATGGTTTAACTTATAATACGATTGACGATATGAAAAATCCGCACGATGGATGGTATGTGCGTTTTCTTCAGGAGTATGCAGGTCTTGGTGGAAGTGCAAAATTCTTGAAGACCACTGGTAAGGCGATGATGTATAAAACGCTTTCAGAGCAGATGGATCTTGTTGGTTTATTCTCTTTTGGGGGTGGATATCTTCATGAAATAGGTCAGGATGGTGTTCGTATCTTTGATATGTTTAAGGTAAATTCTGATATGATCCGAGGCTTCAAGTACAATGGAATAGGTCCACGTCAAATTTCTAATAAAGGTGAAGTCTATTTCTTGGGGGGAACAACGTATATAAATGCCACTGCTGAATTGCAGTTTCCTATACCTGTTGTTCCTGAGGGATTAGGGTTGCGTGGTGCTTTATTCGCGGATATTGCAACACTCTATGGAAATAATTATCGCCCTGTTTTTGATGGTGAAACACCTGTTACACATACCAAAAGTGCTTGGCGTTCATCTGCGGGTGTAAGTTTAATGTGGGATTCACCATTTGGTCCTTTACGTTTTGACTATGCTTGGCCACTAATGAAACAGGAAGGTGATCGTTTGCAAAAATTGAACTTTGGTATTTCTACTAAGTTCTGATTCAAGTTTTCTTTAGAGGAAAAACTTAAGGGAACGGGATAAGCTGGGAGAGAAAGTGTTTTGATGGCGGATACGTTTTTTTTTACGCCGTCCCGGCGGTTAACAGTTGCGAATGTTGCAGAGTTGACAGGTGCAAAACTTCTTAATCCAGAGTTCTCTAATACAGTTATAAATACTCTTTCTTCACTTGAGAATGCTGTGGAGGGGTCTTTGGTGTTTGTGGAGCATCGGAAGTTTGCTGATGCTCTAGTGGGGAGTTCTGCTGTTGCTGTTTTTTGTACAAATGAAATTGTTTTAAAAGTTCCTGACACTATGGCAATTTTAGTAACATCGACACCGCAACGTGATTTTTCTCAGATCGGACGTATTTTATTTCCTGATGCTGTTAAACCTATGCCATGGTTTGGACAGAGGGAAATTTCACCGCATGCATATATTCATCCAAGTGCTAAGTTTGCGCATGATGTGTGTATTGAAGCGGGAGCTGTTATTGGCAGGAATGTTGAGATTGGTGCAGGAACTCTTATTTCAGCCAATGCAGTAATTGGTGAAAATTGTCGTATTGGGTGTGATTGTTATATTGCGCCCAAAGTAACAGTTCAGTATTCTTTAATAGGCGATAGGGTTCAGCTTTATCCTGGCGTTTGTATTGGGCAAGATGGATTCGGTTATGTTGGGAGCATTTCGGGAATTGAAAAAATTCCGCAGATTGGTCGTGTTATCATCGAGGATGGTGTAGAAATTGGTGCGAATACGACAGTTGATCGTGGGACGTTTGAAGATACCATTATTGGTGAAGGAAGCAAAATCGACAACCTCGTCCAGATTGCACATAATGTAAAAATTGGGCGCTATTGTCTTATTGCGGCGCAATGTGGGATTGCTGGAAGTACATCAATAGGCGATATGTCTCAACTTGGTGGGAGTGTTGGGGTCGCTGATCATATTGTAATTGGTAAATCTGTTCAGATTGCTGCTGGTAGCGGTGTGATGAATGACATTCCAGATGGCGAAAAATGGGGTGGAAGTCCAGCGCGACCATTCAAGCAGTGGTTCCGAGAAGTAGCGGCGTTGCGTAATATTGGCAAAGTTAAAAAGGAGAGACGCTAATATGCTCAATACCGGAGAGGTTAAAAATTTAGAAGCTGTAGATATTGAAAAGTTGTTATCAATATTACCGCATCGTTATCCATTTTTATTGATTGATCGTATTATTGAGATTAATGGTGAGCAAGAAGCTACCGGTATTAAAAATGTCACGGTTAATGAGCCACATTTTATGGGACATTTTCCTGCAAAACCGGTTATGCCTGGGGTATTGATTTTAGAGGCTATGGCACAAACAGCAGGAGCGATTTCGCTTTTAAGTTTAGGAAATAAGAAAACAAATTTAGTTTATCTTATGACTGTTGATAATGCTAAATTTCGTAAGCCTGTTATGCCTGGTGATCAGCTGAAAATTTATGTACAGCTTTTGAAAAAGAGATCTGGTATGAGGCGTTTTTCATGTATTGCAAAAGTAGAGGATGTTCGCGTTGCTGAAGCAGACATTGCTGCGATGATTATCGAAGAAGAGTAAACGATATTAATGGGGATTAAAAAATGTCCGGTACACAAATCCATCCAACTGCTCTTGTAGAGAAAGGAGCGCAGCTTGGTGAGAATGTACGAATTGGGCCGTTTTGTCATATTGGTTCAGAGGTTGTTATTGGCGATGAATGTGATTTGATGAGTCACGTTGTGGTAATGGGGAAAACAACATTAGGAGCCAATAGTAAGGTATTTTCACATGTCATTTTAGGGGCAGAACCGCAAAATAATAGGCATAAAGGGGGGAGTACGACTCTTTCTATTGGTAAAAATTGTACGATTCGTGAAGGCGTAACAATGCATAGAGGCTCTGATTCGAGTACGGGAATGACGGTTATTGGCAATAATTGCCAATTCTTTTGTTATGCGCATGTTGCTCATGATTGTCATGTGGGGGATCATGTAACATTTGCAAATAATGTTATGATCGCTGGCCATGTAAGCGTTGGTGATTATGTTATTATTGGTGGTGGAGCTGCTGTTCATCAGTTTGTTCGTGTTGGACATCATGCATTTATTGGCGGTGTTTCTGCATTGGTTGGTGATCTTATTCCTTACGGAACAGCTGTTGGTGTGCAGGCAAAACTTGCTGGATTAAACATTATTGGTATGAAGCGTGCAGGCCTTGAGCGTAAAGACATTCATGCATTACGTCATGCGGTTTCTATGCTTTTTGATCATAGTAAACCATTTAAGGAGCGCGTCAATGATGTGGCCTCTTTCTATTCTACGTCTCAATCTGTTCTTGATGTTATTAATTTTATTAAAGAACAAGGAAAACGTTTTTATTGTACACCCAAATTTGAAGGTGATGGAATAAAAGAAAATAAGGATTAAAAATGCCTGTCTCTTGTGCCAGAAGTCTTTTTTCGGGCCGTACTGCTATTATAGCAGGAAATGGTGTTCTACCAGTCACTGTTGCTCAAGAGCTTGAGAGAAATGGAGAAAATCCTTTTCTTGTGCTTTTGCGTGGCGAGGCAGACGCTGTGCTTTCCCGCTATGAGAATTGCGAGTTATCGATTGTGGAGTTGGCTCGACTTGTTAAAATTTTAAAAACGGCTAAAATTTGTAATATTGTTTTGGCAGGTGGTGTAACAAAACGTCCCTCTCTGATGCAATTACGCTTTGATTGGACAACATTTTTAGCACTACCTAAATTAATCGGGGCTTTGGGACGAGGGGATGATGCATTATTAAAAGCTTTTATAAGTGTTATCGAGGCATATGGCTTCTGTGTTATTGGTTCCCATGAAATCGTGCCAGACCTTTTAGCACCAATAGAGTTTAATTTAACATCACGGCGCGCGACTCAAAAAGAGAAAAAAGATATTTTTTTAGCTGCAGGAGCGGTAAAGCTTTTAGGTCAATTAGATATTGGGCAGGCAGCTGTAGCTGTTAATGGAAGAGTGGTTGCTGTTGAGGGAGCAGAGGGAACCGATAATATGCTATGGCGAGTTTGTGAAATGCGAGAAAGAGGACAAATTCCGCCTAAAGGTGGTGTTCTTGTTAAATGCGTGAAACCACAACAGGATCATCGTGTTGATTTGCCATCAATTGGACCTACAACAATTACGAATGTTGCAAAAAGTGGATTGTCTGGTATTGCAGTGGAGGCAAATAAAACCCTTATATTATCAATGAAGAAAACAATAGAGAGCGCTAATAAATATTCCCTGTTTATAGAAACCTTTGAAAGGTTTGATAATGAATGATAACCCTTTAAAAATTGCTGTTGTTGCAGGCGAAGAATCAGGTGATTCTCTTGGAGCAGACTTGATTTCTTGCTTATCACAGCAGACAGAGCGCAGTATTCATTTAATTGGTGTGGGGGGAAGACACTTAAAGGCACTTGGTTTAAAAAGCTTTTTTGATTTTCACGATATTTCACTTATAGGTTTAGGTGCAGTTTTAAGAAAACTACCGTTACTGTTCATGCATATTCGCAAATTGTCTAAATTTATCGCACAGGAACGCCCCGATTGTTTAATTATTATCGATAGCCCTGATTTTACCCATCGTGTTGCAAAAAAGGTACGTATTTTAGCGCCTTCTATTCCAATTATTAAATATATTGCACCGACCGTTTGGGCGTGGCGGCCGGAGCGCGCAAAAGCTATGTGCGAATTTATTGACCACGTTTTTGCTGTTTTTCCTTTTGAACAACAGGTCATGCAGGATTTGGAAGGTCCAGCGACCACTTATGTTGGGCATCGCCTTTCAACATATCCTCCGCTTTTGGCTGTTCAGTTAGAAAAGAAAGGTCAATTAAAAAAAGAAGCTTTACATACTAAAAAGGCATCACCCTCTACATTGGTGATTTTGCCAGGGTCACGCAATTTAGAAATTCGCTATTTAATGCCTATTTTTAAAGAGACAGTAGAAATTCTTACACAACGAATTCCTCATTTACAGATTATTTTACCCACCTTGCCACATTTGGTGGATGAAGTTCGTAATTTTGTACAAGGATGGAAGAGCAAAGTGGAGATTGTTATTGGTGAGGATGAAAAGTGGCGTGCTTTTGCACAAGCAGATGTTGCTCTTGCGGCACATGGGACAGTTTCACTTGAATTAGCATTAGCAAAAATTCCCATGGTTCTTTGTTATAAGCTTGATTATTTCTCTAAATTATTCATTTTTTCTAAAGTGATGTTATGGAGTGCTGCTCTTCCCAATATTATTTCTGATATGCCTATCGTGCCAGAGTATTTTAATGAGTTTTTACGTCCTGGTATGTTAGCAAGAAAGATAGAACAACTCCTGTATAACCCTTTATTACGACAAGCACAAATTGATTCTTTTGAAGTGGTTGAAGAGAAAATGAAAATGAACGTACCAGCAGGAGTTATTGGTGCCCAAACGCTTATGAATCTTCTTGAAAAAAGAGAATGCTAAGAATTGTACAATACAACAATATTGATGATTAATGTTTTATTTTAGTAAGAAAATCACGGGCACGTTGGCTTTTAGGGTTAGTAAAAAATGTTTCAGATGTTGTGTCTTCAATGATTTTTCCACTTTCTAGGAAGAGTATTCTTTCTGAAACTTCACGTGCAAAACCCATTTCATGGGTTACGCAGAGCATTGTAATCCCTGTATTTGCCAATTGAACCATCACTTCCAAAACTTCTCCTACACTTTCTGGATCAAGCGCTGATGTTGGTTCATCAAAAAGCATCACTTCAGGTTCCATACAAAGTGCACGAGCAATTGCGACACGCTGTTGCTGCCCACCAGAAAGTTGCAAAGGATATTTGTTACAGTGTTTTTCAATCCCAACATCTGTAAGATAACGAATTGCTCGTTCCTTCGCTTTTTGTTTAGAAAGTCCTTGGACCGCCATAGGTGCTAAAATACAATTTTGCATAACGTTCATATGGGGAAACAAATTAAAATTTTGAAAAACCATCCCTATTTTACGGAGAACACTTTTTTGCTGTTGTGGAGGAGCGGTATGGATATCAACATTGTGAATGCAAATTGAACCATTTTGTGCTTTTTCCAATTGATTAATACAACGAATTAAAGTTGATTTTCCTGATCCTGAAGGTCCACAGATAACGACTCGTTCACCAGCTTTAACATCGAAGTTAATATCATGGAGCACCTGAAAATCTCCATACCATTTATTCAAATTCCGAATAGAAACCACTGAATTTTGATCTGTATGAATAAATTTATTATTTTTCAAATTCATCTTTTATATTCTCTCATTGATAAATAGGTTCATTCACTTAACATTTTGATTTGGTGGTTTTTTTATTTACTTTATTTAGCGTAAATATCGGGTGAAACGATATTCAATAAAAATAATAAAACGATGAATAAGCTCAACCATAATAAGATAAATAAGAACAGCCCAAACGTAAACTTGAAAATTAAATGTTCGTGAATAAGTCAGTTTAGCAATCCCCATTAAATCATAAACAGTAATAAGTGAGGCAATGGCACTAGACTTAATCATTAAAATGACTTCATTTCCTAAGGGGCGTAATGCGACAACCATTGCTTGTGGAAGAATTATTCTAAAAAATGTGATAGAATTGCTTAATCCAAGTGCTTTTGAAGCTTCACGTTGACCAGTTTTTACAGATAAAAAGCTCCCTTTAAAAATTTCCGATTGATAGGCAGCAGAATTAAGTGAAAAAATAAAAAGGCAACAATACCATGCATTTTGAAAAAACCACCATAAGCCAATTTGTTGCCAGAAGTTGTTCATGGAACCAAGTCCATAATAAAAAAGAAAAAGTTGTGCTAATAAAGGAGATCCGCGGAAAAAATAGACATACATACACGCCAAAGATTGTAAGAACCTATTATTTGACAAACGTGCAAATGCAATAAGCATCCCAAGAAAAAAACCAACAGAGCATGCAATAGAAACAAGCTCAATAGTTATGATAAGGCCTTCAATAAATTTAGGTCCATAACGGTCTAAAAGAGTAGGATCAAAAAGAAAATAAAGCCACTCAGGAATCATGAGTTTAATACCTTTCGATATTCCATTTGAGTGTATGTTTGCAGATAATTTAGTATTACAGAAAAGAACGCTGAGAATAACAAATAGAGTAAGCAAGCCACAAGATAAAACAGCATAGGTTTATTTGTAGCCGCAACTGCCAGATTTGTTTGTCGCATAAGATCAACAAGTGAAATGGTTGATACAAGGGAGGTATCTTTAAGTAAGGTAAGCCAATTATTAGAAAGCCCTGGCAAAGCATTTTGAATGAGCTGAGGAAAGACAACACGAAAAAATGTAGTAAATCGTGAAAGCCCTAAAACCTTAGCTGCTTCATACTGACCTTTATCAAAGACATTGAATGCTCCAAGCCAAACTTCGCAAGAAAAGGCTGCAAGAACCACACTGAGTGCAAGAATGCCAGCAACAAAAGCATTAATATTAAATATTATATCAATATTAAGATAATCAAGAATAATTTGGATAATATTTTGTAAACCATAGTAAACTAGAAATAAGGTTAAAAGCTCTGGTAATGCACGGAACACAGATGAAAAGAGGGTTGCTATGGCTCTTGCTACTTTAATATCAGATCGAATCATCAAAGCAGTAAAAAGACCTAAAGGAAGTCCTATAAGTCCACAGCACAGAGCCAATGATAATGTCATCACTGCACTTGAGAATATAACCACACCCCATCCACCATTGCTAAATGATAGCAACGCTAAGTTTTCAATCATCACTGCATTCCTCATAAAGAGTTAGATAATGTTGTTAGAAATAAACAATTTGTCCAATTTTAGTTCAGATTGATATTTAATAAATATCAGATGTAAAATATTTTTTCATAATTTTTTCATAAGTTCCATCTAGACGAATTTCTTTTAGCGCTTTGTTGAACTTATTTTTAAGGTCATTATTATTTTTGCGTAGTGCAATTGCAATAGGAAAATTTGTTTTTTTCAGAGTTCTTAAAAGTTTGCAGCAATCTTTTCCTTCATTTTTAAGCCAGTTTAACGCTTGCAGTTTATCAAAGATAGCAGCATCAATACGATGGTTTAAAAGGTCGCGACGAACTTCTATGATTGTAGGGTAGAGTTTAATATTACCCCCAGAGACATAGTAATCTTCTGTATAGGTAGCTTGTATTGTATTTGATTGTGCACCAAAAGTCTTACCTTTCAGGGATTCTGTTGAGAGTTCTTGAATGCCTGAATCTTTGTTCACAATTACAACGAGCTCTGTATCATAGTAAGGGTCTGTAAAGTCAACCTTTTGTAGGCGCTCTTGTGTGATAGCAAGGGAAGCAATGAGAGCATCGTACTTTTTTGCAAGAAGCCCCGGAATCATTCCCTCAAAGTCTTGAATACTCACAATACACTCAACATTCATTTTTTTACAAAGTGCATAAGATATATCAATATCAAATCCTTGAAGTTTATTATTTGAATCAACATAACTAAACGGAGGATAAGACCCCTCACTTGCAATTTTTAATGTTTGAGCATTGGCTAATAGCGTGAATAGTGTTGTGCTTATTATAAGAGCGACTGCTAATAATTTCATTATGTTCTCCTGTTGAATAAGCGGGAAAATATGAGGTCATTATGTATTTTATAATCTGTAAGCTTTTCAAGGTGCAATGCAAAATTTTATTTCTTTTCATTTGTTAGCATTATTCTAAGTAATATCAATGAAAAAATGTTTCACTTTATTCGATATGCATACAAAAAGCATCACTATCTCATTGCTTATTTATATTGGTGATGATTGACAATAAAATTATTTCTTCATTATTTTATACAAAGCTCAATTGTGAAGAGAACTATCTTATTGAATTGTTAATTTAAAAATCAAGAAAAACATAAAGCATTGTTTTTTCTTAGCAATTAGAAAGATATTTCGATATTGAAAACATAGAAAAAACAACCTTTTTATAAATGCAGGTGCTTATTATGAGAAATAAAAAATTATTTCTATTTTAGCTTCAGACTAAGACTCAATAAATATCAAATGTAAAATATTTTTTCACAATTTTATCATAAGTTCCGTCTAGACGAATTCCTTTTAATGCTTCATTGAATTTATTTTTAAGGTCATTGTTATTTTGACGGAGTGCAATAGCAATAGGAAATTTTATTTCAGCAAGAATTCCTAGCAATTTGCAGCAGTTTTTCCCATCATTTTCAAGCCAGTTTAGAGCTTGTATTTTATCACTGATTACCAAATCAAGTCGATGACTTAAAAGATCACGATGAACTTCTACAACTGTAGGGTATAGCTTAATATTAACGCCTTTGAGAGTATAATGATCTTCTGCGTAGGCAGCTTGTGTTGTATTTGATTGCACACCAAGACTTTTTCCTTTAAAAGCTTCTGCTGATATTTCTTTAATTTCTGAATCTTTTGTAACAATTATAGCAAGAGCTGTGTTGTAATAGGGGTCTGTAAAATCAATCTTTTTTAGGCGTTCTGGTGTAGGAGCTAAAGAAGAAATGATTGCGTCGTATTTTTGGGCAAGAAGTCCTGGAATCATTCCCTCAAAATCTTGGGTGATAATTGTACACTCGACATTCATCTTTTTACAAAGAGCGTAAGATATATCGATATCAAAGCCTTTAAGCTCATTATTTGAGTCAATATAACTAAAGGGTGGATAGGAAGGATCACTCGCAATTTTTAGCGTTTGGGCATTGGAAAATTGAGTGAATAGCGTTGCGCTTATTATAAGAGCTCTCGCGAATAATTTCATTGTGTTCTCCTATTGGATAAGCGGAAAAATACGAAAACTTTATATGTTTTTATAATCTGTAAGCTTTTTTAAGGCAATGCAAAAATTTATGCGTGTTTACTTTACTCTTTTACGAAATGTTTTTTGATCATTTAACTCAAAAAATACAGAATTTATTTTTTATAAAAGACTACTTAAAATAAATATAAAAAGATTTTTTCTCTTAGAAAGATAAGGGAAGAAGATTATTATTCATATTGTGATAGGTTGATGTATTTATAAATACAACACATTCATAATTTTTTGATAAGTACGGATGTTTTGCCTGTAAGAAATGAAATCTGTCAGAGTTCAGACTTACGCTATATTATTTCTCGTCTCAATTCGAATTGGTATTCAGCGATTTCTATTGCATTATTCTTAATATAATATAAGAAATATCTATTTTTATAGCTTCCATTGTTTTTAGAATACGAATATATCACGGTATCTTGATTTCTTTCTAAATGCTCATAGTATTATATAAGGAAGTTTATTTGGATTTTAGTTTAATACTTTACTTGGTAATTTACTTAAATTTGTTACAATAAAAATATATTATTAAATTTTAAGTTATTATTTTTAATAGTAATAAAGAATTTATATATAAAAATATATTTTGATTTTTTTATTCTCCTGAAAATTATTTTAAGACTCTATGTTTTAAGAGCCAGCTTTATAAGCTTTTTATGATTATGAGTTTATTAAAAGCATTTGGGGTGGTAGATTGTATTATTATTTTGAGTTTTTTCATTTTATTTTTTAGGGCATGCATGTGAGTTATGACTCATTATTTTTGTTCATGCTTTACATAAAACTCATAACAAATTATATTAAAATGACTTATTAAAATTTTGCAAGATTCTTCTTATATATTTTGTACTTAATGTATTTTATCCTGTCGTTTGTTTTTTTTCTGCATTTTTTACTGAAAAAAGAAAGTTTAAAGAGGAATAATGATTAGAGTATCTAAGAACAGCTTATATTCGTGCGTTTTTACAGCTGCTATTTTCCCCTTTTTGTCGAGTGTAAATGTTGAGGCACGCTCTCGTTCGTTGACATTATGCAGTGAAAAAAACAAATCGTATTATAGATGTAGTGATGGCACAACGCATATCATTAATGACAAAATGTATCAAATTATTAACCTCTCTGGAGAAGAGAGCAAAAAAGAGTATTCTCTCATATCGTCTTCTGTCATAGGAGCACAAGAGGAAAATACGGTTATTGAGGGAGTGCGCGTACAAGTTAAGGGTATTGATGGTGTAAAAGGTGTTTATGGTGCTGTTGCATCGAAAGGGGGAAAAATTATCTTAACTGATTCAAGCTTTAAAGATGTGTCAACAGGTTTCATGGTGGATAGTGGAACAATGGAAGTTCATCGTGGATCAGTTGAGGCAATTCAGGTAGGTATTCATGCTGAAAGTCAAGCAACATCTGTTATTTTAGCGGATACAAAAATTAAGATAGAGGGACAAGATCCTGGTCAAAAGTCAGCACTTTTTAGTGTGGCTGATGCGGTTATTAAAATGACGGGTGGATCAATTGATGTGACAGATGCAGCTGCACTCCGTGTAGGCGTTAGGGGAAATATAACTTTAGATGATGTTATAATTACTACGAAAAACCAGAGAACAACAGAGGGAAAGGGTATAGGTGAAGAAGGAAACTTTGTGGCCTTCAATGTAAGTCAGAACGGCTCTATTTATTTAAAAAAGACCAATGCTACGGTAACTGATACTCACGGTTTTGGGGTTGGATTAGAGACTAACGTGCAGCCAAGAGTGGGGCAAGAAGAAGGTATTGTGCTTTCACGGGTTAATATAGAAGATTCAAAAATTATAGTAACAGGTAAAAAACACGGTATGCAATTGAAGATAGAGAAAGGGGATGTGGGCAACCGACAAGCAATGATTTTTTTGAAAAACACAACTTTTGAGGTTCCTCAAGGCACTGCTATTCATAGTCGTAGGAGTCATTCTTATATTGGAGTAACGGAAAGTACAAAGATCTCTGGTGATTTGTTATTAACAGCTGAAAATGAAGCCTCCGTAGCAATTTTATCTGCTTCTTCTTCACTTGTAGGGGGCGCACATGTCAGTCGTGATTCTATTGCTGAACTTTATTTAACAGAAGGATCGCAATGGGTTTTGACCAAAAGGAAAGAGGCAAATTCGCAAAGTCTGAATCGTTTAATTTCATCAATTTCATTTTTAAAACTTTCTGATAGTTCTGTTATTTTTGTGCCCCCAACACTTCAAGAATATCAGACCCTTTATGTTGGGAAGGGTAAACAAAAAGTTTACGACGCACAGGGACATGCACATATTTATTTTAATACACATCTCAATAGTGATGGTTCGTTTTATCCTCAAAAAACGGATAGAATTTTAATAGATGGTGATGTTTTTGGAAAAACGATAGTTCATGTACAACTTGTTATGGGAAACGAGAAGGAAACAATAGATAAAATAAAAGCCCAAGGGATTTCACTTATTCAAGTTTCAGGGAAAGCGGCGGAAGATTCTTTTCAATTAAGTACTCCTTATATTGCACTAGAAGGCTTACCTTACCAATATTATCTCCATGCATATGGTCCAAGTTCTCTGCGTGGGAACGCAAAGATTTCTCAAAGATTAATAAAAGGTGATGGAGACTTTTGGGATTTTCGCCTTGAAAGTAAATACATTCAACCTATCCAGAATGAAACTACTTTGGATTACTCTATGATCAAAGTAAAAGATGTTGTTCCGCAAGTTCCGACTTATCTTCTTTTACCAAACGCCTTATTCCAAGTTGGATTGGTGAATATTAGCAATCAAAATCAACAGTCAAAAATATTGAGAAATGGTTCTCATAGATTATCAAGCGTTGATAACAGTCCAGTTTTATCTATGAGTGGTTATGGCGGAAGTTATCATTATGTTTCAGATCTTTCTAAATTTGAGTATGGATATGGAGGTGACCTTGAATATAACGCTTTAGAGGCAGCTCTTTTTCTCGAAATAATAGAGAATGTATATCATAGAATGTCGTTTGGGGTTACGGGAACTTATGGAAAATTTTTTTTACAACCTCAAGGCGTTGAGAAAAGTCAAAAAAGTACATTTAATCAATGGTCAATTTCAGCCTACGGTCGTATAGGATACAATACTGGTTTTTATTTAAATGGTCTTTTATCCTATGGTTTATTTAAGGGTGATGTTTTTACCTATGCACGGGGAAAAACAGCAACATTAAAAGGAAATCCTTTTAATGTTTCATTGTCTTCTGGTAAAGTCTTTGTAACTGAATATAAAGGTCTTGTTGTTGATCCGCAAATTCATCTTATTTATCAAAACCTTCAGTTTTATAAAAGCCGTGATATTAATGGATTTGATATTGATATAGGAAAAATTGATCAGTGGGTAATGCGTGTGGGAGGGCATTTAACCAAGACTTTTGAGGCATTTGAAAAAGATCGTATCATTTCTTTTTATGGTAAGATGCATTTTGTTCATTGTTTTGGAGAAAAGCAAGTTGCATATTTTAAAGATACTTTCCAGTTAGGTTCTTTTGGGTCTTTCTTGGAAACTGGTTTGGGTATTCATTCACAATTGTCTTCCAAAGTTATACTTCACGGTGATCTAAATTATCAGCATAAGTTTAAAAAAGCTGGTTTTTCTGGCATTCGTTTTTCTGGTGGGGTGCGTTATCGTTTTTAAAATTGATTCAGAAAAGATCTGTTACGGAAAAGATAAAAGGTGGAAGAATTATTCTCACATAAAAGGATATTCTTTAGTTGATTATTTTGAAGAGTTTTTACAATAATATTGTTTTACGGGTTAAGTTATTATATAATATTCAATATAATCAATGTGTTGTTTGAATATTTATCAATTTTTAGTCGTTAACTTATAATTGAATTTTTATTTTTTACAAAACAACCACGGAACTAGTCTGATAAAGCATATCGTTGATATTTTTGGTTTTGTATTTGAAGAGTAATCATATGTTAGAACTCTTCTGGCTTTTCGAAGTGTAGAGGGAAAGCTGTATCAATATATTGCAATATAAATTATTTTTCATACAGTAAATTAAGGGTAATCGTGAACTTTGATGCATTTAAAACCTAATGAATTGTATCAACTTTTTACAACATATATAAGTAATTTCTCTACTTGCCCATGTTGTAAGATAGGTCATAAAAAATTTTAAAAACGGTAAGGCAGTGGGACATTCAAATTTTATTATAAGTCAATTATCTAAAAAATCTCCAAAATGCTCGATAGTGCAATAAGAGTTGTGCTAAACAGCAATAAACAAAGAGGCTGTCTGCATATGCTAAAACAGTAAGGTGAGATCAATGGCCTCCTGAAAATAAACGGTTTTACCAAATTAAGGAAACACAAAACAAATAGCGACAAGAACAGGTTCAATAGAATAATAAATACTAATAAGCTTATTTTTCAATTTTAGATGAGAGAACAAAGAGAAACATAAGGTTTCATGTCTTTTTTCAATAAACAAAAATGATACTTTAATCTGATATTGTACAATAAATCGACACTATCCAACATATATTATTGCTTCTCGGTGATCAAACGAATGCGATTTATGATATAGAGGTCATGAAAGACTGAAAAATTTTTGCATACGATTTATATCTTTATTACGAAGCTTCAAAAATAAAACAGAAAAAATGAGTGGGGAAGAGATATTGAACATTTATAATGAACGCCTTGGCACTTTTAAATGAATTAACTGCAAGTATAATATTCCAGAATTTTTGAATCCATCAATGGTCTTTATCTTATTTTTTAATGAATAGCGTTATACTGATGCATAATAAAAGTGTTTAAGCGAATAAAATATCACAATAGTGCATAATCTGATTTAAAAGAGAAAACACTCATTATTTGCTAGCAAACAATCTATGCATATCAAAGTTATTTAAATTTTTTGTCTTAGAAATATACATTTGGTCTCATTTTCCCGATTGACATTTTACTCGATAATAAAAAGTGTGCAATAACATAAACTTACAGCTATTATGGGTTTTATTCCTTATAAACTTAAGAATAAGTCAATTAGCACTCCACATATTTGTAAAAAACGCTTCTATTAAAGGGTATTTGGTTCCTTTATTGTTTACAATTTTTTTTATCATTTTATTTTAAGTAAAGGGAGTGTTCTGTAATTTCCATGAATCTATATATTTTGAAAAGATGGAGTCATATTAATGTCAAAAACAGTCATGATCGTGGAAGATAATGAACTTAATATGAAATTATTCCGTGATCTTATCGAGGCAAGTGGCTATAAAACGGTTGAAACACGTAATGGTCTCGTTGCATTGGATTTAGCTCGCTCATCAATGCCTTCTCTTATCCTTGTGGATATACAACTACCCGAGGTTTCAGGGATCGATGTCATTAAACAATTAAAAGAGGATGAGGAACTAAAATCTATCCCTATTGTTGCCGTAACAGCTTTTGCTATGAAAGGGGATGAAGAAAGAATTCGTGCAAGCGGATGCGAAGAATACATGTCAAAGCCTATCTCTGTTCCTCGTTTTATTACAATGGTAAAACATTTTTTAGACTGAAATTTTATTCAATGGTTATGGAAAAAATAATAAAAAAATGAACGAGATAACTGAAAATATGCCCAAATATTTTTATGCGGCAGCATAAAGGTATATTTACATTACCAGAGTAGAGACTTTAAAAATTAAAATCGAAACTTCAGAGTTCTCAAGTTAATTTTTTCTTAGCGCTTATCTAAAAAATATACGATTTTATGTTCTTATCCAGAAGATATAAACGAGATGTTTGTTTTTCTAAAAATCCGTTTTAGAAGACAAAAAAGCCCCGTTGAAAACGGGACTTTCCATATTCCATAAAAATTAACGCTTTGAGAATTGAAAAGAACGACGTGCCTTTGCTTTACCGTATTTTTTACGTTCAACAACACGGCTATCACGGGTAAGAAACCCACCCTTTTTCAAGATTGAGCGAAGTTCTGGTTCGTAATAGGTTAAAGCTTTGGAAATACCATGACGCACTGCACCAGCTTGTCCAGAAAGCCCCCCACCTGCAACGGTTGCAATAATGTCAAATTGGGTATCTCTGTTTGTTGCCACGATTGGTTGACGAAGAATCATTCTAAGAACAGGACGAGCAAAATACTTGTCAAATTCTTTATTGTTAATGGTAATTTTCCCAGATCCTGGTTTGAGCCATACACGAGCAACAGCATCTTTACGTTTTCCTGTCGCGTATGCACGCCCCTGTGAATCAAGCTTTTGCACGTGAACAGGAGCGGCATTTTCATTTGCTTCAGTAATATCGACCACAACACTAAGCTCAGAAAGAGAATTAATTTCAGCCATAATTAAGCAATCCTTTTATTTTTGCGGTTTAAGGCACCGACGTCAAGAGCTTCGGGCTGTTGCGCTGCATGCGGGTGTTGGCTTCCAGTATACACACGTAGATTCTTTAGTTGACGACGTCCAAGAGGCCCACGAGGAATCATACGTTCTACAGCTTTTTCAACAACGCGTTCAGGAAAACGACCTTCAAGAATTTGGCGCGCTGTACGTTCTTTGATTCCACCGATATATCCAGTATGCCAATAATATTTTTTATCAGTATATTTCTTACCAGTAAGAGATATTTTATCTGCATTGATCACAATAACATTATCACCATCATCAACATGTGGCGTAAATGTAGCTTTATGTTTACCACGTAAGCGGTTCGCAACAAATGTGGCAAGACGACCTAAAACGAGGTTTTCTGCGTCGATAATAACCCATTTTTTCACCACTTCAGTTGGCTTTTGCGAAAAGGTTGCCATAGAAGTATCCTTTATTGAGCCTCTTAAACACGAGGACATTTTTGTTGTTTTACCTTGAAAACTGTTATTATAGCGAAATATTTAACGCGTATTTATTCTGATATAATGTCTTGTGACTTACGTCAAGAGAAAATAAAAACTTATAAAACAGTGCTTTATTATTGAGGTGTTATAATACCTTATCAGAAGTTTTCTATATACAATTTAAGTGAAAAGTGATGCTGCAAAAGAATATGGTTTCTTTAATTCTTGATTGTCTTTTATCAGTTTTCATTATAAGGTAAACGCTAATGCAGCGGTCCCGTTATTTTCTCAATATTGAATCTTCAGCTTGTGGTCAGGCGTGGTTGGACGCTCTTAATGCTCAAGGGGTGAATAATGCGCGTGCTATTTCGCAAAGATTTGGTTTTCCAGATCAGTTAGCGCGCGTTCTTTCAGCACGAGAGGTGGATGAATCTGAAGCTGTTGCTTTTATTAATCCAACATTGCGCA
The DNA here is from genome assembly GCF_040545155.1 of Bartonella silvatica. Taxonomy (NCBI): domain Bacteria; kingdom Pseudomonadati; phylum Pseudomonadota; class Alphaproteobacteria; order Hyphomicrobiales; family Bartonellaceae; genus Bartonella; species Bartonella silvatica. Next base: position 48,683 of record NZ_JBEPLI010000009.1, read on the forward strand.
CGCTTATGCCGGATCCTAAAAGTTTTATGGATATGCAATGCGCAGCAGAACGCATTATTCAAGCTATTCTAAATCAAGAGAAGGTTGCAGTTTTTGGTGATTATGATGTTGATGGGGCTTGTTCATCAGCGCTTATAGCGCGTTTTCTCCGTCATTTTGGTGTTGAAGTAAAAATTTATATTCCCGATCGTATTGTTGAGGGATATGGTCCAAATGAACCAGCAATGAAGATGTTAGTACAAGAAGGCGCCCGTTTGATTATCACGGTCGATTGTGGTGCAAATAGTCCAGATGCAGTAAAAGCAGCTAGGCTTGCAGGTGCTGATGTTGTGATTTTGGATCATCATCAAATGTCAGAAGTTCATCAAGAGGCTATTGCTCTTGTTAATCCTAATCGCCCTGATGACTTTTCTGGGCAAGGGCATTTATGTGCAGCTGGTGTGGTTTTTGTCACATTAGCATGGGTTCATCATTTGTTGCGGAAGAAAAGTTTTGGAGGAAAACTTCCTGATCTTCTCAGTATGCTCGATCTTGTTGCATTGGCGACCATATGTGATGTTGTTCCGTTACAAGGTGTTAATCGTGCTTTTGTGATTAAAGGGCTTCAAGTTGCCCGTGCTATGCATAATCCTGGGATGGTCGCTTTAACAAAGGTCGCACGGCTAGGTGAGCCCCTTAATAGTTTTCATTTAGGTTTTCTTTTAGGCCCTAGAATTAATGCGGGAGGGCGTATTGGTGATCAGGCTTTGGGTGCGCGTTTGCTTAGTTGTGAGGATAAAGATGAAGCGAGCAGAATCGCAGAGCAATTGAATCAACTGAATCAAGAACGCCAAGAGATGGAAGGCATTCAATTAGCGCAAGCAGAATTTTATATTGATTCTCTTGATCAAGATCGAGAAAACCCCTTATCACTTGTGATTGCTCATCAAGAGTGGCATCCGGGAATTATTGGTATTTTGGCATCCCGCTTAAAAGAGCGTTTTTTTTGTCCTGTTTTTGCTATTGCTTTGAAAGAAGATGGAAGTGGTGTCGGGTCAGGACGCTCAATTAGTGGTATAGACTTAGGAGCACTCGTTCGTGAGGCAGTGACACTAGGTTTATTAGAAAAAGGGGGAGGGCACAGTATGGCAGCAGGAATGACAATTCATCCGACACAAATCGAAGCTTTTCGAGAGTGGCTTGAAAAAAAAGTCTCTTTAGTGGTGTCACAGCTGCGTGCTAAAAAGTCTCTTAGTATAGATGGTTGCCTTTCTGCTTCTGGTGCTAATCAAGCGCTTTTTGATATGATTGAAAAAGCAGGGCCCTTTGGTTCAGGCAATGCAACACCTGTTTTTGTTCTCCCTTCTCATCGGTTAATGAATTTATATGAGGTTGGAAAAGGGCATCTGCGACTTGTTATGTCTGATATTGAAGGAAAAAAGTTGCAAGCAATCGCTTTTCGCGTTGTGGGAACAGCGCTTGGTGATTTTCTTTCTCATAATGTTGGTGAAATGATCCATGTGGCTGGACATCTTAATTTGAATTATTGGAATGGAACAATCACTCCACAATTGCGGGTGATTGATGCAGCGGCGGTGATTTGAGAGGAATATTTCTTGAGAACTAGATATCGAGATGAGAAGCAAAAGTAGAATTTTCTTGTATGAAACGAAATCGTGCTTCTGGTTTTGTTCCCATAAGATTTTCTACTATATTTTTCGTTTCCTGCATTTCCATTGCATCAATAGAAATGCGTAACAATGTGCGTTTTTGAGGATGCATCGTCGTTTCTTTAAGCTGTTCAGCACGCATCTCACCAAGCCCTTTAAAACGCCCAATTTCAATTTTAGCCTTTCCGGTGAATTCAGTCTTTAGGAGTTCATCTTTGTGGGTATCATCACGTGCATAAGCAACTTTTCCTCCTTGTGATATTCTGTAAAGGGGAGGGACTGCAAGGTATAAATGTCCTTGACGAATAAGGTCAGGCATTTCTTGAAAAAAGAAAGTAATGAGCAGTGAGGCAATATGAGCACCATCAACATCTGCATCAGTCATAATGATAATACGCTCATATCTGAGATCTTTTTCACGGTATTTAGAACGTGTTCCACATCCAAGTGCAAGTATAAGATCGCCAATTGTTTGGCTGGAGTTCATCTTTTCGTATGCAGCACTGGCTACATTTAAAATTTTTCCCCGAAGAGGTAAAATTGCTTGGTTTTCTCTATTGCGTGCCTGTTTAGCGGAGCCACCAGCAGAATCACCTTCAACAATAAACAATTCAGCGCCAGCAGCACAATTTTGGCTGCAGTCTGCTAACTTACCAGGAAGACGTAATTTACGTACGGCGGTTTTTCGATTTATTTCTTTGTTTTGGCGTCGTTTAATACGTTCTTCAGCACGCTCAATAACCCAATCAAGAAGTTTTGTTGCTTCTTGTGGAGAATTCGTTAACCAGTGATCGAAAGGATCACGTATTGCATTTTCAACAATACGTTGTGCTTCAATTGTGGATAATCGATCTTTCGTTTGTCCAACAAATTCAGGATTTTTGATGAAAACCGAAAGTATTGCGGCTGTGGAAATCATAACATCATCGGTTGTTATGATCGTTGCACGTTTATTTCCTATTAACTCAGCATAAGACTTCAGTCCCCGTAAAAGAGCTTGACGCAGTCCTTGTTCATGTGTTCCCCCTTCTCCGGTAGGAATAGTATTACAGTAAGACTGTACATATGCATCACCACCATGCCAAGCAATAGCCCATTCAACAGAGCCATGGCCATTATGGTTTTTTACTTTTCCGGAAAAAATCTCTGACGTCACTTGATATTCATCCTTCAGTGATGAAAGCAAATAATCTTTGAGACCATCAGGGAAATGAAAAACAGCTTTTTCAGGAATATTTTTGATTCCTTCGAGTATGATAGGATCACAATTCCAACGAATTTTTACACCACCAAAAAGATAGGCTTTGGAACGTGTCATCTTATAAACTTTTTCTGGATCAAAAGCTGCTTTTTCACCAAAAATTTTATGATCAGGATGAAAGCGAACACGTGTACCACGACGATTATAAACATCACCCAAATCCTCTAATCCAGATTGAGGGACACCACGTGAGAAGCGTTGTCTATAAAGCTTTCTTTCTCGTGCTACTTCGACTTCCATATCATCAGAAAGAGCATTAACAACAGAAATACCTACTCCATGAAGTCCCCCTGCGGTTTGATAAGCTTTTCCATCAAACTTTCCACCTGAGTGGAGTTGTGTCATAATGACTTCAAGAGTAGATTTATCAGGCATTTTGGGATGATTTTCGACAGGGATACCACGTCCGTTATCTGTTACTGTTAAATAACCGTTCTTATCTAATGATACGTCGATTAAATCTGCGTAGCCAGCAACGGCTTCATCCATAGCATTGTCAATAATTTCAGCAAACAAATGGTGAAGTGCTTTGCTATCTGTTCCACCAATATACATCCCTGGACGCAAACGCACAGGCTCTAAGCCTTCAAGTACGCGAATAGAAAGAGCATTATAATCATCCTCTTGGGTACTTTTTGTATTTTTTTCCGAAGTTATTGCTTTTGAACTCACAGGGGATGGCGTATTTTTTTCTTTTATGTTTATCCGAGATTGAGCATTATTTAAAATACTAAAAAGATCTTTGCTGTTATCGCTCATAGCGTTTTATAATCCACATCATAAAATAAAATCTCAATAAAGATAGATTTTATGCCTTTTTTTTATTTAAAAATCAATGCATTCAGGAAACAGTAATTGTTGGACCAAAGATTTGTTCAAATGTTTGCTTTAGGGCAATATCAATATCATGCATTTTTACAGGAACACCTAAATCAAAAAAACTTGTTACACCGTGATTTGCAATTCCACAGGGGATAATCCCTGAATAATGAGCTAAATTAGGATTAACATTGATAGAGATTCCGTGAAAACTGACCCATTTACGGACTCGAATGCCTATAGCTGCTATTTTATCTTCTGAAGAAAGATTATTTTGTATTGATGCGTTATGAGATCTTTTAATCCAGACACCAACACGACCAACACGGCGTTCACCTTTAATATTAAACTTTGCAAGCATTTGTATGATCCATTCTTCTAATGCTCTAATAAAAGCACGGATATCTTGTTTTCGGCGTTTTAGATCAAGCATAATATAAGCAATACGTTGCCCTGGACCATGATAAGTAAATTCACCACCACGACCTGCTTCATAAACAGGAAATAAATGAGGATCTAAAAGATCTTTTTTATTTGCGCTTGTTCCGGCTGTATAAAGGGAAGGATGTTCAAGAAGCCAAACTTGTTCACGTGCATTTTCTGTTAGAATCTTTTCTACATGCTCTTGCATATAACGTAGAGCTTCAGGGTATTCAATTAAGTTGTTGCTTATTTTCCATTCAACAGGGGAACTCCCAAGAACTGTTTTAAACTGATGGGGAGTGTGATTATGATCAATATGTTTTACTTCAGATGTCATGCGTTATATTTATATTTTTTAATTGGATTTTATTGTAATTCAGTAAAAAACTACCAAAAAAGATATGGACTTGTTTATTAAAATTAAGATAATATAGCTGTCGGATTTTTTCTTAAGAGAAGTTGTTATACTTAAAAAGTTTCATTTATTTTACCATCTTCCTGTAGCACCACCACCACCAGATGAACCACCACCGCCTCTAAATCCTCCTCCTTTAGAATTATTTCTAAAAATTCTGCCGGAATGTCTGCTACTCGCATTTAAACTTAAAAACCAAGGTGTAAAGATGATACCCATCCAGAGATATTTCTGCGGTCCTACTTTTTTTCCAAAAATCATGGCGAGAAGAGGCAAACCAAACATTATAAAAAGGATTAAAAATATAATTGCATTGGCTATCATTTCTTCTTTTTCAGCTTGGTGACGCTGTGCTTCAACAAGCTTAGCTTTTTGTCTGATTCTAAAAGAAAAATCAGAATCACTTTCTGTTATGATTTTGATAATTGCATGAACTGTTTCAACAATCCCTTTTTGATAGTTGCCTTCATGAAAATTAGGAAGAGCAAAAGTATTAACGATAACTGCGGAAAGAGCGTCTGTTAATACTCCTTCCAAACCATAGCCTACCTCAATGCGTGTTTCACGTTCATTGGGTGCAATGATAAATAATACACCATTATTGATTTGTTTTTGACCTAATCTCCATCTGCGGAAAAGAGAATTGCTATATGTCTCTATATCGTTTCCTGAAAGAGTAGGGAGAGTTACAATAACAATTTGATCCCCAGCTTTCTCTTCGAGTTTAGCCAGTTTTTCTGTTAGATTCTGCTTTGTTTCATTATCAAGCAGGCAGGCTACATCGTTAACATAACCAGTTAAGGGAGGGAATTTGGTCTGCGCGTAAGTGGCATTTTCCAACGCAATGATCAGATATAGAGTGTTCAAAAAGACCCATAAGAATGGAAAAACACTACGCTGTATAAAATGCCGAAACGATTTCATTAATTAAAATTAACCTTTGGTGTTTGTTGGCTGTTTGTATCGATGGTAAAAGTAGGCATAGGCTTCGCATCACGAAACCATAATTTTGCCCAAATCATGGTTGGCATTGTTTTGAGAGCAGTATTGTAGATACGGACTGCTTCAATATAATCACGGCGTGCAACAGAGATACGATTTTCAGTTCCTTCTAACTGCGATTGTAGAGCAAGGAAATTCTGATTTGCTTTAAGATCAGGATAGTTTTCGACAACAGCCATAAGACGCGAAAGCGCACTTGATAAATTTGCTTGATTGTTGAGATATTGTTTCATTATTTCTGGGTTATTCAACATATCTGCATTGATATTGATTTGTGTTGCTTTAGCGCGTGCTTCAATGACATTCGTAAAAACAGATTGTTCATGGGCTGCATAGGCTTTGACAGTTTCCACGAGGTTAGGAATGAGATCTGCGCGACGTTGATATTGGTTCAGTACTTCACTCCATGTCGCTTGTGCTTTTTCCTCATTTGTTGGTATGGTATTAAACCCGCATCCACTTAAAAACGGTATTAAAAATGCTAAGAAAAGAATGAATGAAAATTGTCTCAAGATTTTAACCATAGGATAAGTGAGATTAATTGAAGCAGTTCGTACACTTAACATAAAAATATCTCCACAGCTGTTTTTATATGTTATATAGGATTTATCTTTTTTGTTAAAGGTATTTTTCATTTTATAAAAAAGATGCTTTGTGAGAAAAATTATTACCTATATTGAATTTTTAAATCATGCTTATTCAATGACTAATTGATATTAAAATATTATTAGCACTATCATGCAAACTTATAAAACACTCATATTAACTATTGTTTTTATAAATGTTTCTTTTTTCACTTTTTAATTTGGATATTATTTATTTTTAGAGATAGATATAAAGTTTTTAGGAATATATTTTTTCTTAAAATTTTATTTATAGATTATTATGCTATATTAGGCTTCTTAAGAACTTTTCTTATAAAGCTGTGAAAGCTCTTTTTTATGACAGTGTTAGACTGATGATATTGAAGAATTTGTTATGATCATCTTTATGAAAGAATAGCATAAGTAAGCGGGATTTCTGCATTTTATTTTAATTTATGAGGCTTTAAAAGATATGAGCTTAGCTCATAGTTTAACGACAAAGAAAAACGGGGAAGTATTGGTAAGAATATAGATTCTAGTATAAGAGAAAGCATTGTTATTAATAGTGATGAAACAGAGAAGCCCACTTAAAGGATTTTTCTGTTCATCGTATAATTTATTCTCCCCAAAAATAAAATTGTTCTTCTTTCTATATTAATATAATTTTTTTAAACATTACCTTTTATATAAAGGGTGCTCACAAAATATGTATAAATATTCGTCCAAGTGAACCACGTAAGTATGTTGAGAAAATGTATTATTATAAATCCAATTTCCTTTTTAATGCCATCGAAAAAAATAAGAATTTAGGGAATGCTGTTTATAAAATATCGATATTTTTAAATTTCGTATTTATGTCATCAAATCGGTCATGTCGCTGATTAAAATCTTTAATTGACCCTTAGCATTATTTTCATTCTTTGATACGGTGTTCTTTTAAATTTAAGCTATTGATACCAGATTTAAGTAATTTAACTCCCATATATAATAAATAGCAACCGCCCATAAGTTTTACTAAAAAAGAACGTTTTATTGTTGAGAATAACCGCTGATACATCTCATATAGAAAATACTCCATGTGCATCTGTTTCGGTACATACACCTATGGAACACTAGCAAGCACACTCTTTTTAAGTCTCTTTTTATATCAATGGTAAAGATCTCTGTTTGATCAAAGTGATATAATTAAAACAATGAGACTATCAAAAAGGTGGGTAGTTCGTGATTTATTTTATCTCTATTTTTGAAATTAACTTATCTTCGATGTATAATTCTATTTCATCCAATGGAGCAAGTTTACCTACTCCCTGTGGAGTGCCCGTATATATGATATCATCAACTTTTAACTGAATGTAGCGGCTCAAGAATGATATTATTTTTCCAAAGCTAAAAATCATATCTCTCGTACTGCCAAGTTGCCTCGTTTTTCCATTCAGTCTCATTTCAAAGGTTATAGGATCATTTACTTTTTCTTTGTTTATGAAGTCAGAAACGTATGCAGCTCCTTTAAATCCTTTAGATAAAAGCCAAGGAAGCTTTTTTTCTTTCAGTTTTGTTTGCAAATCTCTAGCTGTTAGATCGAGACCTATTGCTACTGCATCGTAGCATCCTACAGCCTCCACTTCACTAACCATAAAAGTATCCTTTGATATTTTGAGCACAATTTCAGTTTCAAAATGTATATCTTTGGAAAAATTGGGAAGATAGATTTGACTTCCTAATATGAGCGAACTGTTCGGCTTGCTAAATATAATGGGCTCGTTTTCAACAATATTGCCAAGTTCATGCGCATGTTCCACATAATTGCGCCCAACGCAGTAAATATTATTAATCATAGAGAAACCCTCAATTTTTTATTTTCTTTTTGTATAGGCAAAATATAACGTTTGAAATAGTATCTATATTTGTATCAATATGAAAGCTTGGTGAAAAGAATTGCATTATGTGGATTAATAATCAACCTTGATGATAGCTCTCTTCTTATTAAAATTTAGAGAGATAATGTTGGTTGGTTGTGTGAGCGTAAAGATATTTCTGAGTATACGAGGATGTCATATTGGAATTCAAATCAATGAGTATATTAAAGAGCTTTCATCTTGCGCGTATTATTGCATGATAAAGCTTAAGGGTTTTTGTTTTGTGAGACAAGTATTGCTCAATATCTATCTAGAAATTAATATAATATATTTGTGAACAGTTGAAGAACTATTCTCATGATTATCTTGTGTCGCGCATGTATTTATAACTTTTTAATAGGAAGATTCTTAAAAAAGAGGTGGCATCTTCGTATTATTGTTAGCTAGATATCCTTGTTATTTATCATTAGCAATAAGGAGCAGGGGATGAAAAAATTTCATAAGTAGATGACGATAGAAGAGTTTGATGGGACATGTTTTTATACTACAGAACTTAGAGAGATCGCTAAATCATTAGGCATTCGTGTAGGTAGTTTGAAGAAAAGAACTTGAGCAGCGTATTAAAGCTCATTTGTTTGGCTTTGCAATGCTGCTACCAGCCGCTGTTTCTAATAGACAAAATAACGGAACTCGTGATAGATTGGCTTTAGAGACACAAGCGATAAATTATCTTAGTGATAAAGAAACAAAATCTTTTCTACAGGAGAATGTTGAAAAGAAATTTGGTGCGTTGCGCGATAAATCGGGGCAATGGTATTAGGCTGAATCATTGGAAAAAGGCTTGTATTTTAGAGGGTAAGGAAATTTGCTATAGTGATTTGGTTGATCACCTTGCTGCTTTAAAACAGACACAGGGGTGGCTGCCGCAAATCCCTTCCACTCAGATGAATAATTTTATTAGCAATTTTCTTGCGGATAATCAAAATAAGGTGCATGGACGGCAAAAAGTATTAGAGGAATGGTTTAAACTTAAGAGCACTTCTCTTCCAAAAAACTATTGTGCCTATAAACACGCAGAAGAGACAGGAAACTGGCCTACAATAACAAGTGGTCTATAGGTGTTTTGGATAGAAAAAGCTAGTTTATTGTTTTGAATATTTTTTTTGCAATTAATATATAGATTAACATTACAGTTGTTAATAAATTGATGATGCAAGAGTTAATTGTTTTATATCGGTATAAATGGGGCTGTGTCCGTATGTTTTTTAGCGCATAAGGGGTGCATTATTGCAGAAAAAAGCGAGGTGAATAGCGAAGAGTTCTGCGTGTGGGAATAAGGACCATGTATTCATTTAGAGTTTTTTGAAGAGTAGAACGTTGTTATGAATAGAATCTATGTTTTACAAGTGAAATACAAGCAGTGGTCATATAGAGAAAAGACGCTAGAACGCGTTCTAAGGAATGGGTTTTCGCAAGATATCTGGGTAAGGCAGTGGTGTCTGATATTGACCCTTGTTTTATCTTACGATGTTAGCACAAAAACTTAGCTGGTTTGAAGACTACGTAGGGGATTAATGGTGCGTTGAGATGTGATTTTGGCACTTATTTAGTAAGTTGTTTTTGCATATTTACGGCATAGGGGAGTGCGCTATGATCAATTGGTATTATCGCGATTTTGAAGGCTTTTTTCTCTTTTTTACGCAACGCCAATTCTCTCAGCCAGACAATTTGGAGCGGAATTAGCGCTGTATTTTCATTGGTCCCCTTCAGAGCTCAACCAGATGGATTGGCTGGATGTTGTCTGCTATCGGAGCGAATTGTCGCGCCTGAAACAACAAGAATATGAACGCTCTGTGTAAGTAATCGGAATAATATCAAAAAACACAATAAAGTCAATATGTTGATTGCAATTATTTTATATGAATCCAAAGGCACTAATGTTAAACACCATCAGATAAAGGAAGATGTTGACACTACAATTAGCCGTCAACAGCCTCATTTTATCAATAATGCTGCACAGATTTTAGTAGGACGTCATCTCACGGTTCATGCCGGTGATATCCGCAATAGTTATAGTTTGATTGCTGCTAATGGCAACATTGAGATGCAGGGTGATACTCTGCTCAATGAGGGGCGCGATTTAATCGAAACAACCAAGATTGTAACTGAAACACATCGCAGGAAAAAGCAATGCACTCTGCTTAATGCAGGGTGTACAATTGGGGACAAGGGTATAACAGATGAGGGACATTATACTGATACCCAAACAACCAAACGCACTTATGATGCTGTTTACGGCACGATTGAAGCTGGTGGCACGCTTGATGCCAAGTTGACAGGCTATATTGATAATCATGCGGTGCGTGAGGGGGTTGAGCAAGTTGGCTTAAGCTCTGGCGAGAAAGGTTTGGCTGGTGTTAAAAACACCGATTTTGACGGTTCCAAACCACTGATTAGTGATGATCGATTGGACGGTATTATCAATGGTTTGAAAGGGCACAAAGGGCTTTTTGCACCGAGTATCCAAACACCCGCACCAGAATCCATACAGGTGCCAACGCAAGATGGGCTTAGCTCTGTTAAGACAGAATTGGCTCAGACCCAATCACCGGATGTGCCGTTTTTAGTTGAGACGCGACAGGATTTTATCAACCCAAGTAAATTTTTAGGATCGGACTATTACTTAAAAAAGATTGGTAATTATAAGCCTGAGCACGTGTTCAAAAAGTTGGGGGATGCTTATTTTGAATATCGTCTGGTGGGTGAGCAAATCTTTGAGCTGACAGGTAATCG
>NZ_JBEPLI010000010.1:0-55222 GCF_040545155.1 Bartonella silvatica
ACTCTACAGGTGGTTTTTGGTTATGAGGGAAGCATCAGTGCTTTTATGGGGTGTTTTGTTGTCGAATCGGTTGTAAGTTGTGGTGGCAGTGATGGGGAGATTTTGCGCCTTTGTGGCAAAAGCGCCTCGATACGCAAGGAACTCAAAGAACAGGACAGTGAACATTTTGATCACAAAACTGTTGGCGAGATTGTTGAGACATTAGCCAAACGCCATTGTTATCAAGCCAAGATCAGTCCTCAGTTTACTCAACAAACTTTACCTTATGTGGTTCGCACCGATCAATCGGCTGTTGATTTTTTAACCCGCCTCGCTGATCGCATGCAGGCACGTTTTTTAATCAAAGACAATAAGTTTTTATTTATAAGCGGAGACAATTTACCAGCACTCGAACTTCATAAATCTGACTGTTCCAGTTGGGAATTCACGCTAGAGCCTCGTACCCAATATGGGAGTGTTGAAGCTTTTTATTTTGATCCACCTTATTGGGATATGGAGGATTATTATGGCAAGGATTTGTTTAAGCGAGAGGATTATCAAACAATGTCCACACTGCTTGCACAATTAAAGAGAAAGTTTCTTCTGTCTCTCAATGATGTGCCCGAAATCCGCAAAATCTTTAGCCAATTTAAGATAAAAGAGGTCAACACATCTTATACATGCAGTTCAAATAATCCGACGCCGGCTCAAGAGGTGATCATCTCAAATTGCGACTTTTAGCAAAAAAGGAAAAGGATCTTTAAATGATCTTTGAAAGGTCTTTGAAGACTCTTTAAAAAAACTTTGAAAAAAATGAATTGGTACAAAACCTGCTGTCAAAATATACAAAACCCGCTGGCAAGCTACATGCAATAAAAGCGCTGTGGCGGAGGGGGTGGGATTCGAACCCACGGTACAGTCTCCTGCACGCCGGTTTTCAAGACCGGTGCCTTAAACCGCTCGGCCACCCCTCCAAACTGAGTACACCTTTTTACAAAGTTCTTGCAAAAGGTCAATCATTTTTAATGAATTTCCATTAGCTTTTGATACAATTTATTGGATGTTAATTAAAAAATTAAGATGTAACCCTTTTGTGAAAATCTTTAAATCAATTTAATTCCTTTTTCTAAAACACTTTTGGGCAGAGTTTTATATAAACTTCGTATTGGTTATTCTAAACAATTCATTGAATTGAAAGAAAAGCTCATAAAGTCTTATGATATAGACAGCAGTGCAATGTTTTATAAAAAAATAACATATTGATTTATAATGATAAAAGTAATTTTTAAGCATAATGCGTAATTTAGATTACTGCAAAATTTTCCTATTATAAGTTATTTCGTATTGAAACAAATCGCTACTGTATATGCTGTATCAGTGGTGATTCAAAATCAATAGATTTGAGATGAGAAAATATTACGTTATTTTTAGTTCTAATTTTAAAAGATAAATTATTTTTATAAATCACATAAATATCTTTTTTATGGAAGCATGTATGAGAGGGCTATTGTAAGGAAGAATATCGTTGATCAAATAATGGGAAAGATTACGCTTGGAGGGGTATAGAAACACGGCGTGCATTTAGACAATCATTGGTTATGGTCACACGAGTCATGCAGGTGCCTCTTTATCAAAAAAAGCATGCATATTACGCAAGGACAAGCGGATGAAATCCTTTGTGATGACTTAAAGCAATTTGAAAAAGTAGTCGAGGAAGCGATGACGGTTTTGTTAACGAATTGCCAATTCGCAGCATTAGTATCATGCTTATTATATCGTAGCTACACAAGCTTTTAGTAAGCGCAACATTGTTGAAAAAGTTTAATCAAGGGGATTATGCTATTCAGGTAGAGTTACAGAAATGGAATAAGGTAGATAGAAAATCTCCTTAGAGTTTAGCGAATCGTTGAGCAGTAGAAGCGGATTTATGAGAAAGGGGGTATGTTTTTTTCGAATTATCACAAAGTAAAAATGAAAGAGGCAACAGGTCTTTTGAAAGTAGAAGCTTTGGCACTGATCATAGAGGCTTGTTCGGAATTTGGGGGGGGGTATTGGTTGGAAATGGCATAGCGCAATGGGTATTAGCAGGTATTATGTTTTTAGCAGCCTATACAGGGCTAGTGATTGTAGTCAGGCGTTTTCGGGAGTAATGTTTGTGATTTTGGGAGGAAAGAAATATTATTTAATTCTTAGTACTTATAGCGATTTTAATTATTTTTTATGGCTTTATTGCAAGCATTTCATCTTAGCAGGAAAAAAGAGTGCGATGAGAATATGAAACATGCTTTAAAGATAGCCATAGCACAGCTTGAAATTGTAAATGAAATAAATCAAGTGTGCGTTCTGCTTTGTCTCGTTGGGAGGGAGAAATAGATCTGTTTCTTGTGGTAGCTGGTTATCCATCTATTTGGATAATAAGGATGTGTCTGTCATCAGTCTTATCTAGCAAGAGATATTTTGAAGCATAACAAATAGGAAACAACTTATATGGTTGGAAGGAAGGACAAAAATAAAACAGAAAAAATTAAAGAGCTAACAGAAACAGAATAGCAGCTGCTTTATGAACAGATTGAGGCTTATAAAGGCTTGAAGATGATGTTATATTTTATGAAGTGAATATACCTCTCCTTTTTATTTATCTTTTATTTTTTTCATCTTATCAAGGTAATAGAGAATATATTCATAGTTAAAACAGTAGGTCATAAAAAGCTAATTTTTTTATGATTAAAAAATACCTAGGAAAGAAGTCCTGACTCATGGTATATTAATTTATTATAAGATCTTATTCCTTAGCATTTTTTCATGCACCCTTGGTGTTAAATAAAGAATAGTAAGATTAATATGTTATGTGCAATAAAATAAAGTATAATCCTTTGTTCAATAATGTAAGAATGGGCATTTTTCCAAAAACACTATGCCGATGGTTATGCTTATTTCTAGCGTTTATTTTATTGGTCTGGAGTCCTTCTGCTTTTTCTGAAGAAGTAGACGAGAAAGATTATCAACAAAAGCCATCGACAAGTTTTTTTATAAGATCGCAAGATCAAGAAACAGAAAATTTAACTTCTAAAGCACAACTTATTTTGTATGCTCGTTTAAAAAATAGTAATGAGGATATTGTGAAAGGGCTTGTATGGCGGATTTATGCACCCATTTTAGGGATTGATAATAAATTACCATTACTTGCGACTTATGAAGGTGGGAGTGCACATTTTGATTTAGAGCCAGGAAATTATCTTGTTCACGTCTCATTTGGTCATGCAAGTGCGATGCAGCAAATAAATTTAGAAAATGGGCAAAGCCTTGTTAAAAGCTTTAATCTTGATGCTGGTGCTGTGATTTTTAATGCGACACTTTTAAATGGTACAATCAATGAAAAAGAATTGCGTTTTACTATTTATGAGGATGAAAAAGAAAATGATGATACAGGTGTGATTTTATCAAATATTAAAGCTCAGTCAATTGTGCGTTTAAAAGCTGGTCGGTATCATGTTGCGTCCCATTATGGTTCCATTAACGCTATGGTTCGTTCTGATATTCAAGTAGATACAGGTAAAGTTACAGAAGTAACTCTTGAACATCAAGCAGCTCAAATTGTTTTAAAATTGGTACGACAAGAAGGAGGGGAAGCGCTTGCAGATACAAGTTGGTCTATTACCAATGATTCTGGTGATATTATTTACGAAACTGTTGGAGCTTATGTTTCGCTTGTTTTAGCTGAAGGGGATTATATCGCGATTGCTAAAAATCAAGATAAAATTTATCAGAAAGTTTTTTCTGTTGTTTCTGGCCATGATGAAGATATAAATGTGATAGCAAACACACAAAATATGCAACGAATCGATGAAGAAATAAATTAATATTATATAGATTATAGGGATGGGTAGAGAGTTTTTGTGATAGAAATTTCAACATTTGGTGTGTTTTTTGCAGGTGCGTTATCTTTTTTATCACCGTGTGTGTTGCCATTAGTGCCTCCTTATTTATGTTATATGGCAGGTATTGGAATTGAGGATTTTTATTCAGAAGAACACCATAAAAAAACGTTGATACGTTGGGGGCTCTTATCTTCTGTTATTGCTTTTGTATTAGGCTTTACAACCGTTTTTATTGCTTTAGGTGCCAGTGCAAGTACAATTGGTAAGTTTATTGGTTATTATCGTGATTGGCTTGCACTTGCTGCTGGAATTATCATTATCATGTTTGGTCTCAACTTTTTGGGTTTTTTCAAGATTGCTTTTTTATTCCGTGAAGCGCGTTTTCAAACGTACAAAACGCCAGCTGGTCCTTTAGGAGCTTATATTATTGGTTTGGCTTTTGCATTTGGTTGGACACCGTGTATTGGTCCAATTTTAGGACCTATCATAACCCTTGCTGGAACGAAAGAAACCGTAGGTGAGGGAGCGCTTCTTTTAGGCATCTATGCATTAGGTCTTGGAGTGCCTTTTGTGTTAGCAGCCTTATTTTCTAGCAGTTTTATGAAATTTTTAGGCGCTTTTCGTATTCATTTAGGAAAAGTTGAAAAAATTATTGGTATTTTATTGGTTATCACGGGTATTTTATTTTTAACGGGTTCTATGCAGAATTTTTCCTTTTGGCTTTTAGAAAATTATCCTTCGTTAAGTGATATTGAAGCTATTCATTGGTATGATGTTGTAAATTTTTTTGGTTTTTCTCGTTAGTCTTATGTGTTTTTATGGTTAGAAGTTGTCTTTCTATTGTTCTTGCAGCAGGTGAGGGGACGCGTATGAAGTCGTCTCTTCCTAAAGTGCTGCATAAAATTGCTGGATTGCCCCTTGTATGCCATGTCATAAAACAAATAGAATTGGCAGGCACTTCACAATTAGCGGTTGTTGTGGGGTTTGGTGCAGATGATGTTACTGAAACTGTTCAGTCATTTGTCAAAAATCCGATGATTTTTGAACAAAAAAAGCGTTTAGGCACAGCTCATGCCGTTCTTTCTGCTCGCCTAGCTTTGCAGAACGAGAGTGATGATGTGCTTATTGTATTTGGTGATACGCCTTTAATTGAGCAAAATTCATTGTTGAAAATTCGTGCACAACTTGCTGATGGAGCTGATGTTGTTGTTGCTGGTTTTCATGCCAAAGATCCAACAGGTTATGGACGTCTTCTTGAGAAAAATGGTAAGCTTATCGCGATTGTAGAAGAAAAAGATGCAAACCATGAAGAAAAAAAGATCTCTTTTTGTAATGGTGGGATATTTGCTCTTAATGGAAAACATGCACTTTCTCTTTTAGAAAAGGTTGGTAATAACAATGCAAAGCAAGAATATTATTTAACAGATGTTGTTTCTATTGCCTCTCAGCAGGGATTAGATATTCGTATTGTTGATGTACCTTTTGATAATATCGTAGGAATTAATAATTGTTTTGAGCTTTCTGAAGCTGATGCTTTATGGCAAAAGCGTAAAGCGCGAAATTTAATGTTGTGTGGTGTGACAGTTCTTAAACCAGAAACAGTCTATTTTTCTTATGACACAGAAATTGAACCAGAAGTGATCATTGAGCCAAATGTTTATTTTGGTTTAGGGGTAAAAATAGAGACTGGTGCGGTTATTCATGCATTTAGTTATTTAGAAGGTACTGTAATTGGTAAGAATGCGCAAATTGGGCCTTATGCACGTTTGCGTTTTGGAACAGAGCTTGGACAATCCGTAAAAATTGGGAATTTTTGTGAAATTAAAAAAGCCAAGATAGGAGAAGGTACCAAAATTAATCATTTGAGTTATATTGGTGATGCAGAAATTGGTGCTCATACCAATATCGGGGCTGGCACGATTACTTGTAATTATGATGGGTTTCAAAAATATAAAACAATGATTGGTAACCGCACTTTCATCGGATCTAATTCAGCACTTGTTTCTCCATTGGTGATAGGGGATGGTTCTTATATTGCTTCAGGAAGTGTTATTACTGAAAATGTGCCTATGAACAGTATGGCTTTTGGACGTGCGCGACAAGTGACAAAAGAGAATTATGCAACAAAGTTGCGTGCGCGCTTATCAGCGAGTAAACAAAAAAAGTGATCATTGCTTATAATTGATCATTGTGTAGGAGGCTTGTTTTTAAGTGTTACCGCACGACATATTTGATGTATCTGATACCTTAAGATTTAAGATGAGGGATACTTAGTTATTTATGAATATCTAGGATATGAATTGGAGCTTTTAAATGTGCGGAATTATAGGCATTCTTGGAAAGAGATGTGTTACATCTTCTTTGATTGAGGGATTGAGACGTCTTGAGTACAGAGGATATGATTCCTCTGGTATTGCAACAGTGCATAATGGGCAACTTTATCGTGTGCGCGCTGAGGGAAAACTCATTCATTTAGAAGAAAAGCTAAAAAAAACACCTTTGGAAGGACATTTAGGAATTGGCCATACACGTTGGGCTACCCATGGAGCTGCTATAGAGCGAAATGCACATCCTCATATGACGGAAAAACTTGCAGTTGTTCATAATGGTATTATTGAAAATTTTGTAGAGCTGCAAAAGGAGCTCATTGAAGATGGTTATATCTTTGAAACAGATACGGATACAGAGGTTATTGCACATTTAATGACACGTGCATTAAAAAGTGGTCTTTCTCCAAAGGATGCTATGCGCACAATTTGGAAAAGATTACAAGGTGCTTTTTCTATCGTTGTTATCTTTCATGGTGAGGACAATCTTATGATTGCTGCTTGCTCTGGTCCACCTCTGGTGATTGGTTATGGAAAAGATGAGTTTTTTATTGGATCGGATGCGGTTGCTTTGGCGCCATTTGTTGATTCTATTAGCTATATGGAAAATGGGGATTGGGCTGTTCTGACACGAGAAGGTGTAACAGTTTATGATGCTAAAAACCAATCGGTAGAGCGTCCTATTACAACATTGTTTGCAGGAAATTTATTGGTTTCTAAGGGAAATCATCGTCATTTCATGCACAAAGAAATGTTTGAGCAGCCTGAAGTAATTTCTCATAACCTAGCACATTATTTTGACTTTGGAAATTACACGGTTCGTTCATTTAAGAATCTCATTGATTGGAAACATATTAATCGGCTACTCTTTGCCAGCTGTGGGACGGCTTATTATTCTACTTTAGTTGCTCGTTACTGGTTCGAGAGTTTTGCTGCTTTAAGTGTAGATAATGATGTCGCTTCGGAGTTTCGTTATCGTGAACCCCCTATAACTCCTGATGTATTATCGTTATTCGTTTCTCAATCTGGTGAGACAGCTGATACACTGGCTTCCTTGCGTTATTGTCGTGAACGCGGTGTAAAAACAGCAACAATCGTGAATGTTGAGCAGTCGACAATGGCAAGAGAAGCTGATTTTATTTTACCCACGCTCGCTGGACCAGAAATTGGTGTTGCCTCAACAAAAGCTTTTACCTGTCAATTGACAACGCTTGCTGCTATGGCGCTTGATGCAGCAAAGCAACGTGGGTATCTCTCAGAAAAGGCTGAGCATCAGTTTGTTCACCAATTGGCAGAAGTCCCTCGGATTTTAAATGAGGTTTTAAAGTTAGATAGTAAAGTTGAACAAATTTGTCGTCATTTAATGAACGCAAAAGGTGTTCTTTATCTTGGACGTGGGACTTCTTATCCGATTGCTTTAGAGGGGGCGCTTAAGCTGAAGGAGCTTTCTTATATTCATGCTGAAGGTTATGCAGCAGGTGAATTAAAACATGGACCCATTGCACTTGTGGATGAGACCATTCCCGTTATTGTTGTGGCACCTTATGACCGGTGGTTTGAAAAAACTTTTTCTAACATGAAAGAGGTTGCAGCACGCAATGGTCGTATTATTTTGATAACCGATAAAAGAGGAGTGGAGGCAGCTCAACTTGACACTTTATCAACTATTATTTTGCCAGATATGCCGGAATTTATTACGCCGATTGTTTATGCTTTACCTATTCAATTAATCGCTTATCATACAGCTGTTTTATTAGGAACGGATGTGGATCAACCGCGTAATTTAGCAAAATCAGTCACCGTTGAATAATTTCGTATTTTTATGGGGAAGGGAGAATGGTTGTGGGCGTAGAGAGCGGACTTATAATGATTATTTTTTGTTTAAAATACACATAACAGTTTCTAAATTCAAACTTTTGAATTTAGCATCCAAAAAACTTGTCACCTTGTATGCTAAAAGAGAAAAACGATGTATGGATAAAACTGTTTGCGAAAATGCTTAATATATTTTCTATGGGGCTGTTTTAATAGAAAAGCGGCAATATTGGTGATGAAGATGATAATTATAGTTTGTTACCCTGCAGAGATAAGGGGGATATAGAGGGTTTGTTTCATATCATTGATGGGCTATTTAAGAGTACAAATTATAAAAGAGCTTTTATAATAAATACATCAAGCTTTCGTTTAGGGGTGTTTTTATTTTATTAGCCTGCTCGTAAAAGGCGTGTGGCGTCGTTGTGTCCGAAAAGATACAGGAGCAGACGTAAAGCTTCTCCTTGTTTGGAAGAAAGGTTAGGGTCGCGTTGTAAAAATAAACGTGCATCTCTTCTTGCCATTGATAAAAGATCACTATGGACTGAAAGATTTGCTATTTTGAACTCAGGCATGCCGGATTGTTTGGTTCCTAAAAGCTCTCCTTCTCCTCGGAGACGCCAGTCTTCCTCAGCAATTTTAAAACCATCTTCTGTACTCCGTATGATATTAAGGCGTGTTGCCGCCATTTTTGTGAGCGGCTCTTTGTAGAGTAAAATACAGGAGGATTTTCTTTCTCCTCGTCCGACACGTCCACGCAATTGGTGTAATTGTGAAAGACCAAAATGTTCCGCGTGTTCGATAATGATAATTGAAGCATCCGGAATGTCTACCCCCACTTCAATGACTGTAGTTGCAACCAAAATACGGATATTTCCACATTTAAAAGATGTCATAGCTTCTTCTTTTTCATCTGTTGACATTTTTCCATGGATTATACCAACACGTGTTCCAAACCGCTCTTGGAGGATAGAAAAACGACTTTCGATTGAAGTGAGATCGAGAGCGATAGATTCCTCCACTAAAGGGCAAATCCAATAAATTTTTTCTCCTTTTTCAAGTGCAACAGCAACGCGTTCTATGAGTTCATTAATACGTTTTAAAGAAAGTGTTGCTGTTGTAATGGACTGTCGACCGATTGGTTTTTCTGTAATTTGAGAAACATCCATATCACCAAAAGCTGTTAAAACAAGTGTACGTGGAATCGGGGTTGCTGTCATTACAAGCATATCAGGTTTATGACCTTTTTCTGTAAGGGCAAGGCGTTGATGTACGCCAAAACGATGCTGTTCATCAATAATGGCTAAAGCAAGATTATTATAAGAAACGCTTTCTTGTATGAGGGCATGAGTTCCAATGATAATAGAGGCTTGCCCTGATAAAATATCATTTAAAATATTTGTACGTAATTTACCTTTTTCTCGCCCTGTTAAAAGGACTGTTTTTAATCCGACTTTTTCAGCAAGAGGTGCGATTGTTGCAAAATGTTGCCGAGCAAGAACTTCTGTCGGGGCCATTAAAGCTGATTGCCCTGAATTTTCAGAAATTTGTGTCATTGCTGTGAGGGCAACAATGGTTTTTCCTGCTCCTACATCTCCTTGGAGAAGTCTTAACATCGGTTCTGGTGAAGAAAGATCCTTTGCAATATCCTGTATTGCTTTTGTCTGTCCACTTGTCAGTTGAAAAGGGATGGCTTCCAGTAATTTCTGAGTATAAACCCCTGTTGGTGGTCGAGATATTCCAGAAAGAGATTTTGTTTGTAAACGTATGAGACCAAGAGCTAATTGGCAAGCAAGCAATTCATCATAGGCAAGACGTTTGCGTGCCGTACTTTCTAAAGTTAAGTCATCGGGGTCAATGGGACTATGGATACGACGTAAAGCAACTGGAAAAGAAGCAAAATTGTGTTGTTTTTTGACGTCTTCTTCTATCCATTCTGGCAAAAGAGGAATACAATCGAGAGCATTTTGTATGGTACGCTTTAGTATTTTTACGGATAATCCAGCAGTAGAAGGATAAATGGGTTCGATCAAAGGAATCTGATTTGATTGCTCACTCGGTACGATATAATCTGGATGTGCCATGGAAAGGTATCCATTAAACCATTCAACCTTACCTGAGACAATGACTTTTTTTCCTATCGGGAGTTGTTTTTTTAGCCAAGAGGATTGAGCATGAAAAAAAACTAAATTCATTTTTCCTGTTGGATCATGTGCCATGACGCGATAGGGTAAGCGATTACGGCCCACTGGTGGTGGTTGATGTTTATCAATGATAATTTCAAGAGTTGTCGTGATTCCTTCTTGTGCACAAGCAATATTGGGGCATATTCTGCGATCTACAACGGAATAGGGCATTAACTGAAGTAGATCAATAAGGGTAGGCTCATGTTGAGTAGGATTACTATTTAAAATTTTTGATAATAAACCACATACTTTAGGTGTAACCCCAGGAAGAGTACGTATAGAATTAAAAAGAGGTGTAATAAGGCGTGGAGGCATAAGGAAAATTGGCTTTCTTCTTTTATTTTTTCCAGTGCTTTATAAAGAGTTTTTTGAGAATACATTAATATTTAAGACAAAACCACCTCTTTTACATTTTAAGTTTTTATTAGAAATATCAACACTTAAAGAACGCATGAGATAAAAAAATATAAAAAAGAGGGGTAATATTTGTAATGATTCTATTCGATTTTTTCTTTTTATTTTGATGTATTTATTTACTGTGAATAGAGATATTTTCTTGATAGAACTCTCTTATAAAGAGAGATAAAATTGCAATGTCTTGCCAATATGTGGAGCGCTAAATTCATAGATTTAAGGGTGTGATAAGCTACAATGGTTTCCTTAGAGGGGCAGATAGGGGATGCTGTGTAGCATTTAATTAGTTGTGAGAAATTTGAGAGTGGCAAAAGATAAGACTAAAATACGAGATGACCAGAAATCTTTTCCTCGCTTTGTTCATTTGAGGGTACATTCTGCTTATTCATTACTTGAAGGAGCTTTAAAAATCCCACAAATTATTCAACATGCGATTTCAGATTATACACCAGCTATTGCTATTACCGATACAAATAATTTATTTGGTGCGTTGGAGTTTTCACAATATTGTTTTTCTCATGGGATTCAGCCAATTATTGGTTGTCAGCTTACTGTTGATTTTTATGGTGAAGAACATCATCAACATTTTGCTAAATGGTCTCGCCCTTCTGACTTTTGTTCTCTCGTTTTGTTTGCAGCCAGTGATGTTGGTTATGCTCATTTAGTTCGTCTTGTTAGTCGTGCTTATCTTGATAAGTGTGATACGGATCCTCCTCATATCAAAGCCGATTGGCTGTCATCGCACAGTGAAGGAGTTATTGCTTTGACTGGTGGTAAGGGAGGGCCTATCAACTTTCCTTTGGCAGAAGATAAAACAGAACGCGCTGTTGAACGTTTAATTTATTTAAAAAAAGTTTTTGGTGATCGCCTTTATGTAGAGTTACAGCGCCATGGCTCTTTTGATCGAAACGTAGAAGCTATTCTTATTGAATTGGCGTATAAATATGAAATTCCTCTTGTTGCTACCAATGAAGCTTTTTTTCTAAATAGGGAAGGGTATGAAGCACATGATGCGTTGATGGCGGTTGCCGAAGGACAAATTGTTTCTAATCCAGAGCGTAAACGTGTGACGCCAGATCATTATTTGAAATCACAAGATGAAATGATTGCATTATTTTCTGATCTTCCAGAAGCTTTGGAGAACAGCGTTGAAATTGCATTGCGTTGTCATACTGCTACGCCAATTCGCAAACCAATTTTGCCTCGTTTCATGGAGCAGTCTGTTGATGCAAACCTTGCTTTAAAAGTGGAAGATCATGAATTATTAAATCAAGCTAAAGCTGGTTTGAAAATGCGGCTTGAATCAATTGGACTAGCAGAAGGATATGCAGTTGCAGATTATGAGCAGCGACTTGATTATGAAGTTTCTGTTATTACACGTATGCAATTTTCTGGCTATTTTCTCATCGTTTCAGATTTCATAAAATGGGCAAAGGCTCATGATATCCCTGTTGGTCCTGGACGTGGTTCGGGTGCTGGTTCACTTGTCGCTTATGCATTGACGATTACAGATGTTGATCCATTGCGCTTTTCTCTCCTTTTTGAACGTTTTCTTAATCCAGACCGCGTTTCTATGCCAGATTTTGATATCGACTTTTGTCAAGAACGACGTGAAGAGGTTATTCATTATGTTCAAAAAAAATATGGTCGCGATCAGGTCGCTCAAATTATTACTTTTGGTAAATTACAGGCACGCGCAGTGTTGCGTGATGTTGGACGCGTTTTAGAAGTTCCTTATCGTCAGGTCGATTATCTGACAAAATTAGTTCCTGCTACACCGGGAAGTCAGATTGAATTGGCTGATGCTATTAAGGATGAACCTAAATTTGAAGAAGAAAAGAAAAAGGATCCTGTTGTTGGGCGTACATTAGATATAGCACTTCAGTTGGAAGGACTTTATCGTCATGCGTCGACTCACGCAGCTGGAATTGTTATCGGTGATCGTCCGCTTTCAGAGCTTGTTCCAATGTATCGTGATCCTCGTTCCGATATGCCTGTGACACAATTTAATATGAAATGTGTTGAACAAGCTGGATTGGTAAAGTTTGATTTTCTGGGGTTAAAAACACTGACTGTCTTGAAAATGGCAGTAGATTTTGTCGCACGAAAAGGGATAAAAATAGATTTATCAAATATCCCTCTAGATGATGATATTACCTATGCCATGATGGCACGTGGTGAAACGGTTGGCGTATTTCAAGTTGAAAGCTCTGGAATGCGTAAAGCGCTCATTGGAATGAAACCAGACCGGATTGAAGATATTATTGCTCTTGTTGCGCTTTATCGTCCTGGTCCTATGGAGAATATTCCAACTTATAATGCACGCAAACATGGGGAGGAGGAAACTGCTTCTATTCACCCCAAAATAGATTATCTGATTAAAGAAACGCAAGGGGTTATTGTTTACCAAGAGCAAGTCATGCAGATTGCTCAAGTGCTTGCTGGTTATTCACTTGGGGAAGCGGATTTATTACGCCGTGCTATGGGTAAAAAGATTCACCAAGAAATGCAGAAACAGCGTACACGTTTTGTGAATGGAGCTGTTTCTGGAGGTGTGGATAAAGAGCAGGCTGATATTATTTTTGATCTTTTAGCAAAATTTGCTGATTATGGTTTTAATAAATCTCATGCCGCTGCTTACGCGATTGTTTCTTATCAAACAGCCTATATGAAAGCCCATCATCCGGTTGAGTTTTTAGCAGCTTCAATGACGTATGATATGACAAATACCGACAAGTTAAATGACTTTCGACGTGAAGCATTAAGATTGGGAATTAAGGTTGTTGCTCCTTGTGTGCAAACATCACATCGTATTTTTGAAGTTGGTGATAACTGTATTTATTATTCTCTTGCTGCCATTAAAGGTGTGGGAGAAACTGTCGTTGACCATATCGTTGCTTGTCGCGGAAATAAACTTTTTAAAGATTTGGAAGATTTTTGTGAGCGCATTGATCCTCGTATTGTTAATAAACGGGTAATGGAAGGTTTGGTTTGTGCTGGAGCCTTTGATTGCTTTCAAATTGCTCGTGAGGTTTTATTGGCAAGTCTTGAAACAATTCATGCACGTGCACTTCGTGTTTTTGAAAATAATTCTAGCGGACAGATTGATATATTTGGGATGACAGGTGGATTAAAAGAGCCTTTGATTTTATCGCAAACCTCTCCTTGGTCACTGAATGAAAAACTTCATCGAGAATTTCAAGCAATCGGTTTTTATTTTTCTGCACATCCTTTGGATGAATATCAAGCTATTCTTGCTAAAAAACGCGTACAAACTTGGGTTCATTTTGCTCATGCTGTTAAAGGAGGAGCGACCGCTGCTAGGCTGGCTGGAACTGTTGTGGCAAAACAAGTCCGTAAAACAAAATCTGGAAAGAAAATGGGAATTATACATTTTTCTGATACAAACGGACAATATGAGACGGTTCTCTTTTCTGAAACTCTTGCGGATTATGAAGAAATCTTAGAGGTCGGAAAATCTTTTATCATTACAGTTAGTGCAGAGAATCGTTCTGAGGGTATTAGTTTACGACTAGAGACAGTTCAATGTTTGGAAAAAGAGGCATCACAGCATCATCAAATGATGCGCATTTTTATAAAAACAGTTGATATGCTTGCACAAATTGAGCAGAATTTAAATTCTGGTGGTAATGGAGAAGTTGGGCTTATTCTCATTCAAGATGATGGATTAAGGGAAGTTGAAATTGCACTTCCGGAGCGATATAAGATTGACTCACGTGTGGTGAGTGCTATGAAATCAATACGGGATGTTATTGACGTAGAGTTAACTTGATTTAATAACTTATTAGGTCTAACTATCTGTTTTTTTTAAAGATACTTATTTTAGATTTGACTGTAAATTTTGAAAGTTTTTTGTTTACAGGTGATGGATTATAGCATGATTCATGGCATCATACATATAAAGCCAATTAAGACGAGACATGATACTTTCTGGTGTATGCGTTTTCATAATAAGGTTGCGTGCAATTGCTATAGGACCGGTTGCATGGTAGGCTATTCTATTGAAATCTCCGCGTTTTTTTACAGCTTTCACTCGAGGTGCCCGTATTTTTTCATAAAGTAAGAGAGCTTTTGTTTGTGAGAGATCCTTATGAGAGAGCAGTTCTGCTAATATGGCAGCGTCTTCTATTGCCATAGCCGCACCTTGTGCTGCAAAAGGGAGGGCTGCATGTGCGCAATCACCGACAAATACTTGTCTTTCTAAACCGAGAAAACGATTCTGTTTCATCTGAAAGAGTGGCCAATAGGTCCAGTTATCAATATAGTCAAAGATTTGCAAAATTTGTGCATCCCAACCTTTAAAAAGAGATTTTAAAGTTTCTTTATTTCCTTTATGTGCCCAACCTTCTTTTGAATTTTTACCATGAGTAATGGAAACCAAATTAAATTTTTTTTCTGATGATTGAATGGGATAGATAATAAGATGACTTTTGGGTCCCATCCAAGCCGTAATTGTCTTTAAATCTTGTAATAATAAACGAAAGCTTTCAGGAAAATTTTCAAAGTCTGTTGTTGCACGCCAAGCAATAAAGCCACTGAAATCAGCCTTTTCATGAAAGGGAGGCAATTGTCGTAATGTAGACCAAACTCCATCGCATCCAATAAGAAGAGAGGTTGAGTAAAACTGATCTTGCTGTATTTTTGTGGATACATCTGTTTTTACTGTTTTTATATGAATATTGCTAAGTGCTATTTGAGTTGCTGATATAACCGCTTCAGCTGTTTTATATTTGATATAAGGATTTTCAATAACCGCTTCATATAAAGTTTTTTGTAAGGCAGCACGATGAATCGTAATATAAGGGAATTTCCATTTTTTTTTTGATAAATTGATAAGATCAACACGCAAGCGTGTTTTTAAAGACACTCCATCTCTTAACTCAAGGAAATGCGGCGTTATACCTGCTTTAGTGAGCTTATTCAGCACCCCCCATTGAGAAAGGATACGCGTTGCATTTGGGGTTAATTGAATACCAGCTCCCACAGTGTCAAGCTGGTTACATTTTTCAATAATGGTGCTTGCAATTCCTTTATGAGCAAGTGCTAAAGCAGAGCTTAAACCTGCAATTCCCGCTCCTACAATGATTGGTGATTGATCCATCAATATTTCATATTAAAAGAAAGAGAATACATCATAGCGAATCATCTGGATGATACAAACATCCTTTCGGATCTGTCTGATTGTATGGTAGTGAAGGATCATAGCGATAAAGTGTTGAACAATAAGGGCAAATTTTTTCATCAGCAGCTCCCATATCAATAAAAACATGGGGATGATCAAAGGGGGGTGTCGCGCCCGCACACATAAATTCTTTTACACCAATGCTGATTGTTTTATATCCAAGATCATTTTGGAAATGGGGAATGTTGTGCTCAACCATAGCATGAAAGCTCCGAGTAAATTTCTTAAGTTAAGTATGCTTTGTTTTTTCTTCCATATATTAGTTTGTAATAAAGCCTAGCATAATGCAAGGCACTTTTTACGATCCTTTGTGTTGCGTAAGCCAATGATCATATTTTTTATTATTTTGCTATGGGAATAGTTCGCAATATTTTTAGATATTACATATTAAGTAATATGAGAAATAATAATGAGTGATATGTTATAATTGCGGTAATATATTATAAATCGTTTTGCGAGATATTATACCATATAATGCTATCACAAAGTATAAAGAAAGATTAACTAGAGTATATGAAACAGAGGGTGGTCGATAAAGTTTTCCTGTCGGATATAACAATGAAAAGTTCGATGAGATTTATTAATAGGGAATTTTCATGGTTACAATTTAATACTCGTGTATTGATGGAGGCTGCTAATCCAAGGCACCCTTTATTAGAACGGTTACAATTTCTTTCGATTTCGGCAGCAAACCTTGATGAGTTTTTCATGGTCCGTGTTGCTGGTCTTGTGGCGCAAATCCGTTCTGGAGTTACGGTGTGCAGTGCAGATGGGCATACACCGCAAGAACAACTTGACCTTGTCTTAGCTGAAACTTCATATTTGCAGACTCAACAATTACAAGAATTAAGAACTTTACATCATGAATTAAAACAGAATGGTATTGAAATTATTTCTTCAGATGCACTTTCAGATATTGAAAAGTCATGGCTTGAAAAATATTTTTTAACTACGATTTTTCCTGTTTTAAAGCCTTTATTCATTGATACGTCCCGCTTTCCATTTATTCCTAATTTGGAGCTTTCTGTTGCTCTTCAAATAGTTCGGTGTATTGATCAAAGTTCCAGCATAGTGTTGTTGCCTATTCCAACGAGTTTAAGTCGTTTTATTCTTCTTCCTCAGAAAGGTAATCATTTTCGTTTTATTACATTTGAGAATGTTGTGAGCCTTTTTTTACACCATATTTTTCCTGATTTTGAGGTTGTGGGAATTGGTGCATTCAGAGTCATTCGTGATAGTGATATTGAAGTGGAAGAAGAGGCTGAAGATGTTGTTCATTTTTTTGAAACGGCTCTTAAAAGACGTCGTCGTGGACAGGTTATTCGTATTGAATTTGATGCAAAAATGCCGGAAAGTTTACGCAAATTTATAACGGATAGTTTTGCTGTTCCTGATAACTGTATTCGTGTTCTTGATGAATTTTTAGCGCTTGATATGGTGTCAGAAATTGTTTCTATTCCACGTGGTGATCTTAAGTTTATTCCTTATATTCCTCGTTTTCCTGAATGTATTCGTAAACATAATGGTGATTGCTTTGCCGCTATTCGTGAAAATGATATTGTCGTTCATCATCCTTATGAGTCATTTGATGTTGTGGTACAATTTTTACATCAAGCAGCCAATGATCCTGATGTTGTAGAGATTAAACAAACCCTTTATCGCACATCGCATGATAGCCCAATTGTCAGTGCTTTGATTAAGGCTGCTAAACAGGGGAAATCGGTGACAGCTTTAGTAGAACTTAAAGCACGTTTTGATGAGGAAGCTAATATTCGTTGGGCGCGTGATCTTGAGCATGCGGGTGTGCAGGTTTTTTTTGGTTTTATGGCCTTAAAAACACACGCTAAGATGTCGCTTATTGTGAGACGTGAAGAAAAGCGTCTTTGCTCTTATGTCCACCTTGGAACTGGAAATTATCACCCCGTTAATGCCAAAGTTTATACTGATCTTTCTTTTTTTACCACGAATGATGATATTGCTCATGATGTTGGATTATTATTTAATTATATTGCTCGGGATGAACCGCCAAAAGAAGCAATGAAGATTGCTTTTTCACCTTTAACGTTGCGCAATCGTATCCTTGATCATATTGAGAGTGAAATTACCAATGCGAGGCAAGGACAATTTGCTGCGATTTGGATGAAAGTTAATGCGTTGGTCGATCCTGAGATTATTGATGCTTTATATTGTGCTAGTCAGGCAGGCGTACAGATTGATCTTGTGGTTCGGGGAATCTGTTGTTTACGTCCTAGTATTCCAAAAATTTCAGATAATATTCGTGTAAAATCAATCGTGGGGCGTTTTCTTGAACATAGTCGCGTTTTTTGTTTTGGTAATGGTAAAGATTTGCCAAATGAGGATGCTCTTGTTTATTTAGGATCGGCTGATATGATGCCTCGTAATTTGGATTATCGTGTTGAAACATTGGTTCCAGTTTTTAATAAAACGGTTCGTAAGAAAATTCTTTTACAGATTATGTTGGCAAATATTATTGATAATCAACAAAGCTTTGATATACTCCGTGATGGAACATCAAGGCGTATCAAACCGCAAAGAGGTGAAAGTCCGTTTAATGCACAGGAGTATTTTATGGCCAATGCCGGCTTTACGGAAGAAAAGGGATCTTTTGAGGCGTGTGCTTCACATTTGGTTGCACGTTATCGGCAGAGAGCCGCAATGTATAAAGACTAAAATCTGATGACATATATAGATGCTCAAGGTCGATTAAAGGGGCGTAAACCTGTTGCTGTTATCGATATTGGCTCAAATTCTGTGCGGCTTGTTGTTTATGAAGGTCTTGTTCGCTCCCCAACGGTTTTGTTTAATGAAAAAATTCTTTGTGGTCTTGGTCAAGGGGTTGCAAAAACTGGTTTTTTAGAAGAAGAATCGGTAAAAATGGCATTGCAGGCACTGAAACGTTTTCGTGCACTATGTCGGCAAATCGGAGCCGATGAGGTTTATACATTAGCAACTGCAGCAGCGCGAGACGCAAAAAATGGACCAGCATTTATTCAGGATGCTGAAAACGTGTTGCAAAGTAAAATACATCTTCTTTCAGGAAGTGAAGAGGCTGCTTATTCAGCATATGGGGTTGTTTCTACTTTTTACAAACCAAAGGGTATTTCTGGAGATCTTGGTGGTGGGAGTCTTGAGCTTATTGATATTGACGGTTCTGATGTCGGTAAGGGGGTAACTTTTCCATTAGGTGGTTTGCGCCTACAATATATATCCAATAATGATATTGCTGTTGCTGCAAACATTGTTCATGAACAGTTTGATAAATTTTCTTTTATTCGTAAAGGCATGGCACGTTGTTTTTATGCTGTAGGAGGGACTTGGCGTAATTTAGCAAAACTCCATATGGCAACAAAACAGTATCGTCTTCCTGTTATGCATGGCTATGAAATTACTGCCGTTGAAATGGAAGATTTTTTGCGTTTTGTTGTAAGCGGCAATATTGACAACATAAAAGGAATTTCAGCCATTTCAAAAAATCGTCGTCAGCTTTTATCCTATGGAGCGATTGTTCTTATTGAACTTATTCGATCTATGCGTTTTGAAAAAATCATTTTTTCTGGAGCTGGCGTTCGTGAAGGCTTTCTTTATTCACGGTTACCAAAAGAAATTCGTGTGTCAGATCCTCTTATTGCGGCATGTTCAGAAATGGCTATTTTGCGGGCTCGTTCACCAAAGCAAGCAGAAGAGCTTATTGATTTTACGACCAATGCCTTTGAAGCTTTTGAAATTTTGGAAACTGAAAATGAATGCCGTTATCGCAAGGCTGCTTGTCTTCTTGCAGATATTGGTTGGCGGATACATCCAGATTATCGAGGAAATGAGGCTGCAAACCGGATAGCGTTGGGATCTTATCCAGGAATCACTCATGAAGGGCGTGCTTATGCTGCACTCGCTGTCTTTTTTAGCAACACAGGTTTATTGATTGATGAAGGTTCTTTTCCTGTTTTTCAATTAGCAACTAAAAATATAATTGAGAAAGCACGCATTCTTGGTGAAACTATGCGTCTTGCCCATCTTTTTAGTGCGTCTACTGCAGGCATTTTACCACATTTATCATGGCATAAAAAAACAGATCATGTTGCCTTGCATATTCCTGGGCGTTATGCTGACTTATTGGGGGAACGTCCTCACGTCCGATTGAAGAAATTATCAAAAATAATAAAATTACCCCTTTTGTTTGAAACATTTTGATCTTTCTATTAAAGTGTGAAGTTTCATCTCTATTACTTTGGTAATTTTAGATTTTGGCTGTTTAATTTGTGCTTTTAAGATGATATCCGTTCTTTTTTTATCGCAATTACATTATGTTTGCTTCATTAAGAAACATGGATGTTATGATCAATTTTTCTAAGTAAAAATTGATCGTTTGTCCAGAACGTTTCTCTCTTATGATTCAAATAATAATTAGCCTAACCATATGGCATTGCCCAATTTTTTAGTCATTTATTATTACAGAATAAGATAAATAATCTGACCTTCTAGAAGAGATTCATTACAACAGTTCAAAAATATAAAGTGTTAAAACTTTTTTTGATTAGAGCTGTTTTGTATTTATTTTTCCATCGTTAAAATAAAATCCTATTTCACCTTTTAGCATTTGTTCGGCCTTTTTTCCAAATATTTCATAGCGCCAACCAGTCATAGCGGGGATATTTTTTTGTCTATAGCCATTTACAATTTTTTCTAAGTCACTAGAAGTTGCAATAATTTTAGGTGCTATGCCATTTTCGTTTGCAACAAGTTTTAACAATACTTTAAGAAGATCAATAGCAGCAGTCGATGTCTCATTAAGCGGGGTATGTTTAGGAAGTGCGGGTAAAGTTGCAAGCTCAACATCTAATCCTTCGTGAATAGCTTTGATCAATGTATGTGCGATTGAGAGTCTATCCCAGCTTTTATTCAGACTACGTAAACGCTTCAAGGCAGCTTCATCTTTTGGTTGTTGTATTGCGATTTCGATAAGACATTCATCTTTCATGACATGGCGACGCGGGATATTACATCTTCGTGCTTCGCGTTCACGCCAAGCTGCTATTTTTTGTAGTACAGCAAATTCACGCGGTTTCTTAACTTTGCCTTTCACTTTTTTCCATGCTTCATCTTCTGGAATATCATAGGTTTTGGGTGCTAAGAGAATTGCTACCTCATCCTCCATCCAGTGTGTGCGTTTATTTTTTTCTAGCTGCTTTTTTAGTAAAAGATAAACATCTCTTAAATAGGTTACATCAGCGAGTGCGTAAAGTAGCTGTTTTTCAGAGAGAGGGCGATAGCTCCAATCTGTAAAACGAGATGATTTATCGAGTTGATGTCCTGTGCAACGTTCTACAATTTGATCATAGGAGATAGAATCACCAAATCCACAAATTGATCCTGCTATCTGCGTATCAAAGAGGGGGGTGGGAATAATTCCTCCAAGATGATAAATTGTTTCAATGTCTTGACGTGCCGCGTGAAAGACTTTGACAATTTTTTCATCAACCATAATATCAAAAAAAGGTTTTAAATCAATATCCTGAGACATTGGGTCAATAAGAGCCGTCGTGTCTGGCGATGCAAGTTGAATGAGACACAACTGTGGCCAGAAAGTTGTTTCGCGGATAAATTCAGTATCAACAGTTATAAAATCTGAAGTACGTAGAGTGGAAAGTGCAAGTTCAAGATCTTTTGTTTTTGTAATAAGTTTCATCATCATTTTATTATAGCAAGGTAAATTAAATTTGTCTTTTATTGACTTTTTTTGAATATTTTTTCTCATAGCTTGACAAGTGGTTATTAAAAAGTATTTGTAACGCACGTAGATATTATAATTAAAGGCAAAAATTATGCATCGTTATCGCAGTCATCATTGCGCAGCTCTTCGTAAATGTGATGTAGGAACACAGGTTCGCCTTTCGGGATGGGTTCATCGTGTTCGTGATCATGGCGGAATTCTTTTTGTAGATTTGCGTGATCATTTTGGAATCACGCAGATTGTTGTTGATCCTGCTTCGCCAGCTTTTAAGATAATAGAAAAAGTGCGCTCTGAATGGGTTATTCGTATAGATGGAGAAGTATGTGCACGTTCTGATGAAGTGATTAATGCTTCTCTTCCAACAGGTGAGGTTGAAGTTTTTGCGCAAGAGGTAGAAGTTCTTTCAAAGTCTGATGAGCTTCCTTTACCTGTTTTTGGTGAACCTGATTATCCAGAAGATATTCGATTAAAATATCGTTTTCTTGATTTACGTCGTGAAACTATGCATAAAAATATTATGCGTCGTAGCGAAATTATTGCTGCTATCAGACGGTCTATGCAAGATCATGGTTTTACAGAATTCGCAACACCACTTTTGACTGCTTCATCACCAGAGGGGGCACGTGACTTTTTAATTCCAAGCCGTATTTATCAAGGCAAATTTTATGCATTACCACAAGCCCCTCAACAATATAAACAGTTGTTGATGATGTCGGGTTTTGATCGTTATTTTCAAATTGCCCCATGTTTTCGTGATGAAGATCCAAGAGCAGATCGTCTTCCAGGAGAGTTTTATCAATTAGATGTTGAAATGAGTTTTGTTGAACAAGAGGACATTTTTGTTACAATGGAACCCATTATGCGTTCGCTTTTCGAACAGTTTTCTGATGGAAAGCCTGTAACACAAGTCTTCCCTCGTATTTCTTATGATGAAGCAATGCAGAAATATGGCTCGGATAAACCTGATCTACGGAATCCAATTGTTATGGAAGATGTCTCTCAGCATTTTTATGATTCTGGTTTTAAAGTTTTTTCCCATATTTTGGCTAATGATAAAAATGCAAAAATATGGGTAATTCCAGCTAAAACGGGTGGAAGTCGTGCTTTTTGTGATCGTATGAACGGATGGGCACAAAGTGAAGGACAACCAGGACTTGGTTATATTTTCTGGCGTGAGGAACAAGGAAAATTTGAAGGAGCTGGCCCTATCGCCAAAAATATTGGTGAGAAAAGAACTGAATCACTTCGTATGCAGCTTGGACTTGAAGGTGGTGATGCTTGCTTTTTTGTTGCAGGTGACCCTAAGAAATTTGCACCTTTTGCAGGAGCAGCACGGACAAGAGTGGGGGAGGAATTAAATCTTATTAATAAGGAGTGTTTCTGTTTAGCGTGGATTGTTGATTTTCCATTTTTTGAATGGAATGAAGAGGAAAAGAAGATTGATTTTTCGCATAATCCTTTTTCTATGCCACAGGGGGGGGAGAGTGCTTTGGAAAATCAAGATCCTCTCACTCTTAAAGCTTTTCAGTATGATCTTGTATGCAATGGTTATGAGATCGCATCGGGAGGAATTCGTAATCATTTACCGGACGTGATGCTTAAAGTTTTTAATCTTGCGGGTCTTTCCAAAGAAGTGGTAGAAGATCGCTTTGGTGCTCTTTATCGTGCATTTCACTATGGAGCTCCGCCGCATGGTGGTATGGCGGCTGGTATTGACCGTATTATTATGCTTTTGCAGGGCGTTAAAAATTTACGTGAGGTTGCTTTATTTCCTATGAATCAACAAGCTCTTGATCTTTTGATGAATGCTCCTTCTGATGTGTCTTCTGCACAATTACGTGACTTAGGGATACGAATTGCGCCTGCTGCTAAAAATAACTCTTAAATTGATTAAAGGTGTTTATACTGCCGTTAAAAACTTAGACATACGTTTTGTTTTAATTGTTCTAATTTAGGTAGAAAAACTCACCTGTTTTAGCGTTATTTTATAATAATACGGTGTTGTTAAGCTGTACATTATTTTATAAATTCCCTTGCATAGAAATCGGATAATGCTGTTATATAATCTAGCCTCGTATTTAAAAAGCTACAAGTTTAGAGAATTTATTATCGTTATAATTTGAGAGAGATGTTGTGATTGTTGGGACGTTTTCAACATTCATGTTCAAACTATAAAAAATAGAGAGTTATTGGCGAAAGTATTACGAAATTTTTGTCGTCTTGTTTTTAAGAAAACCATGGGGAGCATCGTCTCGTCGAGCTCTGTTCATTGTCAAAACACTCTATATGTTGAGATCAATATTTAAATTTAATGGAAGAGGTGTTTTCCATTTTCTTTTGATTTACTTTTTAAGAAAATATTTTACCATATTTAAAATATTTTTGTTCATGTTCTAGTTACATTGTTTATTTTATATAGTCTATTTTCAATAAAAAGTGTCATCTCGTAAGAAATTTCGCTGAAAATCGGATGGAAGAATTGCTCATTATTTGAGGAATTGTTATCTTAATGTGATGTCTGATAAAATGGTTTTACTTTTTGATAAAGAACATATTGAACCAATAGAGTTGCGCTCTGCTTTACAAGAGCGCTATTTGGCTTATGCGCTTTCTACTATTACACACCGTGCATTACCTGATGTTCGTGATGGTTTAAAACCTGTGCACCGGCGTATCATTCATGCCATGCGTTTGCTCAAACTTAATCCAAGCCAGTCTTATGCAAAGTGTGCGCGGATTATTGGTGATGTCATGGGAAAGTTCCATCCGCATGGTGATGCGTCTATTTATGATGCACTCGTGCGTTTGGCACAGAGTTTTGCTGTTCGTTATCCATTGGTGGATGGGCAAGGAAATTTTGGTAATATCGACGGTGATAATGCTGCCGCTATGCGGTATACGGAAGCGCGTATGACTGAAGTGGCTGCTTTGCTACTTGAGGGAATTAATGAAAATGCTGTTGATTTCCGTTTGACCTATAATGAGGAAGATAAAGAACCGATTGTTTTACCTGGTGCATTTCCTAATCTTTTAGCAAATGGTTCATCAGGTATTGCTGTGGGTATGGCAACATCTATCCCACCTCATAATGTTGCTGAGCTCTGTGATGCCGCACTTCATTTGATTGCATATCCTGATGGAGAGGATGAGGAATTAAATCAGTTTGTTCTTGGACCTGATTTTCCAACAGGTGGTATTTTAGTTGAGCCTAAAAAAAGTATTGAGGAATCTTATCGTACTGGACGCGGTTTCTTTCGATTGCGTTCGCGCTGGCATCAAGAAACGGGTAATCGTGGTTCTTATGTCATTGTTGTAACTGAAATTCCTTATCAAGTTCAAAAGTCACGGCTTATTGAAAAAACGGCAGAACTACTACTTGCACGGCGTATCCCAATGCTTGAAGATATTCGTGATGAGTCGGCAGAAGATATCCGTATCGTGCTTGTTCCTAAAAATCGTACCATTGATCCTGAGCTTCTTATGGAGTCTCTTTTTAAATTAACCGATTTTGAAGTGAGATTTCCCCTTAATCTGAATGTCTTATCTTTGGGGAAAATGCCTAATGTTCTTTCTTTGCGTGAAAGCTTAAAACAATGGCTTGAACATCGTCAAGAAGTGCTTATTCGCCGTTCTCGTTATCAACTTGATCAAATTGATTGCCGATTAGAAATTCTCCATGGTTATCTTATTGCCTATTTAAATCTTGATGAAGTCATTCAAATTATTCGTGAAGAGGATGAACCTAAAAAAGAATTGATAAGCCATTTTCAATTAACAGAAAACCAAGCCGAAGCTATTCTTAATATGCGTTTGCGTTCTTTACGCAAACTTGAAGAATTTGAAATTCGTAAAGAGTTTGAGGTTCTAAAGATTGAAAAAGAAAAATTACAGAATCTGTTAGATTCTCCTACAAAGCAATGGAACGTTATTTCAGAGGAAATAACAAAAATTCGTAAAGCATTTGGTCCTGATACACTCCTAGGCAAAAGGCGCACGACATTTGAGGAAGCACCGAGACATAATGTTGATGACATTCAGCAAGCAATGATCGAAAAAGAACCCGTTACAATTGTTATTTCTGAAAAAGGTTGGATGCGTGCTTTGAAAGGACATTTGAGTGATTATAATGCGCTTTCTTTCAAAGAAGGCGATAGTTTAAAGTTAGCATTTCCAGCATTTACGACAGATAAGATTGTGGTGGTAAGCACAGGCGGTAAGTTTTTTTCTATTTCTGCTAATAGCTTACCTGGAGGACGAGGGCATGGTGAACCAATTCGTATTTTAGTTGATATGGATGATGAACAGGAAGTTTTGACAGCATTTGTGCATAATACACAGGAAAAACTTCTTTTAATTTCGTATCATGGGAATGGTTTTATTGTATCTGCTGCTGATGTGGTTGCGAATACACGAAAAGGCAAGCAAATTATGAATGTGAAATCTCCTGATAGAGTTAAGCTTTGCGTTCCAGTAAGAGGTGATCATGTTACAGTGATCGGTGAAAACCGAAAAATGCTTATTTTTTCTGTTAAACAAATTCCAGAAATGAGTCGCGGTAAAGGTGTTCGTTTGCAACGTTATAAAGAGGGAGGAATTGTTGATGCCCAGACTTTTAATTTGTCGGAAGGCTTAACTTGGCAAGATACGGCTGAACGCCGCTTTCATCGTCAAGCTGATGATCTCATTGAGTGGATGGGAGCTCGGGCTGGAGGAGGACGTCTGGTTCCAAAAGGTTTTCCAAAATCAGGAAAGTTTACCAATTAAATTATATAGTACATTTAATTTAGAACTTATAAAAGTATAAGAGGAAATGTTGTGTAATTTAATTATTGTTAGGGGCATTTCCAAGTTATTTTATAATTATTTTTAAAATATATGTATTCAGTTTCTTACTACTTTTAACTTACTTATAAAAAACATTTAATAAAAAAATATATTTGTTAGTCAAAATAGAAAAAATTTTCTGCAATTTCATTGAAAGAGTTTTTATCAAGTTTACGGTTTATCTAATAGTTTTTGATGATCTATAGAAAATTTCTTTGTAGTATAATGTTTTCTACTTCAATATTCTCTCAAGCTTCATATTAAGTACTTAGATATCTTTTTACATTTTTTACTGATGAGGATTACGATTATATTGTTTAAAAAGATGCCCATGTTCAGCCCATAAAACAAGAACTATGGCGATGAGACTAAGAAATAAGAATCCTGCCGCATTAGGGGTAGTCGTTCCATTAAATTGTTGTGCAATAAAAAAACTAAGTCCTGCACCAATAGATGTTTGTAGAAAGCCGGATACAGAAGATGCTGTTCCAGCAACTTCTCCTACGGATTCGAGAGCAAGTGTATTAAAATTAGCCATAATTCCCCCGCAAGCAAACATGAGTATACAAAATAAAAGCATGTAGAGAGGAAATGGCATAATGCCACGAGTCAAGATAGCTCCGATAAACCAAATACATGAAGTGATACTAAACAGTAAAAGCATAGTATGTGCAATACGTCGCATACCAAGGCGTCCAACAAGGTGAGAATTAAAGAATGAAGATAGAATTTGAAATGCTGCACCGATAGCGAAGACAATAGGAAACCAGAGACCTAGGTCATAGATTCCTTCATATGTTTGTTGTGATGTATTCACAGAAGTGAAAATGCAGCCTAAAATGATGGAAGTTGCAAGTGTGTAACAAAGTGTTGTCCGATTGGTTATGACAAACCACAAATTATATTTGACTGAAGAAAAAGAGAGAGAACGTTGTGTATGAAGAGTTTCAGGTAAGCGCAATTGAATCCAAATCATCAGTCCAAAACCGATCATTGCCATAAATATAAAAATCAATTTCCAATGTCCAAGCAGTAAAATAATTTGTCCTGTTGCAGGACCAATCATTGGTGCAATCAGAAAAATCATCATAACAATAGACATAACTTCTGCCATTTTTCGACCACTATAGAGATCGCGTATAACGGAGACTGTAAGCACGCGCATGGCAGCTCCTCCCATTCCTTGTAGGATACGCAAAATAAGCAGCATAAAAAAATTAGATACAAAAACACAGCCAATTGCCGCAAATGAATAAAGTGCAAGACCAATAAGAATAATTTTCCGCCGTCCATAACGATCGCTTATCGGACCAAAAAATATTTGCGTGATACCATAGCTAAAAAGGTAACTAGAAATAATATAATGTTGATCATTTTCATTGATAGCGTGTAGGCTATTTAAAATGTCAGGCATGGCTGGCAGCATAATGTCAACAGCTATAGAATTGATAGCCATAAGGGAACCAATAAGCATAACAAACTCTTTATAGCCAATTCTTTTTCTTATCGCATCACTATGCGCTTGTTCGTCAATTGAATATGACATACCGCTTCCTTGAATAAAAACTCTGACTAAAAACAGCCTTAAAAGAGTCTGGATAAAATGAAAGATATTCTACAATTTATTGCAGGAAATATTTTTTTCCTTCAGCAGTTCTTGTAGTTCATTGCTTTGAAACATCTCTTTCACAATATCACAACCACCAATAAACTCACCTTTGATATAAAGTTGTGGAATCGTTGGCCAATTTGAGTAGTCTTTAATTCCTTGACGCAATTCATTAGAACTTAGAATATTGATCCCTTTATAATCTAATCCTAAATAGTCAAGAATTTGAACAACTTGTCCTGAAAATCCGCATTGAGGAGCAGCAGGTGTTCCTTTCATGAATAAAACGACATCATTTGTTGTAATTTCGTTGTCAATAAAATCATGAACAATGGTCATCTCTATCTCTCGATCTTTCAGATTTTTTTAGCGCATATTTGTATCTATTGCTACTTTTAATAGTATTGAATGACTGAATGCAAGAAGAATTTTCTAGATTATTTGGGAATACGCGTTTGCAACATTAACGCATGAAGTTCGTTTCCCATACTGCCTTTAAAAGCCTCATAGACCATTTTATGTTGCTGGACACGGTTTCTGCCGCGAAAACTTTCGGAAATAACTTCTGCAGCATAGTGCTCTCCATCACCAGCAAGATCACGAATTGTCACTATTGCATCAGGAATCGCTTCACGAATAAGTGTTTCAATTTCATGGGCACTCATTGCCATAATTGTTTTCCTTTATTTATTTTTGTAGAATAGCATATAAGTTTAGGAGAGATAAATAATTCTTCATTGTTCACCCATAAATTGCGGAAACCAACTTTCATAGGCTTGTGTGAGTTTGTCCAAGGAAAGAGTTAATATCCCATCTATGGTGAGAGAGTTTCCTTCAACGATACCAAGCTCTGTTAAAGAAATTTTGTTTGTTTGCGCAAATTCTTTAAGTTGGTTAAGGGCATGAGGCTTCACGGCTAAGAGATAACGTGCTTGGTCTTCTCCAAATAGTTCAGCATGGCGTGGTAATTTGTTGCTTAACTTGGCTTTAATTCCTCTTCCTGATTTAATGACCATTTCTGCAAGTGCGATAGCTAATCCTCCGTCAGAAATATCATGAGCGGCATGAACAAAACCATGATGAATAACGTCTCGAATAAACTGTCCATGCTTCTTTTCAAGTTGTAAATCTACATGAGGCGGTGCACCTGTATCAATATTCAAAATATTATGTGCGTAGATTGACTGCCCTAAATGAGAACCGCAATCTCCAATTAAAACAATATGATCTCCATTTTGCATCCCACTGATTGTTACCGTTTTAGACCAATCGGAAAGAAGTCCAACACCAGCGATTGTTGGTGTGGGAGGAATTGCTTCTCCATTGGTTTCATTGTAAAGGGAGACATTTCCTGAAACGATAGGAAAATCAAGAACTCTACAGGCTTCACCTATACCTTTAATAGCGAATACCAATTGTCCCATAATGTCAGCTTTTTCGGGGTTACCAAAATTAAGGTTATCTGTCGCTGCAAGTGGGGTTGCGCCTGTCGTACTGATATTACGCCAACATTCTGCGACGGCTTGTTTTCCTCCTTCATAAGGATCAGCTTCACAATAGCGAGGTGTTACATCGGAAGAAAAGGCAAGGGCACGTTTGTCGTTATTACCGATACGAATGACTCCTGCATCACTTCCTGGACAAACAAGAGTATTTCCTTGAATCAGCGTATCATATTGTTCATAAATCCATCTCCGTGAACTTTGATTAGCAGAGTTTAGTAATGTCAGGAGTGCATCACCAAGATTGTCCACTTCTTCTACTTCCTCTGTTATGAGAGGCGTCTTTTTTACAGGTTCGCTCCAAGGTCGATCATAAACGGGTGCTTCATCCCCAAGGTCTTTAATAGGCAGATTAACGACTTCTTCTCCTTGATGCAGCACACGAAAACGTAAATCATCTGTTGTCTTGCCAATAATAGAAAAATGAAGTCCCCATTTATGAAAAATGGCAGCGGCTTGTTTTTCTAACTCTGGTTTAAGAATCATAAGCATGCGTTCTTGGCTTTCAGAAAGCATCATTTCATAGGCTGTCATGTTGTCTTCTCGAACGGGAACTTTATCAAGATCCAGTTCTATTCCTAAATTCCCTTTTGCACCCATTTCAACAGAAGAAGATGTTAGTCCTGCTGCTCCCATATCTTGAATAGCAACAACAGCTCCCAATTCCATCAGTTCTAAACATGCCTCAAGCAGGCATTTTTCTGTAAAAGGATCTCCTACTTGAACAGTAGGGCGCTTTTCACGAATTGAATCATCAAATTCGCTAGAAGCCATTGTTGCCCCACCGACACCATCACGTCCTGTTTTGGCACCAAGATAAACAACAGGAAGTCCCACTCCTTGTGCCTTGGAGTAAAAAAGACGTTCTGTCTTTGCAATACCAGCAACAAAAGCGTTAACAAGGATATTACCGTTATAGCGTTTATTAAAATTGACTTCCCCACCAACAGTTGGAACACCAAAGGCATTACCATAGCCACCGATTCCAGCAACAACGCCAGAAACAAGATGACGTGTTCGAGGGTGATCAGGGGCGCCAAACCGTAACGCATTCATAGCAGCAACAGGGCGAGCACCCATTGTAAAAACATCACGTAAGATACCACCAACACCTGTTGCAGCACCTTGATAAGGTTCGATATAGGAAGGATGGTTATGGCTTTCCATTTTAAAAACGACACATTGCCCCTCACCAATATCTACAACGCCAGCATTTTCACCGGGGCCTTGAATAACACATTTTCCTTCTGTCGGAAGTGTTTTAAGCCACTTTTTAGAGGATTTATAGGAACAATGTTCGTTCCACATAGCAGAAAAAATTCCCAGCTCAGTAAATGTTGGCTCTCTTCCAATGAGAGTTAGAATATGTTGATACTCATCACTTTTTAAGCCATGTTGTGTAATCAGTTCTGGTGTAATAGCAATGTTATTGCAAGACTTCATAAGTGTTTTATCCATCAAATTAATTGAATTTTAGAATCTTTATTGTTTTAGATATAGCAATTTAGGTCATAAGTGATTTTGTTATTCCATAAAGCAAAGCCTCATAACTCTTAATGGGTATGGTGGATGTGTTTTTGCTCTCTTCAAAAATTGAAAACGATCCTTGAATAAATCTGTGTTTGTTGAGAAAAATACTATCCATTATGTCAGTCAAGCGTTAATTCGCAGAGGCATTGCGTAAGAGGTAATACAGGCTCTATTTTTAAAATGGGTAAGGAGCATAACAGTTTTTTGTTATTATCCATTTGCTAATCCTAAAGCACTTTTAAAAAGTAAACAACCATCAGTCCCACCATGTGCTGGCTCAATAAAGTTTTCAGGATGAGGCATCATACCAAGAATATTACCAGTTTTATTAATGATAGCGGCAATATCATTTATCGATCCATTAGGATTTGTACTTTTTGTATAGCGAAAAACAATTTGTTCATTGTCTTCCATTTGCTTTAACGTTTCATTGTCAACGAAGTAATTTCCATCATGATGTGCAACAGGACAACGAATGATTTGTCCTTTAGAGTAGTACCGAGAAAATTTTGTATTCGCATTAGTTACTTCGAGCTTTATTTCACGACAAACAAATTTTAATGAAGCATTACGCATTAAAGTCCCGGGCAACAAACCAGCTTCCAGCAGAATTTGAAATCCATTACAGATACCAATTATTGTAACGCCTTTTTGTGCCTTTTCATGAACAGCTTGTAAAACGGGTGTGCGTGCGCCAATAGCACCGCATCTTAAGTAATCCCCATAAGAAAAACCACCAGGAATAACAATAACATCTACATTTGGAATGGTTGTCTCTGTTTGCCAAATTTTTAATGGCTCAACACCTGTTATATAATGCAACGCTGCAATCATATCCCGATCGCGATTAAGTCCAGGTAACTGAATGATAGCAGTTTTCATGAAGAGCTCCGTTTAAAGAAGTTCTATAGTGTAATTTTCAATGACAGTATTTGCCAATAACTCTTCACACATTTGTTCGAGTTTTTGTTTTGCAGTTTCAGAAGGTTGATCATCGAGCACAATATCAAAAACTTTTCCTTGACGAATAGAGTGAATACCTGTGAATGCTAGACTTTTCAAAGCACCGGCAATCGCTTCTCCTTGCGGGTCCAGGACGCTGTTTTTTAAAGTAACTATAACGCGTGCTTTCATTATTTTTTTCCTGTTATTAGAATTCCTCTTTGTGAAAAGATGCGCTTAACACTATAAATAAAGGAAGATGACATAGAGTCTCCTTATTGTTTATTTGACTAAAACGGGACCACTTGGCCGTGGAGGTTCATTTTCATTGATGATACCAAGACGTTTTGCAACCTCTTGATAAGCGTTAATCAGTCCTCCTAAGTCACAGCGGAAGCGGTCTTTATCCATTTTTTCTTGTGTTTGCATATCCCATAGTCTGGCAGAATCAGGTGAAATTTCATCGGCAAGAACAATGCGCATTGTTTCATCTTCCCACAAGCGACCAAACTCCATTTTAAAGTCAATGAGTTGAATGTTGACACCTGCAAAAAGCCCAGAAAGAAAATCATTGATGCGAATTGAAAGTTGCATAATATCTTCTATTTCTTGTGGAACCGCCCACCCGAAAGCAGTGATATGCTCTTCCGTTACCATTGGATCATCAAGAGAATCATTTTTATAATAAAACTCAATGATAGCTTGAGAAAGAGGCGTTCCTTCTTCTAATCCTAAGCGCTTAGAGAGAGAGCCTGCCGCAACATTACGAACAACAACTTCTAGTGGAATAATTTCAACAGCTTTAATAAGTTGCTCACGCATATTGATACGCTTGATGAAATGTGTGGGGATCCCCAAACGGCTGAGATTGCTGAAAATATGTTCAGAAATACGGTTATTTAAAACCCCTTTTCCATCAATAATTTCATGTTTTTTTGCATTAAAGGCCGTTGCATCATCTTTAAAAAACTGAATATAGGTCCCTGGTTCAGGTCCTTCATATAAAATTTTGGCCTTGCCTTCATAAATACGGTGGCGACGATTCATCATAATTCTCTGTTTATTTGAGAGGTCTTAAATAACACTGATTAAGTGATACTACCCTAATTGGTAGAAATTCTCAATGATTGCTATAACATTTCTTACAATTATGGATGAAATTTTTCTGAGAGCAACAATACGGAAAAAGACGTTCTATAAATTGAATCATAAATCAACAATAAAATACCAAAAATACTCTGAAATATTAGGTTTTATAATATGATCATGTTTTTTAAATTATTATGAATATTGATAATTTTTATTATCATATTATTCAAAATAAATAAGTATATATTATTGTAAAA
The DNA here is from genome assembly GCF_040545155.1 of Bartonella silvatica. NCBI lineage: Bacteria > Pseudomonadati > Pseudomonadota > Alphaproteobacteria > Hyphomicrobiales > Bartonellaceae > Bartonella > Bartonella silvatica. Next base: position 33,302 of record NZ_JBEPLI010000010.1, read on the forward strand.
AACTACTTATGAAATAAAAACTGATAATGAAGAACATTATTTAATTGAAGTCTTATTTTTTATTAAAGCTCTATAAAGGGGGATAAACTGCATGAAAATAAATGAGGATGAAGACGCTATCTCCGTCCTTTTAAGTTAGATTTTTGCTAAAAAATGGGAGAGAACCATCAGTCCTTCAGGCCAAGGCCCGTGTCCAGACTCTTCATTGATATGACCAGACTGACCTGCATCAACGAAAAGTGCATTCCAATCATTTGCAAGTTTTTCTGCTACTGAAAATTGACAAAATTCATCATTTCGACTGGCTATAACAACAGAAGGAAAAAGCAATTTTCTTCTGTTATATGGACCGAATGTCATTAAATGTTTAGGACGTATTTTTTCATTGGTTACATCTGGAGGTGCGACAAGAAAAGCGCCACAGATTTTTTCTGGATACTGTAATGTTGCGTGGAGAGCCGTGGGGACCCCCAATGAATGAGCAATAATTACAACGGGTTTTTGAGCTTGTGCGATGGCAATTTTAACCTCATTAACCCATTCTTCATAAACAGGTTTTGACCAATGGGCTTGTTTAATGCGGCGAGCTGTAGACAGTTTTTTTTCCCATCGCGTTTGCCAATGATCAGGACCAGCACCTTTGTAGCCAGGAACAATAAGAATATCGAGTTGATTTACTTTCATAAATTATTTTCTCATTACAAGAGTTTTTTAACTATGGTTGGAAGAGGATATTTTATTATTTTCCAAAAACGCGTTTAAAAATCGTATTGACATGTTTTGTATGATAAGAAAGATTAAATTTCTCGCGAATCTCTGCTTCATTTAGGGTATTTGTAACATCTTTGTCATTGAGCAATTCCTCTAAAAAGTCTTTTCCTTGCTCCCAAACCTTCATCGCATTTCGTTGCACAATCCGATAAGAATCTTCACGACTCATTCCAGCTTGTGTAAGTGCTAAAAGCACTCGTTGTGAATGAACAAGACCTCTGAATCTATTGAGGTTTTTCTGCATATTATCTGGATAGATAATTAAATTCTCAACAACAGATGTGAGGCGAGCAAGAGCAAAATCAAGTGTTATGGTTGCGTCAGGAGCAATATAACGCTCAACAGATGAATGAGAAATATCACGTTCATGCCAAAGTGCTACATTTTCCATGGCAGGTATTGCAAATGCACGCACCATACGCGCTAATCCCGTTAAATTTTCAGTCAAAACTGGATTACGTTTATGCGGCATGGCAGAAGAACCTTTTTGCCCAGGAGAAAAGTGCTCTTCTGCTTCTAAAACTTCTGTTCGTTGTAAATGGCGTATTTCTACAGCTAATCTTTCAATAGACGAAGCAATAACACCAAGTGTGGCAAAAAACATAGCATGACGATCACGTGGTATAATTTGAGTGGAAACAGGTTCAGCATGCAAGCCTAATGCTTTTGCTACATGTTCTTCAACACGTGGATCAATATTGGCAAAAGTCCCTACAGCTCCTGAAATAGCACAAGTAGAAATTTCTTCACGTGCTGCAAGAAGACGCTTACGACACCGAAAAAATTCAGCATACGCAAGAGCAAATTTGATTCCGAATGTTGTTGGCTCAGCATGAATGCCATGACTTCGGCCAATTGTGATTGTTTCTTTATGTTCAAAAGCACGTTTTTTTAAGACCTGAAGAAGTTGATCCAAATCTTTGAGCAAAATATCACTAGCGCGCATCAATTGAATATTAAGTGTTGTATCTAAAATATCTGATGATGTCATACCTTGGTGAATAAAACGAGCTTCTGGTCCGATGAACTCAGCTAAGTGCGTTAGAAATGCTATAACATCATGCTTAGTAATCGCCTCAATTTCATTAATGCGGTTGACATTAAACTCGGCTGTTCTTCCCTTTTCCCAAATGACTTTTGCTGCTTCTTTTGGAATAATTCCTAATTTAGCCAAGGCATCACAAGCATGTGCTTCAATTTCAAACCAAATACGATATTTTGTTTTTGGAGACCAAATTGTTACCATTTCGGGGCGGGAATAACGTTCTATCATAATTTTTTCCTTATTGTGAAAAAGTAGCGGCTTGGCGCAACGCATTAATACGCGTTTTGTAAAGCGCTTTATTTCCATTTTTATAAATTGCAGAACCTGCGACAAATACATTTGCACCAGCTTTAGCCGCTACACCAATTGTATCAACTGTGATACCACCATCAACTTCAAGATCAATAGGTCTATCAGCAATTATGCTTTTAACACGTTTGATTTTATTTTCCATTTCTGGAATGAAGCTTTGTCCACCAAAACCAGGATTAACTGCCATAATGAGGATAAGATCTAATTGATCAAGTAGATACTCAACTACTGTTTCTGGTGTGCTGGGATTAATTGCAATGCCTGCTTTTTTTCCCATTGCTTTGATTATTTGCAGAGAACGATGAAGATGAGGACTAGCTTCAGCGTGAATGGTGATTATATCTGAACCAGCTTTTGCAAAAGCTTCAAGATAAAGATCGACAGGTGAGATCATTAAGTGGACATCGAATATTGCTTTGGTTAAAGGGCGAAGTGCTTTAACAATATCAGGGCCAAAAGTGATGTTAGGAACAAAGTGACCATCCATGATATCAAGATGAAGCCAATCTGCACCGGAATCCATAACATCCAATACTTCTTGTCCAAGTTTAGAAAAGTCAGCAGCCAAAAGCGAAGGTGAAATGAGGTGAGAATGGGGCATTAAAATCTCCTTGATTGGCTTTTTTATCATGTCGTTGTGTATACTAAAATATCTTTTGTGTTATGAAGTAAAAGAAAAATATGTATCACAAATCTTTTTATGGGAAGATAACTTGAAACTTCAGAGTTGTATAAGTGAAGAATATGCCAAATCGTACAACGTATTTAATGTCTAAATTTCAACATAATATTCCTGTTTCTTCGCAGCAGTATAGAGATGCAATGAGTCGTTTTGCAGGAGCTGTACATATTGTGACAACGGATGGTATTAAGGGAAAGAGAGGGGTGACGGTTTCAGCCTGTTGTTCTTTGTCTGATGATCCTCCGACTCTGCTTGTCTGTCTTATGCGACATAATCTCAAGAATCGGTTATTTATCGAAAATGGGAGCTTTTGTGTTAATAGTTTGGCAGGAAAACATCGTTTATTGGCAGATGTTTTTTCTAGGCGTCGCAATTATGCACAGAATGAATGTTTTGACGTAGCGCAATGGGACGTTATGCAAACCGGTGCCCCAAGTCTTTCAGACGCTGTTGCATCTTTTGATTGTCGTTTGGTTTGTTCGCATGAACATACAACACATTATATTTTGATTGGTGAAGTTGTTGCTATCAACTGCAATCAAGAAAAAGATGCTTTGATATATTTGAAACGTGAATATCGCACTCTCTCCTTATAAGGATTTTTGTTTTTTGCATATTTTTGCATATGAGTACGATTGATTGATGTATTAGAAGTATAATCTCATCACTGGGTGGAAATAATGCCGTATGATATAAGATATCCACATTTCTTTCTTATATAGATTTGTAAATATAATTGGAAGGAAGATTGAACAGTGATTATGTCAAGAGAATACATGTTTTGCAAAAAAGTAGCTAGAAACCTAAGCAGAGGTCTTAAATGCATTGCAGAGAAGAAGGAAAAAGCATTTTACACTTGTGTTGATGGGTGTTGCACAATATATAGTCCGCACATACCATATAGGGAGATTTTATGGCATGAGCAAAGAGATTGATAGTCAATATCGTCCTAGTGAAGATGAGCCTTTTATGAATGAGCGGCAAAAGGCATATTTCCGTGCTAAATTGCTTTCTTGGAAGGATGATATATTGAGAGAAGCACGTGAGACTTTAGAAAACTTACAGGAAGAAAACGTAGGTCAACCTGATTTAACAGATAGAGCATCTTGCGAAACTGACCGTACAACCGAATTACGTGCTCGTGATCGTCAAAGAAAACTCATTTTAAAAATAGATGCTGCTTTGGAGCGTATTAATAATGGCACTTATGGTTTTTGCGAGGAAACTGGCGAACCTATTAGTCTTAAACGTCTTGAAGCACGACCAATTGCTATTTTATCATTAGAGGCACAAGAACGCCATGAACGAAGAGAAAGAGTTTATCGCGACGATTAAAATTGACTTTTAATGGTAGAAAATGAAGCATTCGACTTCTGATGATATGTTTCATTTATCCTGGGCTGGAATAAACAAAGATGGTTCTTGTCGTCCTTCAATTTCAGCAGTGATTGCTGAGTCTTCCACCTTTTTATTCATAGAAAGAATAGGGGCGCCTTCTTGTGTGTGCTCATTTTTATGTGCAGGAGAAGATCTTTTTTCTATAATCTCAGTGTTTTTGTTGGTTTTTGTTGTTAATGTTGGCTGTGTTTCTCTCTTTTGTGTGGTAGCGCTGATATTGGATTCTACAACAATATCTGTTAGCCCACCAATAAGAAGCAAATGCTCTTTATCATCACAACCGACTAAAATAAGGCGACGATTGCGATCGAGAGTGATTGTTTCACGTAGAGTTAATCGTGATGGACACTTTTTCCGACTAAAACCCATTCTTCCTCTATTTAAGCGACGCAAAAAAAGGATAATCGTGGTAATAGCTATGAGTGTTATTATGCAAAATGCAAAGCTTATGGTTATATTAGCGGCTGATGCGCCTATTTGGTTTGATAACCAGATATACATAGAGTTCCTCTCATCTTAGAATGGAAATGGTTATTTTTTATTGAGATAATTTTGCAAACATACCTCTGACTTATTTAATAATATAAAAGAAAAGATTTTTTAACAATTGAGTGATTTTTTCTTGGGGAGATATTATCATGCTATATACTTTATAACAATAATTATGCAGGAAACTTGTGACATAAGAAACAGCTATTAGCAAGGCAAGTAGAGATGAATAAAGATTTTGAGAATAGTAAAAGATCATCTTCTTCTATATATCGAAAAGAGATGATTTTTAGTATTATTTTTATAATAATTTGTCTATTTATCGTAGCAATTCTCAATTTTTTTTATCCTCAAAGCTATTCGCAAAAAGTTGAATTCGTATCTTTGGTGGCTTTAGCAATTATAGGGGTTGCTGTACTTGTTCTTCTTGGAATGGGTATTTTAAGATATAATGGCGCACCGTTGCATGAAAATCTCGACCTTAGCATCTTTAATAGTAGCAATGATGCCATCATAGTTTCTGATTTATCTGGTTTTGTCTATTATTCTAACCACACTTATCAAAAAGTTTTGACCTATAAGCCTGAATCTTCTTGTTATGTTGTTATTGCAAGCCTTCCGGGAGCTAGGGCACTTTCGTATCGTTTAAAGGTTGCTGCGTGTCATCATCTTGCAGCACAAGAAGAATTAAGAGTAGAGCAGTCAATTTTTGCATATAGTGCACAAAAAACACCTGTTTGGTATAATATCTCTGTTCAACCCATCACAAATCGAGGAAAAAAGCTTTTATTTTGGCGCATTAGTGATATTTCCCATTTGCAAGAATCTCATGAGGTTCTTTTCTCAAATCTTAAAGAAGCTATCAATCATTTGGATCAAGCTCCTTTTGGTTTTGTATCCGTTAACACACAAGGAACTATTCTTTATGCAAATGCAGTTTTTGCTGAATGGTTTTCAATTGATTTGGCAAATTTTACTGTTGGTCAATATTATTTTGATAAATTATTTGATAACTTTGAGGAAAATAGTACGTGGAATGATATTTGTTTACAAAACAACAAATATCAAAATTCAGGTTATTCTTCTCCTTACAAATTTTCACTATATTTAAATTCAAAAACTGACGCTAAGAAAATATTGAGCTGTTTTATGTGCGCTTCTTTTGTAGAGGATGAAGCCATTTATCGTATTGTGATCATTCCACAGCAAATATCAGAGGAAGTGGAGGAGGATCAATTAAGTTTTCCCAATATATTCACAGAATATTTTGATGCGAGTCCATTTGCAATCGCTGTGGTGGAGCAGGGTGGACGCTTGCTCCATATGAATAGTGTCTTTTCATCGCTTATGGGGTGTGTAGACAAAACAATTAATCTTTATGATGTTATATCTCATCGTGATCGTGTACAGTTAGAGCGGGCATTTCAAAAAATTACGACAAATAAAAGTTGTACAGTTTCCATAGAAACTGTTTTAAAAAATAATGAAGAATGTCATCTGCGTCTCCATATTATGTCAATAAAATCATATTATGATGATCTCTTACAAAACTTTGCTCTCATTTCTGTCATAGAGATAACAGAACAAAAAACGCTTGAAGATAAAATGATACACAGCCAAAAAATGCAAGCGGTAGGACAATTGGCTGGTGGTATCGCGCATGATTTTAATAATGTTCTAACGGCAATTTTGATGTCATGCGATCTTCTTTTAAATACACATCGCAGTTCAGATCCCGCTTATGCTGATCTTATCAATATTAAAAATAACGCTAATCGTGCAGCTGCTCTTGTGCAACAATTATTAGCTTTTTCAAGAAAACAGACACTTCGTCCTGAACAGGTTGATTTTACTGACTTTTTATCAGATATCCGCAATCTTCTTTTACCCCTTTTAGGTAATAAAATTCAATTAAAAATTATTTATGGAAGAGATTTATGGAATGTTGAAATTGATCAAGCATCATTTCAGCGTGTGATTATGAATTTGGTTATTAATGCACGTGATGCCATGCCAGATGGTGGCATTATCACAATTGCAACAAATAATATTACAAAACAACAAAGTGCTGAATTTGATCATGTTGGTTTTGGAATTGGTGAGTATGTGCAATTGACTATTTCAGATACAGGAACAGGTATATCACCTGCTATACAAGAAAAAATGTTTGAACCATTCTTTACAACAAAGGAAGTCGGAAAAGGGACTGGACTGGGCTTATCAATGGTTTATGGAATTATCAAACAAACTGGAGGATATATTTATTGTGATAGCAAAGAAATGGAAGGCACAACATTTCATATTTTTCTTCCTCGTTATATTCCGCATAATAACAGAGAATCTTTACTCCAAATTGAAACAACTGAAGAAAAAGAGAAAAATACAGATTTAACTGGATCGGCAACTGTTTTGTTGGTTGAAGATGAAGATGCTGTTAGAATGGGTGGAGTAAGAGCACTTCAGATGAGAGGATATACCGTTTTAGAGGCAGCAAGTGGAGTAGAAGCTCTGGCCATTCTTGAAGAAAATAAGGGCGATATTAATATTATTGTTTCCGATGTGGTGATGCCAGAAATGGATGGCCCAACGCTCCTCAAAGAGGTTCGCAAAAACTATCCTGATATCAAATTTATTTTTGTTTCTGGGTACGCAAAAGATGCATTTGCGAAGAATCTTCCACAAGATGCTGTTTTTGGTTTTTTATCTAAGCCATTTACACTCAAACAGTTAGCTCTAACAGTTAAAGAAACACTAGAACAATAAAATAAAAAGTTGCTTCTTTTTTAAGCTAGCTTAGATAAAAAAGTAAATGCATTTTCAAAACAAAGTATTGCAACTCAGAAAATCTGTAAATCACATAAGCAACTTGAGAATCTATTTTTAGAAATTAAAAATACGGCAGGTTTGGTATAAGATATGTGCGAAAAGGACAAATTATTAATATTTCATAGAGTTTAAAATATATCTATTAAAGTTAGACTTTAAATTCAGTATTTTTATTATTGATATGCTTAGAAAGATAAAAGTTGTTGTTGCGTATCTATGATTTTATTATTGCCTTCAATAAAGATTTTTACAGCCTCAGGATAGAGTTTATGCTCAACTTCCAAGACTTTTTGTGCCAAACTGTCAACTGTATCGTTTGGGTAAACAGGAACCGCTGCTTGAGCAAGAATTCTTCCTGCATCCATGTCTTCTGTAACAAGATGAACAGTGCAACCAGTGATTTTAACGCCTGATTGCAAAACTCTTTCATGCGTATTTAAACCTTTAAATGAAGGTAAAAGAGAAGGGTGGATGTTTAAAATTTTCCCTTCATAAAGTTTTACAAAATGCGGCGAAATGAGACGCATATAGCCAGCAAAGCAAAGAAGATCAGGCTGATATTTTTCTAAAACCATAAAGATCGATTCTTCGTGTGCTTCTGTTGTAGGATAATTTTTTCGATCAACAATATGAACAGGCAAGTTATTGTTACGTGCTTTTTCAATGCCGGCAGCATGTGGTTTGTCACAAATGACTGCAACAATTTCAGCAGGATATTCTTTTTTTTTGCTGGCTTTGGCAAGTGCAACCATGTTCGATCCATTGCCAGAAATAAAAATAACAATCTTTTTTTTCATAAGTGAAGTGTACCTTTATAAAGTATACCTTTATCTTGGCGTTTTGTTAAAAATCCAAGATGCGTAACATTTTCTCCTTGTACTTCAAGAGCTTGTGTAATTTTTTGAACCGCGTTTTGTGCAACGATAACAACCATGCCAATGCCACAATTGAATGTCCGTAGCATTTCAGTTTCTTCAATTCTGCCTTCTTTGGCAATCCATGAAAAAACGGAGGGAACTTGAATAGCAGAAAGATTAATTTCAGCGCAGAGAGAAGATGGGAGTATCCGTGGAATATTTTCAAGAAAACCTCCACCTGTAATATGGGCAAGCGCTTTGATTCCTTCATAACTTCTCATGGTGGGGAGGAGCGATTTTATATAAATGCGTGTTGGTGTGAGGAGTGCTCTACCAAGGCTGATTTCAGGATTAAAAGGAGCAACAGCATCCCACTTTAGGTGACTTTGTTGAACGATTTTTCTGATAAGAGAAAAGCCATTAGAGTGAACTCCAGATGCGTTGAGACCTAAAATAACATCACCTTCTGTAAGATCTTTTGAAGGGAGCAGGGCATTACGTTCACATGCACCTACAGCAAAGCCTGCTAAATCATAGTCTCCTTCTGCATACATACCTGGCATCTCTGCAGTCTCCCCCCCAATAAGGGCAGCACCTGCTTGTTTACATCCTTCTGCAATACCAGAAACAATTGCAGCCCCTTGTTCGGGATTAAGCTTACCAGTTGCAAAATAATCAAGAAAAAAGAGAGGCTCAGCACCTTGTACAAGTAAATCATTGACACACATAGCGACAAGATCAATGCCCACAGTGTCATGAATACCGACTTCAATAGCAATCCTCAATTTTGTTCCCACACCATCATTGGCAGCCACGAGAATGGGATCTGTGAAACCTGCTGCTTTTAAATCAAAGAGCCCACCAAACCCACCAATTTCTGCATCTGCTCCTGCTCGTTTTGTTGAACGTATGAAAGGTTTGATTTTTTCTACCATGGCATTGCCCATATCAATACTAACACCGGCTTTTGCGTAGGTAAGATTAGACTTTGGTTTATTATTTGTAATATCTTGATTGCTCATTGGAGCCTTCCTTATGGAAAATCAGGTTTTAATATTATGCAATGCCATGATAGAGTGATCTCTGCAAGAGATATTGATATTTACCACTGAAGAAACTAAGTAATTTTTTAGTCTATTTTGAAGAAGTTTATCGTTTTTGTGAAGAGTTTTTAGGATATTTTATGAGCAAGATATCAAATAATCATGAACAATCTTCTTGGAAGATTATGAAAAAGAAAGTTGGTGAGAATAAATCTCATGATCGCTATAAGACTTATGTCCCCGCTTATGCTCAAGTCCCGTTACCAAATAATATGAAAAGGCAAATTTTTTTCTGGCTTGGCACATCAGTCTTTTTCATTATTTTTATGTTCACTTTTGGATCCATTTTACTGCCTTTTGTTGCAGGAATTGTATTAGCTTACTTTCTTAATCCTATTGTTCAATTCTTTGAAAAAATTGGTATTCATCGTGTTTTAGCTACAATCCTTATTACCTTGTTTATTATCATTGTGTTGGTTGCTGCTTTGATTATTTTAATTCCTATTATTAGTTGGCAAATACAGCAATTTGTGAGTGATGGTTTACCTATTTATATTAATCGTATTCAAGCCTTTTTTATTGAACATGATTTTGATTGGGTCAGACGCTATTTTGGTAGTGATCCTAATGAATTGCGAAGTAGCATTAAGGGACTATTGGGAGAAGGTTCTGACTTCATTACGTCTCTTTTGAATTCACTTTTGAAATCAGGAAAATCTATTGTTAATCTTGTTAGTCTATTTGTTGTGGCACCTGTCGTGGCATTTTACATGTTGTTAGATTGGCCACGTATGGTTGCAGCAATTGATTCGTTAATACCGCGAGATCATCTCGAAACTGTTCGTAGTATTTTTCACGAAATGGATAGAGCAATTGCTGGTTTTGTTCGTGGACAGGGAACAGTTTGTTTAATATTGGGAGGATATTATGCTATTGGTCTAACGATTACAGGACTTAATTTTGGCCTTTTGATTGGTATGTTTATTGGTCTTATTAGCTTTGTTCCTTATATTGGCACAATGAGTGGTTTTGTACTCTCTGTTGGTGTTGCTTGGGTTCAGTTCTACCCCAACAATTGGGGATGGATCGTTGTTGTTATGGCACTTTTTTTAATTGGTCAATTTATTGAGGGGTATATTTTGCAACCAAAACTGGTGGGATCATCAGTGGGATTGCATCCCGTTTGGTTGATGTTTGCACTTTTCGCTTTTTCTTCACTTTTTGGTTTCACTGGTATGCTTGTAGCCGTTCCTGCTGCTGCGGCTGTTGGTGTTTTAGTTCGTTTTGCTCTTCATACTTATCTTAATTCTCAAATGTATTCGCAAAATGGAAACTCGGAGCCGCGAGAATGAATCGGCGTGAAACGCAATTACCTTTAAACTTTGCTCATAATTCAGCTTTCCGATTTGATGATTTAGTGGTGACGGAAAGCAATCGTATGGCTTTTCAGCTTATTGATCGTTGGCCTCATTGGGCTTTACCGATTGCCGTTTTGGTTGGAAAAAAAGGATCTGGAAAAACACATTTTTCTAGCGTGTGGGCGCAAAAAGCTGAAGCTCTGACTATTCATCATAATGAAATTGACCAAGCTGTTGCTGTCGCTGCTTCAGGAAGATCATTGTTAATTGAAAACATTGATGTGGAAAAAATCAGCGAGAGAGGGCTTTTTCATCTTATTAACAATGTTAAGCAGGCAAATCTTGATGTACGTCAAGCAACTTTGCTGATAACTGCACATACAGTACCTTCAGCATGGAATTTAAAGTTAAGTGACCTTAAAAGTCGTCTTAATTCGGTTATGTTGGTTACGATTCATCAGCCAGATGATGCATTATTAACGGCTGTTGCTTTTAAACTTTTTTCTGATAAACAGATTATGGTTCACCCAGATATTGTTTATTACCTTGTACGTCGTTGTGAACGTTCTTTATTCTCATTGAAGCGTGTTATTGATTCTATTGATCGGTTAACATTACAAAGAAAAAGCAAAATAACACGTGCTGTCATTAATGAAGTCCTTAATATGCAAACACAGTGAATATTTTCTGTTGTTGCTTAAAGGGCTCAATAAAAACTGTTCATATGCTATCATTATTAATGTCAGATAAAATACCTCTATTTCAATTTTCTACTTTTTAAATATCTGTCTAAAGTGAATAAAAAGATATATTTTTCCTTATTTTTTACGTGATAGCACTTTTATGATTCATGTATTATTTAATTAATTTTAAAGTCTTTAATCTGTACAAGCAGATTTAACTATTCGTGATTTTAGAAAAAGATTTTTTCTTATTTATGTTAATAAACAATATCATTGGGTGGAAAAAAAGTTTTAAAAGCCATTTTGGGTAAAAAAATATAATAAAATTTAAAAAAAATGCGTTTTTCTCTTGCACTTCTGTTCCGAAAATTTTAGGGAATATGCATAAGATCAATGTCATTAGCGGAGCGTAGCGCAGTCTGGTAGCGCACCTGATTTGGGATCAGGGGGTCGTAGGTTCGAATCCTATCGCTCCGACCATATTTATTTTTGTATAAGGGAGTGGTTTGTTTAAGGGGGAACTGTTATCATTCAAACGTTGTTTTATACGAGGAAAGATAAACATGGTTGCACGTATTTATAATCCTGCAAAGACAGCTATGCAGTCAGGAAGAGGAAATACTAGTTTTTGGATTTTGCAATATGAACCGTTACAGGCAAAAATTATTGAGCCCCTTATGGGATATACCGCGACGTCTGATATGAATAGTCAGATAAAAATCCGGTTTTACAGTGAAGAGGAGGCTGTCGCTTTTGCGCGTAGGAATGCTATCCCTTATCGTGTAGAAAAAACACGTAAATCAATTCGGCGTGCTGTGTCTTATTCTGATAACTTTCGCACTGATCGGCAACAGCCTTGGACTCATTGAGTTAAGGATGTTATTGAAAATGAAAAAAAACAGTCCATTGGTCCCGTAGCTCAGCTGGATAGAGCAACGGCCTTCTAAGCCGTGGGTCACAGGTTCGAATCCTGTCGGGATCACCATATTTATATAATATATACAAAGGTTTAGAAATTTTGGCTATTTGGTTCTTTTAGCTTGATTTATTTATTCTCAATCTTGTTGAGGTTTTCTATTGCGAGCTGTTTTCTCATTCGCTGTTTTGATATAAAGCAATGCCAATTTATTTTCTATTCAGCCTAAAAGTATCTTCAATTGCAAAATAGGATGTCCAATCTTTTGTTAAGAGAAAGTTAACTCTCTGAGTATGAATTTATCAATGATTGTTCAAGGTGGAGGGTGAATTTTTACAGGCGTTGCAACGCTATTCTCATCCTTTTATGAGGATCTATTTGCATTCTAGATAAAACCTCAGTGAGGCATTTCAATGTTTCTCGCTCTACATTCAAAGTCTCTCAGGAACGTAGAGAGCTTTGCATTTTTTATATTTAGAGTATTTAATTTTTTTTGAGCAAGTGGCGAAGTAAAAATTTTATGCCGTTTCTTACCGTGAGCTACAATTTAATCGTCTCGAGTTTGTAGCTTTATTAAAAGTGATTTACCGGATTTTTTATCAAGTTACCATTAAACATTTAGACTGATCTGGATGACGTTATGATCAATCAAAGACCTTATTTTACCTTGATCTGTTTTGTTGGGATGTAGAAGATTACTATGGAAAGGATTCATTTTAAACAGAAGGATTATCAGAGGATAGCCACGCTTGTTACCCAAATAAAGGAAAAGTTTTTTCTGCCTTTCAATGAGAGATCACAGATTCGACAAACTTTTAGCCTGCTTTTCTTCAAAGAGTACAGCATATTTTAACCATGCGGTTCAAAGAATTCACTTCTGGATAAGAATAAAGATTATAAATTGCTTTGTTTAGAAGAAAAGACAAAGATATCTTGAAAGGATTTTTATAAATAATTCTTGAAAAGGCTTCCACGATTCTAAAAAATAAATTGGTTGCAAAGACCAGTGTTAAATTATGCATAACTCTCCGGTAGTCACATTGGGCTTGGTAGCAGTTTATGGTGTGACTAATCAACTTTTGTCTTTTTACTTTAGCACTTATCATTTCTGGTGGACATTGGGGGTATACAGGTTGGCTCTCATATGACACCGAATGTGATAATAAATCAAATATGCCAGAGACAACTCTGTTTTCTCTTTATTTCACAAGACAGGAGTCAAACATTTATTCCATACGCAAAAAACATCCAAACTTGAAATTTATAAAAGCACATAATTTTTGAATAACATTCAAAATATATTAGACCTTTTTAAACTTTTATAAAAAATGCAAAATCACTACTATTTTTAAAGACATCCCTTAAAATAAAAAAATCACTTTATTACTTTCTATCTTCTATACAAAAGGTATATTACAAATTAGTAATGTTTACTTTTTACAACATTCTACGCAAAACATTATCTTTTTTAGGGGAGGGAAGAAATGTTATACATATAAAGCGAAATAACCTTTAATTATCCAAATAATTCACGAAAAACAAAGCTCTCCTTCATGTTTTAAGAGGGTCTTTAACGCGCGCGCGATTATTATTTTCATCGAGAATAACTTCCTGTGCAACAAAAAAATCTGCACAGAGAATGTATTGTTGCAAAAAACAACATGGTTAAATCTCCACACTTAAACCGGAGAGGATAACTTTTTTCTCAAATTTAAATATCTTACAATTTTATAAATACAAAAAATGAATTTTTTCTTAACTTTCTACAAGTTCGACAAAAAGATCTCTCACATCTTACCAAGATGTGAGAGATCTTTTTTACATTTTTTCAATATACGCAACTCTTTTTATGATGTTTTTTTTGGAAAAATCGAGTTTGTCTAAAGCTCCGATCATTCAAAATATTTTTGATTTAATCGCTAATTATTTCTTATTGCGATTTCATCAAAACTCAAAAGAACTCCTTTGCTTATCATAATAATTTTGAGCATCGCTTCTAAATTTTTCACCGCAAAATGCAATTTTTAAAATATATTTTTTCAAGGGGATTTTATGAAACAGTTACTATATGCTAAATCATTTATACATAGTTTAAACTTTTTTAGTTTAATTTTTCGGTCATTTTCCATTAAAGTTTTGGCCGTAACTTCTGTTCTTGTCGCAGCTTTGTCGAGTGTTACTCTCGTACGTTCTGAGGCGGCTGCTCTAGAGCATGATAATATTAATAAAGACACGAGTGCTCTCCGGAAAGAGGCAAATAAAAGATCAAAGGAAAATAAACAACTATTTGATCTTATTAAACCAGTAACCACTGTTCTTGATAGGAATTCGATTGCTTCTAATGTCTACAAGATTGCTTTAAATGTAAGTAATCCAGTTTTGTTAAGTAGTCGTGCTCGTTTTATTTCGACTGTTCCTTCGACACAAACTTTGACTCCTTCAGCGTCTAATTTACCTCCTATGGCGCGCACTTTTAATTGGGGGATTGCTGGTTATGATCCTGTAACAGGGCCACAGTCCGTACAAACCAATCCAACTTGGAAAAATACGATAGGTCGACTATTTTTGGCTGATGGTGTAATAAATTCCAAACAGGGTTACAGGAATTGCAGCTGGTTTGAATGATACAGATGCTGTGAATGTTGCTCAGTTGAAGGCATTACAAGGTAAAAATGATACATTGTCATGGGATCAAAACTTCCATGCATTTTCAGCAATGCGCAAAGGTGAGCACAGCAAAATTGCTTTTCTCGCTCCTGGAATTATTTCGTCAAAATCATCTGAGGCTATAAATAGCGCACAAATCTATTCTCTAAGAAATGAGATTATGAGTTACTTTGGTCGCGAATCTGGCTATGATCAGAATGGAAACTGGAGGGCAGCGTTTTTTAAGGTTAAAGTTTTTAAAGACGATGGTTTTGAAGACAAAAGAACTTATACGGATGTTGCCAGCGCCTTTGACGCCGTTAATGATGCTTTCACGGGTTTTGAAAATAAAATTAACAAAAAATTCATGAAGCCATCACTCATATAGCTGGTGGTGTAGACAATAGTCTCATTAAGTATGATCAAGCGAGTGGTCGTATCGCGGTTGGTGGCTTAGTACCTGGATATGAAATCAATATTGCTAATACCTTTGGTGGAGCCCGTATACTTTCAGGTATAAAAAATGGAACGCTTGCAGCAGAATCGACAGATGCAGTGAATGGCTCCCAACTTTATTCAATGTATGAACAGTTTTCCGGTTATTTTGGTGGCGGCGCTGGTTATGATCATCAAGGAAATTGGCAAACCCCAAACTTTAAGGTTAAAATCTTTAACGATGATGGCAGCGAAAAAATGCAAAGCTATACAAATGTTGCAGACGTTTTTGATGGCATGAATGTTGCTTTCACGAGTTTTGAGAATAAAGTTAATCATCAAATTACCCAAAAAGTTAATGATGTGGTTGCTAATATAGTTGGTGGTGATAGTCTTGTTCAATATGATCAAAAAAAGCACCGTATTACCATTGGTTCTGCAGTAAAAAAGGATCCTTTCTGGCATAAAAGATGGAGCCGTTGCACAAGATTCCACAGATGCAGTGAATGGTTCGCAGCTTTATGCAACCAAACGTGCTATTCTTGTATTAGGTGCGAGTGTGTCGAAATATTTTGGTGATGGCGCAGATATATTTAAGGGAATTATGCCTACCTTCTATGTTGGTGGTAAGGAATACCATACTGTTGCTGATGCTTTTGGTGGTACTGATAATTCTATTATGGATCTTTGAGAAGAAATTGAAGATATGAAAAATAACAGTATTATTAGTAAAGATGATGGTTTTTCTTTGGATGATTGGAGTGAAATAGAAGAGGGGCTTTTCTGTACAAGTCGTAATTTAAAGGAAGAAGTTGCCGGTAAAACAAATAGAATTCTTTTTGGTAACAAAATAGATGGTGATGAGATTAATTTTTTGAATAAAGATAATGAGGTACGTGTTCTTTCTGGTATAAAACGTGGAAGATTAGCAGAAGACTCGACAGAAGTGGTGAATGGTTCCCAACTTTATTCAATGTATGAACAGTTTGCCGGTTATTTTGGTGGTGGAGCTGGATATAGGAATAGAACATGGACTGCTCCAAGTTTCAGCATTGCACAATTATCTCGTCATGGAGAAAATACTTTCACGACATATGATAATGTTGCCAGTGCTTTTGAAGGTGTCAATGGCAGTATGAAAAATCTTAATGATCGTATCAATAAGATTGAAAATAATGCAGTGTCCGGCTCAATATCTGAGGGTTTGAATTGGAGTAAGAAGAAAGAATCCTATGATACAAGTCACAATAATAACGATAGCAAGATTATAAATGTTGCCGAAGGTGATGTTAAAAAATCTTCTGAAGATATTGTAACTGGTGATCAGCTCTGGGAGACAAATAAGAAAACTGAAGACATTGCTGATAATACTAAAAATGATATCGCTATTTTTAGCTATGATCATGATAAAAAAAGTAGCAATAAAAAGAGCAGCATCACTTTAAAAGGCGCTGATGAAAGCGATCCGGTTTTAATAGATAATATCGCTCATGAGGATACTAAGGAAGAACCTAAAAAAAACAGTAAATGCTGATCAGTTTTATAATGGTACTGACGAGAAGATGAAAACCATTCTCGAAGATGCAAATCAGTACACAAATCAGCAAGTAAATAACATGATGAAAAATAGTATCGGTAAGGCTCAAGCTTATACTGATCTAAAGTTTGAAGCATTAAGTTACGGTATTGAAGATGTCCGCAAAGAAGCAAGACAAGCAGCAGCCATTGGTATAGCGGCATCTAGCTTGCGTTATAATGATACACCAGGAAAATTGAGTGTTGCACTTGGTAGTGGTATATGGCTTAGCCAATCTGCATTTGCTGTTGGTGTTGGTTATACCTCTGAAGATGGAAACATTCGTTCTAATCTATCTGTAACAAGTTCTGGAGGACATTGGGGAGTCGGTGTAGGATTGAGTTTGACGCTCAACTAATTGTCAGAAATAGATTATTTAATCTTTATTTTTGCCCCTGCTTTAATTTAAGTGGGGGCAAATTATTTTTCATATAAAAAATAAATATTTCAACATGTTGTGAACGTTTTTTGTAAGGCGCCTCAATAAAATGAGGTCATTATTTCCATTACATAATGATTTATAATATTAAAAAACTTTTATGATATGCTTCAATATTTCTATAGAAAATATAAGAATTTATCGACAAACATTGAATACAAAGAATAATGTAAGAAATCATATTTAATCACAAACTAAAATTTCTATCGAAAGTGTGAGTTAACATTTTATTTTTCAGTTTCCCAATATTACAATGGCTTTCTCCTTAAAGATTTTTGCTTTAAAATAATTCATAGGAGTTATATCTACTTCATTTCTAATAAAATATTTGTGACATAGAAAGCTGATATCAAACTTTCGGGAAATATTGTCTCTACTTTGTGTTCGTTATTCCATTATTTTGGGGAATTCCGTTAAGGATAAAAAGAGCGCGTGCTTTTTCTATTGCTTGTAAATCATATTCAGGTGTAATCTAGCTGCATATTTGAGACAAAAATTAATAGAGATAAAGCTCTATTAATTATTGCAACCTTTGTATGCCAAATAGGGGTGAGTGTATTATATATCTGCTGTATATTTTTTGAAAAAGGAAGACAATAAACTGAGGGGGATATAAAGGTAAAAGCCCCATCTCCAAGGTTATCATAGCCTTTTGTTCCAGCTTTTTACCTTTCAAAAGTATTTATTAAAATATCTTTTAAATAACGAAAAATATGAATAAATTCATACTTCTACCATCGCATCCTTTAATGAGGTCATGCACTTCACACCAACCAGAGCGCCATTATTGTTACATATTCAAATACTTGCTTGAAAGAAAACTCCTCTTAAAATTCCAAGAGCGTTTCACAGTGCCCAAATCGTGAATGCTATAACAATAAAGCCACTTTGCTCCTTCATTGTTACACTTTTTAAGGAGTAAACCAGCATTATTATTATACTTACTAATTTGGAAATGTTGTGGTAACTCTTGTATTAAGATGCTTGATAATATTTTTGCTTCCTTCTTCTAATGTTTTTGTCCTTACGCTTTCTACATTCGTGATGTGCCAGAGTATAGTTTTGATTGATACAAAATACACAAGTTTAGAATGAGAAAATCTCATATTACTTGAATCTCTCATCTAGTATCAAAGTTAATGTTATAAAACACTATATGAAAGAAATTGATTTGAAGCATATTTTATGAATTTCACTCTAGTTTTAAGGGGTATCTTGCAGATATAATAGATGTTTGCTATGATATTATAAGAAGGCAGAAATCATGTTAAGACTTGTGGTAAGGGGACGTAAAATATTCCTATGTTTCGTACAAACTATCGGGGATATTGCTCTAGCTTTATAGAGAACAATAGGGACGTGATATTAGTATTAAGATAATGGATATTCATATGACCTTTAATCGGAATAATATCAAAAAATGAAATAAAGTCAATAGCTTGTGTATAATTATTTTATATGAATCCACTTAAGAATCCACACTTTTATACGTGATTCATTTGACCATTTTTTATATAAGATTGCCATGTATGAATAGACCATAAAAAGCAAATCATGACGTAAATATTATAACGCATGTAAACGTTCAAATGAAATGAAAAGCAGTTATCATGCATAACAGTTCATAAATTTTATGATACGTTTTTTATTACAGTTATAACTTAGTTATCATTTGCTCTTAAAAACGTTTTATTTATGAAAAACGAAGATCTAGATTTCACAGCAGAGCAAAATCTTGAAAACCTTACACTTTATAAAAGCGTTTGTTTATTTATCTTATGAAAATCTGTTTTTAAAAACCAATGCTTGCAAGCTAAAAAGAACGTTTTTACAAGACATTCACTTAATATGCATTTTCTTTTGATTGGATTGTTAAAGCTACCGAGCGTTTTGATTTGTTTGATAGGTTTGATAGCCATAACAAGCGTTTATAGGCTCTCTCATTCAAATGAGTGATTAAAGATCATATGCATCATTTACGTTCCTTTTGATAAGTTTTCATATCTTTCATAGAGCGCTTGCAATATGATACGTTTTGTATATATGCATTCATTACTCCATTGTGGATGATTATTTTTTATCATTAGAATCATATTTGAAAGCCGCGTCATATCACTTGGCACGGCTTTCTTTTATGAATGCTCTCTTTTATGATATGTATATTAAGCATTATCTTATAATGCGTTTATAGCCATCAAGAAGGCACCCCCATGTCTATTTTTATTCTGTTTCATCAACAATCTTGACAAGGTTATCGCTTTCATAAACCTCATAATTTATAGGAACTTCCTTTACTTTGCTTTTCTTGGTTAATTTCGCATTGCCATAAGCGCGACCCCAGACCTTAGTATAGAATAAAACCTTGGCATAGCTATGAATACGAGCCGAGCCAGCAACAATGGCACGACCATAGACCCTTGCATAACTAAAAACCGTAGCATCATAAGAAACATGAGCATTGCCATAGACACAAGCATGGTCATAAATTTTTGCGTATTGAGAGATGAAAGCCTTGCCATAGATTTCACAATTCCCATAGACTTGACCACAAACTTGAGAAAAATGCCGTATTTTTGCATTTTCAGCAACGACGGCATAGCCATACACACAAGCTTTATCATAAACCCAGCAATTGCCATCATGGGATAGATTAGCTTCCTTTTCAATAAAACCCCCTAAATCCCCCGTCTTAACATCATCAAAATCTTTTAAAGCTTTAATGCGATAAAGAATTTGATTACTAATTACACGCGTTTCATTTGTGAGTGCAAACTTCTTTTGCATAACACAATTCCTTTATAAATAGATTTGAATTTTAGAATGAAATGTTTAAAGAGGGGCGCCCCCGCCGCGCCTAGTGTTAATTACATTGCCTCGTCATAATATTCATGACGGTAATAATCATCATCACTCCCAAATCTTGGAATTGCTTCATCATGAATTTGATCATCTTCTGTTAAAGAGGCAGCACTATGAACACAAGAAGAACCAGATACATAAGAACCACAAACCACGGCATCATCAACGACATAGGAATCATCACAGATATAAGCACCATCACTTATTTTTGCATTGCCCCCGACATGAGCATTATCACAAATAACAGACATATCAGAAATATGAGCATGACCACTTACACGGGCGTTATCATAAATTTTAACATTGCCTTCGATGATAACGGCATTTTCAACATGTGCATTGCCATAAACCTCACAATAATCATTTATTGCCATGCCTTGAAAAATAGCATTGCCATAAATACGTGCATCGCCATAAACGTCTACAAAAAAGCCTTTGACTTTAGCATTGTGATAAACCCTTGCATTTTCAAAAACACGCGCTTTGTCATACACCCAGCAATTGCCATCATGAGATAAGTTGCTTTCCTTTTCAATAAAGCCGCCTAGATCGCCAGCTTTAACATCCCCAAAATCTCTTAAAGCCCGAATGCGATATAAGAAATGACCAGCTACGCAATCCATTTCGCTTGTAAATTCATATTTTTTTGATGTTTTTTTCTTATTAACGGGGGTGTTGTTTAATATATTTGTCATATTTAAACCTTACTGATTAAATGTTTGTTATTGACACCTCTATAGAGGCGCCGGGTGCTAACAAACACGGCAGTAAGTCCGTCGTTACACTTTTCCCATAAATGGGTATTGTATGGTGTAACTACACCCGACAAAATCACTATATATGCTAACAAAAGCATAAAAGATAGTCAGTTTTTAATAGGATTAGGTTTATCGCAACCTATTCGCTTACTGTTTAGTGTTGTTAAGCACTTGATTATTTATATAACAAAATACGTATTTATTGTCAAATAATATTTTATCTTTTTTGATATTTTTTGTATTTTTTTAAATACGTTGTGTATTGATAATATCATATGCTTATTAATTGCTTCTTTTATATTTATATGCGTTTAAAGATATATTATAGGCTTTATAAAACGATTGCGTTATTGTTTGAATCTATACATTTATAATATTTAAAAACGCTCTCATAATGCGTATTTTTATCTTTATAATCTATCAGTTTTTTTACTAAATGAATTTAAAATTTTTTTGTGAATTTTGTTTATAACGCATTTATCATTTGAACTGTCTTAATAGGCACCGCGCTCTTATAACCAATGCATTCATTTGCATTTTTGCTTTATTCAAACAAAGCTATTGTTTTTACGCATTCTCTATAGCTGTTATCTTCTTTACAGCCATCGCATCATTTTTCATTTTCATAAGAGAAACGATAAATAGGATAATTGTAATTTATAGACTGTTATGAAAACATCTAAAGAAAAACTGATAATTATAGAGATTATCAAAATCCCTTTTAATATCAGTGTTGTCAGTTCTTTTTAGAGCCTCTATTATTTTTTTAAATGAGAAAAATTAAAAATATTATATTTCAATAGGTTAATCTCTTTAAAACATAACTCA